>NZ_JAHKQZ010000002.1:0-411830 GCF_019345585.1 Shewanella sp. NKUCC05_KAH
AAGCATTCCAGCGAAACAGAAAAGAGCTTGGATGAAACCTGAATATTTAGAATCGGTTCTATTAGCAGGGTTGCAGCTGGACGAATTTTAAACACTCATGCGGTTGCCCTGATTATTTTACTTAAGACTACTACATATAAAATTAACCTCACAATACAGACCTCTTTCAAACAATGTTATTCATCATAAAAGCTGAAAAACAGCAGCACATCCATGACATCTATATCTTAGACTAACCGCACAAGTTGATAATATTAAAAACAATATTTTAGCCATATTCCTTATGGTAAAAGAGACTTAATTTTCCATCTGATATAGATAAAAAAACCATATCTGTATCTATTATCATTTCTTGCCAATGCTTATTATCCTTATTTATTTTTAAGCCAGAATCATTACTACCTTAAGCAGCAAATCCTATTCAGATAAGCAGAGAAAGCTTGCTATAGTGATCAGAAAATGATGTTTCTATTGGATTCTAATAAGCTATATCGTAACTTCTGTGTCTTTGTTAATTAAACCAGAACTCTCATGACAAAACTTTTTGACTAGAGATAGCGTCTAAGCATTTAGGGAATTTATTTTGAATAATAAAAAAGGTAGTCTGTTTATGGTTGCTGCGATGGCAGCATTTTCTATTGAAGACATGCTGATCAAATCCGCAGCAGAAACCACCTCTATCGGCCTCATTTTAGCGCTATTTGGCCTAGGTGGAATGTTGATTTTTATACTGTTAACCTGGCGAAAGGGTGAAACTGTGCTTCATCCTGCCGTCTTGTCTACCCCCATATTAGTACGTGCACTATGTGAAATCGTCGGCCGATTCTGTTTTGCTTTAGCCATCACGTTAACGCCACTCTCAAGTGCATCCGCTATTTTGCAAGCCACACCTTTAATCGCCATGCTTGGCGCGGCATTGTTGTTCGGTGAACAAGTGGGTCATAAGAGATGGCTTGCTGTATTGATTGGTTTTATGGGCGTGCTGATGATCATTCGTCCAGGACTTGATGGTTTTGAGGTCACATTTTTATTCGCCGTTATCGCTACCTTAGGTTTTGCAGGACGCGATTTAGCAACACGCGCAGCCTCCCCCGTGTTATCTAATATGCAGCTTGGAGTATATGGTTTTTTTGTGTTGATTCCTACAGGCTTAGCGATACTGATTTACCAAAATGAAGCTATACAGTTTAGTGCTACCGCAGCAATACAAATAATTGGAGCAATCGTCTTTGGTGTAGTTGCCTATAATGCGCTGACAATCGCTATGCGCACTGGAGATGTATCGGTAGTAAGCCCCTTTCGTTATACACGTTTACTCTTTGCCTTAGCTTTAGGAATATTTATATTTGGAGAATCCCCAGATTTGCTGACTATTCTGGGAAGCCTACTCATAGTATTAAGTGGCGGCTATACCTTAGTTCAAGCGCGTAAAAGAATGACGACGAATAACATACCTAATGCGGCAAAAACCTAAGGACTCGCAAAAAATAGCTAATCGTATCTCTGAAATGATGGGTTTTAGTGAGGAGAATAACGGACTAGAACACCCTAAATTGGTCCTAAATAAGTCCCAAAGCAACAAAGGGAACCAGTAAGATACTGATTCCCTTTACTTTAATTTGGCGGTGAGAGAGGGAGTCGAACCCTCGATACGTTACCGTATACACACTTTCCAGGCGTGCTCCTTCGGCCACTCGGACACCTCACCATATGTCGATTTATGTTAGCGTGGTTAATCTTTCACGTTCAAGAATCACTAACGATTTCGTATAGCCTTGCCGAGAGGCTTTCATCGTTAACGGAGCGGTACTGTACGCAAAAGCCTAAAGGGGGTCAAGTAAAAAAGACTCAGTTTCAGGCGGTTGCACAATTGCTAAACAAACCGACGTGATTTCTTGAATCTTTTCACCGTTTTATACCGTTAATTGACGGTAAATTTGTGCACTTCTTTTGACATTGAATTCGCATCAAACGTCAGAGCTTTGGTCAGCTCCCTAAGCTCATCTGAGATCCTTTGAGTATTAAGGTAAATCTCACTGATCTTCAGTGCATTACGATTTACGTCTTCGGATACCGCCGATTGCTCATGAGTTGCTGTAGCAATTTGCTCGTTCATGCGGTCAATAATGTCTACTTGCTCCACAATACGTTTCAATTCGATACCTGCCTGTTCAGCTTCATGGACACTGCTATTAGCCTGAGCTAATCCTCTGTCCATGGCTTTTACTGCAATGCTCGCTCCCGCCTTCAATCTATCTGTCATATTTTTAATGTCAGAGGTCGAGGTTTGTGAGCGCTGCGCTAAACTTCGGACTTCGTCTGCAACTACAGCAAAACCGCGGCCCATTTCCCCTGCGCGGGCAGCTTCAATGGCGGCATTAAGCGCGAGTAAATTAGTTTGCTCAGCAATACTGCTGATCACTTCAAGCACTACCACTATGCCGTGAATTTCACGGTCTAAATCGTTAATGGCTTTAGAAGCTCCACTAATATCGTCGGCTAATGCTTTGATCGCTTTGCTGGTTCGGCCGACTTCGAGGTTGCCTTCTTTAGCCTCTATATTGGCGGCGGAAGACGCTTCGGATGCCTGCACTGCATTGCTGGCAATCTCGGCCACTGTTGCACTCATTTCTGTCATAGCGGAGGCCACTTGTTCTGCCTCACTGTGGCCCGCCATCACATCTTGCTCCATGGCATGGGTACAGAGATCCATTTGCGCCACAGCTTGTTGCAATTTAGCGCCACTGGAACGTACATGTAAGATCACCTTTTCAAAATCACTCATCATATCGTTAAAGGCGATGGCGAGTTCACCGAATTCATCGGAGCTAGAGTGAGTCAGACGCACACTTAAGTCGTAATGTTTACGGGCTTGCGTGATGGTCGAATATAAGTGATGCACACTGTCATGCAAATAACGGATAACAGATAGACTCAATATCAAGACTATCGCCAATACTGAGATTAAGGTCGCGAGCACTAAGAACATTTTCTCATTCGCTAATGTTAATCTTTCATGGGTGGTATTAAGTAAATCTGCCGAGACTTGCTGTTCAAACTCACGTAATAGCTCAATCCGCGCGGTCGATTTACTGAACCACTCTTCAGGACTTTGTTGCAGGATTTTTTGATTATCTTGCTCGAATGCGATTTGACGTAACAGCTCAACGTCATGCATTGCAGCTGAACTCTGTAAACGGTTAAACGAGGATAATAAATCAGAATTTGCTAGCGCTAAAAAACGCTCTTGATAGGTATTTTGCTCCGAAACCAAAGTGATAAATTTGGCATAAACCTTAGGCTTAAATCCAGCTTGGCCAAAGGTTGAGCTGAGTACCGCCCTTTCAATCCCCGCCCTTTCCTTTAATTGCAAAAAAGCACTAAAAGCCGTCGCTTTAATGGCGATTTCTTGATTAGCACCCGTTTTTGCGGTTTCATCGACTATCGTCAGTAATAACTTATTTAACTCAGTGTAATAGGCGACTTCATCGGCGACATTGATACTTAAACTATCCACCTGTGAGCGGATTGCATTTAAACGCCCGAGTTGAGCATTTAGCTCTCTAAGTTTTGGGGCAAATATCTCCGGAAGATGATTCTCAGTGATAAAACGCTGATAGAGGCCGAGCTGCGTATCCGTTAATTGTCTTTGACTAGGTATTTTACCCGCAAACGCTTTTCCTGCTGAGCCAATAAATCCAGCACTCATGCCGCGCTCTTTTTGTAACTCATGCACTAAATTACTGTTGGTGACGGCTAGCTCGCTTAATTGCACTACTAAGGTTAAATCTTTTCTATATTCATATTTTTCAATGAGGTAAAGCGTGCCACATAAAAAACAGGCTAATAGTGGAGGCAAGACAACCATTAATAATTTTTGTTTTAGACTGAGATTACCAATCCATTGCCATTTCATAGAAATATCCTTTTAAACTTAGTTTTAGATCCAAATACCGAACACTAGGTATAGCATAATATCAACCGTAGGACGACTAAGGTTTATGGAAATTGCGCGAGCTAATATCCTGATAAACGAGGATTTCCCCCATATTCCATCAATTGTTTAGATTTTGCTAATCGCAGAGCAAACTTAAGAAACGTCAAACAAGGATCAGATAGAAATAAAAAACGCATTGAAAATTCCAATGCGTTTTTCTAGAGAAAGGAACACTTAATCTGTGACTGAAGATGACTCTAGCTGAAAAGCTGTGGGAATAACCCCTTCACACCAGCCGCAATGACTTCGATACCAATAGATAACATCAAGAGTCCCATGAGACGGGTAATCACGTTAATACCCGTTTTGCCGAGGATCTTATAAATGATAGATGCCATTCTAAACAGGCCAAAACTTACTAAACCAAACACTATCACAGTAATGAACATCGCAATAATGTTCGACAATGAATTATGCTCAGCGGCAAAGACAATCACCGAACTAATAGCGCCAGGTCCCGCCATCAGTGGCAAAGCCAAAGGCACAACCGCCACAGATTCCATCGCCGAGGATTCGCGGTCTTCCTCTTGGTTACGCTTCACTTCACCTAACTTACCTTGCAACATTGACATCGCAATAATGGCAATCAGGCTGCCACCAGCAATTCTAAAGGCAGATAACGAAATGCTGAACATATTCAGAATGTGCTGCCCCGCCACAATCGTGACTAAGAGGATCACCACAACCGCAAAGTTCGCTACTTTACCCGTGTGATTCCGCTCAGCCTCCGTTTGATGGCTGGTTAAGCTCACAAACACAGGCAACAAGCCAACCGGATTAATGATGGCAACGAGGCCAAGAAAAAATTTAACGTAAAGAGTTAACTCCAAGGGACTATCCTTATGTGCGTGTCACGCCGTCTTCATCAAAATAAGCTTGAGGGCAAGTATAGTATCTCAAGCGCTATTGACTGAAAAATGAGATTTTTGAGGTTAAATCACAACTTCGAATAATATTTAGTTATCGAAGCCGATGCATTTTCAGCGCAATTTTAAACAAACAAGTTACCCTAAGTGTAGTTTTATTACATAAAAGCACGATATTGTCGTTGATATCACACTTTCAACGTGGCTTTAGGTGTAATTTTCTACCATAAAGAGGATTTAGTGAATGCCTTGATTCACTAAATCTTTTTAGGAGTATTAATCATGACAGTGACCAATGCACAAGAACTGGATCTCATGGTCGAGCGAGTGGCGAAAGCACAAGCCGAGTATGCGACATTCAGCCAAGCGCAAGTCGATAAAATTTTCCGTGCAGCGGCCCTCGCCGCTGCCGATGCGCGTATCTCGCTGGCCAAAATGGCCGCCGCAGAAACCCGCATGGGTGTCGTTGAAGACAAAGTAATTAAAAACCACTTTGCCTCTGAGTACATTTATAACAAATATAAAGATGAAAAAACCTGCGGGATTTTATCTGAAGATGTCACCTTCGGTACTATTACCATTGCTGAACCCGTAGGCATCATCTGTGGCATAGTCCCCACCACGAACCCCACATCGACCGCGATATTTAAGGCCTTAATCAGCCTTAAAACCCGTAACGCAATTATCTTCTCGCCCCATCCTAGGGCCAAAGTTTCAACCACAACCGCAGCAAAATTAGTGCTTGATGCTGCCATAGCCGCGGGCGCACCCAAAGACATTATTGGTTGGATTGATGAACCCAGCGTTGCACTATCAAATCAATTAATGACTCACCCTAAGGTCAATTTAATCCTCGCAACGGGAGGCCCAGGCATGGTGAAAGCCGCCTACTCTTCCGGTAAACCTGCTATTGGCGTAGGTGCGGGTAACACGCCTATTGTTATCGATGAAACCGCCGACATCAAACGCGCAGTCAGTTCGATTCTCATGTCAAAAACCTTCGATAACGGTGTGGTTTGTGCGTCAGAGCAAGCGGTAATTGTGGTCGACAGTATTTATGAGCAGGTTAAAGAGCGTTTCGCAACCCACGGTGGCTATATGCTATCGAAGGATGAAACCGCTGCGATGCAACACGTCATTTTGAAAAATGGCGGTTTAAATGCTGATATCGTTGGCCAAAGTGCTGCCAGTATCGCGCAAATGGCGGGCTTTGAAGTGCCGCACTGGACCAAAGTGTTGATCGGTGAAGTCACCGACATTTGCGACAGCGAAGCCTTCGCCCATGAAAAATTATCGCCATTACTTGGCATGTACCGCGCCATCGACTTTAACGATGCCATGGATAAAGCCGAAGCCTTAGTCGCACTCGGCGGCATTGGCCACACATCAGGGCTTTATACCGACCAAGATACCCAAACCGAACGTGTTCATGCCTTTGGTTTTAGAATGAAAACAGCACGTATTTTGATCAACACCCCAGCTTCACAGGGCGGCATTGGCGATCTGTACAACTTCAAACTGGCGCCTTCGCTGACGTTAGGCTGTGGTTCTTGGGGCGGCAACTCGATTTCAGAAAACGTTGGCCCGAGTCATCTGATCAATAAAAAAACCGTCGCTAAGAGGGCCGAAAACATGTTGTGGCATAAGCTTCCTGCATCTATCTATTTCCGCCGCGGCAGTTTGCCCATCGCGCTCGAAGAACTGAGCGATAAAAAGCGCGCCTTAATCATCACAGACAGATTTTTGTTCAACCACGGTTATTGCGATGAAACCATGCGGATTTTAAAAGCCCAAGGCCTTGAAACCGAAATTTTTTACGATGTTGAAGCCGACCCCACCTTAGCCATAGTCCGTCAAGGCGCTAAGGTCGCTCAAAGCTTTAAACCCGATGTGATAATTGCGCTCGGCGGCGGCTCACCAATGGATGCGGCTAAGATTATTTGGGTGATGTACGAGCATCCAGATGTGGATTTTGCCGATTTGGCGCTGCGTTTTATGGACATTCGTAAACGTATCTACAAATTCCCTAAAATGGGCACCAAAGCCATGATGGTGGCAATTCCTACCACCTCAGGCACTGGCTCAGAAGTCACACCTTTTGCGGTAGTGACAGACGAAATTACCGGTAAAAAATACCCGATTGCCGACTATCAACTCACGCCCAATATGGCGATTGTTGATCCAAATCTTGTGATGGACATGCCTAAATCCCTCACCGCCTTTGGTGGCATAGATGCGGTGACCCATGCATTAGAAGCCTATGTCAGCGTGATGGCGAATGAGTACAGCGATGGCCAAGCGCTACAAGCCCTCGACTTACTGTGCAAATATTTACCCGATGCCTACAACTTGGGTTCACAATCACCTATCGCCCGTGAAAAGGTCCACAATGGCGCCACTATTGCGGGTATCGCCTTTGCTAACGCTTTCCTTGGGATTTGCCACTCAATGGCACACAAACTGGGCGCCGAGTTCCATCTCGCCCATGGCCTAGCCAATGCGCTGCTGATCAACAACGTAATACGCTTTAACGCAACGGATCTGCCCACTAAGCAAGCGGCCTTTAGCCAATACGACAGGCCAAAAGCCCTGTGCCGTTATGCTGCCATCGCAGATCACTTGAAACTAGGCGGAAAGACGGATGAAGAAAAAGTCGAAAAATTGCTTGAGAAAATCACACACCTCAAGAAGACGATTGGCATTCCTGCTTCTATCCAAGAAGCCGGCGTCAACGAAGCCGACTTCCTCGCCAAGTTAGATGAATTAGCCGAAGATGCGTTCGATGATCAATGTACCGGTGCCAACCCACGTTACCCATTGATTAACGAGCTGAAACAACTGTTCCTCGATAGCTACTATGGCCGTGACTATAGCGACAACAACTAGATTATTATCTGCCAATGCTAGGCTCGTGCTTAATAAAAGCCTCGCGACATAAATGAAGAAGCCCTCGAATGAGGGCTTTTTATTGCGTGATGTTCCGTGAATGACCTAATTAAGGAGTCGATGCGTTAATCGATCGCACGCAAAATGACTTCACTAGCAGCTAACTCAACTGGGCATCACTCACTTACGATCACTAAGCTGAACATCACAACAAACTGTGACTAACGCTGTGCCAGTACATAATCAATGGCGCTGGTGATGGCTGCAACCTGCGCCAGATTACATTCGGCAGGCGTGGCCGTTGGGCTATCTGGGTACACTTCTGTCGTTGTGTTATAGATACAGCCAGTGACACTGCTGCAAAGCCCTAATGACTTAAGCGGATAGTTAATCACCCCGTGCTGCACCACAGTCGAGCCAATGATCTCGCCTTTCTCATCGGCAGGAGCAATGTGCGTCACTTTACTCACACCATCAATAATGGCTTTCTGAAAGGCATCCATTGAGTTTTCGGTATCACCCACAGCATAAAAACCATCTGGGATAGTTCCTTTGACGTACTCCTTACCATCACGGGCGCAAAGTGCTGGACGAAATTCTAATTCATCGGAATCCGTGGTTTCATGTAAGTCCACATGCACATCAAAACCTTGCTCAACTGAAGCAACTAGAGCCATCAAGGCCGCCGATTCTTCTGCAGGGCTGTTGGCATAAAATGAACGATTAGGATCGATAGCCTTAGGGTTCCAACGGTTGATAGTTTCGTAACCCCAAGGACTCACGCACACGGCGATCACAAGATTGACGCGATCAACATAATGCGCCACCTTATCCGCTAAAAATGCCAAGGCACCATGAACACCGCTGGTTTCGTAACCGTGCACGCCACCAGTCACGAGCACGGTTGGCTTTTGTGGATCAAACTGCTGGCTTTTTACCGCAAATAATGGGTAACGCTCCGCATTTATCGACAAGGCGCCATATTGCACAACGGTAAGCCCAAGAGCCAAGAGTGCTGCTTCCATCGCCTTGAGTGGCGTCACGACATCGTCCTGATACGAACGCTTGATTTTGGCGCTTGCAAGCCATGCAGCTTTTTCAGCCTCGCCCCATTTTTCGCCTACGGTGCCGATGGGATAAAATGTTAAATTTGCCATAATTCCTCTATTTTTAGTTCTATTCGGTAAAGTTCTTTTTATTCAAGTTCTTTGCACCCTAGTGCTTTCGTTCAAGCTCTTTTCGCTCAAGCTTTTTCGTTGAATTACTATTCAGTCGAATGATAGTGCTCGTGTTTGGATGATAAATGAGTACAGTCAACCTAAAGCACTAGCTGCATGGGAATATCACGGATCCCGCCGCGTTCTCGCTCGGGTCCAAGGGGCACAAAGCCAAAGCCTAAGTACACAGCCTGCGCATTCAGCGCCGAGTTCACGGTAAATATGCCCAGATTGCCTTGGGCTAAACATTGAGCTTTGGCATGTTCCCACAGCATTCTCGCCACGCCTTGCCCCTGTGCATGGGAGGCGACAAAAAGATGGTACAAGTGGCTATTCGCCTTCATCCCCACTACGCCTGCGAGTTGACCCGAGTCCGTTATGGCAACATGGTACTGATAACCCATAGCAAAGTAGCTACCAATCGCCTCTATCGACATGGCATTAACTAAGATTGTAGCCCCCTCTGCAGTGCAAGTTGGGGCGATAAATTCTTGGGTTAATTGAGTGAGTAATACGCTTATTTCAGGGATGTCAGTTAAGGTTGCGGCTCGAATGTTCATCTTAACTCCTTGATTAAAAAAATTTCATGACACAATAAAAAGCCAGAACAGAGTTCTGGCTTTGTTAAAACGCTGAACAAAGTGCACGTAATTGAAAACGCTTAGCTTATTTAAAGCGCTCCGCTTAAAACACTCTAATAGTCAACTCGCCGATGATAATCCTATCAGGATGAGCCTTGCTTCTATGGGCTTTCGTCGGTGCAAAGCCCATAAACGCACTGGTCGTTATTGCTTAGTCCAGCGGTCCATCCAACCGAAGACATTAGCATACCATTGCTCTAAGTTTTCAGGTTTTAAGATCCAATGGTTTTCATCAGGGAAAATCAATAACTCAGATGGGATCCCTTTGCGCTGCATAAAACTGAATGCCGCTAAACCTTGACCATAAGGGACGCGGAAGTCCTTCTCACCGTGGATAACCAGCATGGGTGTTTTCCAGTTTTCAACATAATTCACTGGGTTAAACTTCTCATATAACGCTTTGTTATCTGAATAAGTGCCGCCAAACTCATGCTCTGCGAACCACACTTCTTCGGTCACGTAATACATAGAACGCATATCGAACAGACCCGCGTGGTTAACTAAGCACTTGAAACCGTCGTTCCAGTTACCTTGGATCCAGTTCATCATGTAGCCGCCGTAAGAACCTCCGAGCGCACAGGTGTTTTGCGGATCGAGCCATTTTTGTTGCTGGCTCACCGCCGCTAGGCCTTTTTGCAGATCTTCTAATGGCTTACCACCCCAATCTTGGCTGATTGAATCCGTAAAGGCTTGGCCGTAACCAGTAGAGCCGTGGAAATCCACCATAACGACGCCATAACCCGCACCTGCCCATAATTGGGCATTCCAACGACCACTGAAGGCATTACCAAATGAACCTTGCGGCCCACCGTGAACGAGATAGGCAATTGGGTATTTTTTCCCTTCTTGGAAGTTCGCCGGTTTGATCCAGTAACCGTAAACGTCTTCGTTATTCCAACCTTTAAAGCTGAACTGTTCAAACTTACCAAACTTGATCTCGGCCAATTTGTCTTTATTCACTTCGGTCAGACGTTTAAGCCCTTCACCTTCAGTCGTAATGCTATAGAGATCGCCCGGTTCAACTAAGGTTTTGTTATCGAAAATCAGTTGTTCGTTAGTGACCGCAATTAAACTGTTCGTGCCATCACTGTAGACAGAACGCACATCGCCAAATTGGGTATTCACTTGGAAAATTGAGACTTGACCTAAATCTTGTGCCGTCACATACAAGGTACGATTGTCAGGGGCAAACATCAGTGAGCTTGGGCTGCGATCCCATAATGGCGCCACTTCTTTAGTTTGGCCTGTGCTAGTATCGCGCAGCATAATGCCGTAGCGATCTGCTTCAAAACCCGGTTTTTTCATTGCTAAATAGGCCATGTAACGACCATCGCTCGAAAATGTTGGCTGCGCATCCCATGCAAGATTGTCTTTGGTTAAGTTGGTTGCGGTGCCGCCTGTCACTGGCACTTGCCACAAATCATAGTTAGTGGTCCAAGCTTGATCTTTGCTGGGGGCTTTCGCGCTATAAACCACAAACTTACCGTCTGGGGTGAAAGTTACTTCTTCCATACCCGAGAAAGGTTTTGGCGGCGTTTCAGTGTCTAAACCTTGAGTCACATCCACTACTCTAGTGAGTTTCTCACCGTTTACAGCGCCCACAAATAAATGATTACGGGCGTGGTCTTCCCACGTATCCCAATGGCGAACCATTAACTGCTTGTATTCACGGCCAGTCGATTTACGCTCAGCTTCAGCGGTAAATTTATCCTTTGAACAGGCTAAGTCCTTACACTCGGGGAATACCCGCATGCTAAGTACAACTTGTTTACCGTCGTTTGATAATTTGTAGCCATCAATATCCAAAGGTAAATCAGAAACTTGTACCGCTTCACCGCCCGTTAATGGCAGTTGAAATAACTGGCTTGAACCACTGCGACTGGCAAGGAAATAAATCGACTTGTCGTCATTGGCGAAGCTCACATCGTGCTCTGTGCCCGTGGCAGAGGTCAATTGCAGTGGTTTCGCCTTCGTGTCTATCAAATCTAATAGATACAGATCCGAGCTGGCCTCTCCCTTATCGTTTACCGTTTTAAGACCATAAACTAATTTAGTGCCATCGTGGGACACAGTCGCAGAGTGCATCTTATTGAGTTTAATGAGTTGTTGCACAGTAAAAGGCGTTGGATCGGCCGCTTGGGCTGATAACGCCAGTCCTGCAGCGCCGAGCGCCAATAGGAGAGGAGCTATTTTCATTGTTATGTCCGTCTTTGGTTAAACTGGTTCGATAGTTGCGCCAATCATTGCAAGGGTTCTATTGAAATTGCAATAGTTCTACTGAGTTGCAACCGCACGAATGTTAAAAAACGATCTGAGATCGTATCTTTCGAAGATAAGCTTGCCACACTATCGAAACAAAAACGCTCAGGCAAGCCAAATGGCGAACCTGAGCGTATTTTTTTGTGACAAAATGTCAGTGGCGCAACGTTTTACCTAAAGAACAGATATCAGAACTCAAACTTAAGCTATTTTGCTTAAAAAGCCATCAAGTTCAATCCGCTGCATCCCAACCTTTACGCTTTCGCGTTAGCAATATTCACTTTCCAAATTGCAGGGCCAGTTTCATGGGCGTTCACACCATTGGAATCCACGGCAACTGTCACTGGCATATCTTGCACATCAAACTCGTAAATCGCTTCCATGCCCAAATCAGCAAAGGCCACGACGCGAGAATGTTTAATCGCTTTAGACACTAAATACGCAGCGCCGCCAACGGCCATCAGATATACCGCTTTGTGTTTTTTGATCGATTCAACTGTCGCAGGGCCGCGCTCAGCTTTACCTATCATACCCATCAAGCCCGTTTTCTCTAACATTAAGTCCGTGAATTTATCCATACGAGTTGCTGTGGTTGGGCCCGCAGGACCGACAACTTCAGTACCTACTGGATCAACTGGGCCAACGTAGTAAATAAACTTACCGGTAAAGTCCACGCCTTCTGGCAGACCTTCACCACTTTCGATTAGGCTTTGAATGCGCTTATGGGCCGCATCGCGACCTGTGAGCATTTTACCGCTCAGCAGAATGGTTTCACCGCTTTGCCACTGTTCGATATCCGCTTGAGTCACAGTATCTAAGTTCACGCGGCGCACATCATCACCCACTTCACGGGTAATTTCTGGCCAATCGGCCAATGATGGCGGCGTTAATTCCGCAGGACCTGAACCGTCTAAATGGAAATGCACGTGGCGAGTCGCGGCACAGTTAGGGATCATCACCACAGGCTTTGACGCCGCGTGGGTGGGCGCCGATTTGATTTTAACGTCTAACACTGTGGTTAAACCGCCAAGACCTTGGGCACCTATGCCTAAATTGTTCGCGCGCTCAAAAATGTCTAAACGCAGTTTTTCTTCGGTCGTTTGCGCGCCACGGGCCATCAACTCATGGATATCCACGCTTTCCATCAGTGCTTCTTTGGCTAATACGGCCGCTTTTTCCGCCGTGCCGCCGATACCGATACCCAGCATACCCGGTGGACACCAGCCCGCGCCCATGGTCGGTAGCGTTTTTTCTACCCATGCGGCGATATCGTCAGATGGGTTTAACATCACCATCTTAGCTTTGTTTTCACTGCCGCCACCTTTAGCCGCAATCGCCACTTCGATATGGTTGCCTGGCACCATGTCGATATGCACCACAGATGGCGTGTTATCTTTGGTATTTTTACGGCTGCCCGCAGGATCTGACACTATTGATGCGCGCAGTGGGTTATCAGGATTGGTATAGGCACGACGAACACCTTCGTCGACCATTTCCTGAATCGTCATATCGGTTTTGTCCCATTGGACACCCATGCCCACTTTCACGAAAGTGGTCACAATCCCAGTGTCTTGACACAGAGGACGCTTACCTTCGGCCGACATACGCGAGTTAATTAAGATCTGGGCAATCGCATCCTTCGCCGCCGCACTTTGTTCACGCTCATAAGCTTGGCTCATAGCATCAACAAAATCCTTCGGGTGGTAATAAGAAATGTATTGCAAAGCATCCGCCACACTTTCAATAAAGTCGGCTTGTTTAATCACAGAAGTTTCAGACATTTTATGGTGAGATGACATAGTAGGAGCGCTCCAGCAGCCTTTGCGGCCTAACTTGTTTTTGTTTAATTCTTTCTGGGCCAATATGATACTCTTTCACATCTTTTTGGGCTACATCACATTTTGAATAGGGTTAATCGATGGCAATTAGGGCGTCAAAACAGCTTGCATCACGCCAACTTGACTGGACATTAAGTACCGCAGCACTGTTCGAACACTTTGCAAATGACACTTGGGCAATTCTGTTAGATTCGGCGAACGCGCCGCATCAAGACGCCAGATTCGACATCATTTGCGCCAATCCTATCGCAACGTTAGTGACTCAGGGCGAGCGTAGCGATATAAAGCTCATCGATACGAGCTTGAGCTTACCCGAGGCAATAGACCCAAACCGTGATCCCTTCGAGTTACTCAACACTTTATTAACCCATTGGTATTCAAAATCTTTTGATTGTGATTTGCCCTTTAGTGGTGGCGCAATGGGCAGTTTTAGCTACGATTTAGGCCGCAGAATTGAATCACTGCCGATAACGGCCAAGCAAGATATACAACTGCCAGAGATGAACATCGGCTTTTACGACTGGGCGTTAGTTTTTGATTACCAAGCCCAGTGTTGGCATTTACTGCATTATTTAGGTGAAGCAGCACTCGACATTGAGTTGAATAGAATTCAAGATAAAATCACCAAAAAGCCAAATTCTGCCACATTTGTGCTTACTAGCCCATGGACAGCACAGATAGACAAAGCCCAATACACGGCAAAATTTGCAGCAGTTCAAGCCTATTTACACAGCGGTGATTGCTATCAAATAAATTTAACCCAAAGATTCGAAGCCCATTATCAAGGCGATGAGTGGTCGGCCTATAGCCAACTGCGCAATGCCAATAAAGCGCCCTTCTCGGCCTTTATGCGTCTGCCGCAAAACACGATTTTGTCGATTTCACCCGAGCGCTTTATTCAGCTTCGCGGTGACGATATTCAAACCAAACCCATCAAAGGCACACTGCCGCGTCATACCGATCCCGCACTGGATGTGAAAGCCGCCAATACACTGGCAAACTCACCAAAAGATCGCGCCGAAAATGTCATGATTGTCGATTTACTGCGTAATGATATCGGCAAAGTGGCGGCAGCAGGCTCAGTACGTGTACCGCATCTATTTGAGATTGAAAGTTTTCCTGCGGTGCATCACTTAGTCAGTACGGTGACTGCCAAGCTTGATAGCCGATTCACGGCGAGTGATTTGCTGCGTGCAGCGTTTCCCGGCGGCTCAATTACCGGCGCACCGAAAATTCGCGCCATGGAAATTATTGAAGAGCTCGAACCTTCACGGCGCAGCCTTTATTGTGGATCTATGGGTTATATCAGCCAAGACGGTCAAATGGATACCAGCATCACCATTCGCACTATTGTGGCCGAACAGGGCAAACTCTATTGCTGGGCGGGCGGCGGCATAGTGGCGGATTCTGAAGTGGATGCCGAGTACCAAGAAACCTTTGATAAGATCAGCCGTATTTTACCTTTGCTTGGCGCTGCGTCACAAAAGCCGTAAGCTTTAATACTAAACAGTAACGAGAACGTCGATGGATCAAGCGGAATTTAGACTCAGATTTAATCTGCACCCGTTAGCGCGGCAAGATCCGGCGGCCTTCCCTCATCTTGGATTACGCAAAGCCGCAGTGTTGATCCCACTGCTGGAGATTAACGGTGAGCTGAATCTAATTTTGACCCAAAGACCTATGCATCTGCGCGCCCATCCGGGGCAGATCAGTTTCCCTGGCGGTAAAATTGAGCCCTATGATATTGATGCGATTGCGGCCGCGTTAAGGGAAGCAGAAGAGGAAATTGGACTCTCAAGGCATAACGTCGAGGTGGTGGGCACGTTTCCTTCCCACAATACCTTCACAGGGTTTGAAATCACCCCTGTGATTGGCATTATTAAGCAGGCATTTGATTTAAAACTCGATCCCGGTGAGGTAGCCGATTGCTTTACCGTGCCATTAAGCTTTTTTATTGAACCGAATAATCGCCACCAAAAACGCTTTTTACGCCAAGGGCGCTATTACAGCGTGCATTTTATTCCCTATCAACAACGGTTTATCTGGGGTGCGACTGCGGCCATTATCGACCATCTGTGCCGCCAGTTAAGCATTCCTGCCGATATCCTCTGACTTCACTTGCCATTGCTAAACCGTTAAAAAGCCAAACTGTTAAATTAGCCAAACAATGATGCCTAGCTTAAACCACCAAGTGGATATACAAACCGGCGACAATAGAGGTTAACAGCAACATGGGAATATTAAACCAATAACCCATACGACTGTGGTGGGCGACATAATAGTTAAACGCTAAACTGACCAAACTAATACCGCCACAAACCCAAATCAAATACTGCAATAGTTGGGTTTCATGTGGGTCCCAATGGACTCTAAATGTCGCGCCACGAGTCAAATAGGCCCCAACTTCACGGTCTGGCCTTGCATCACTAAACACTAATAGCGCATAGACGGCTATTGCCCAGCCTAAAATGGATAAGGTCGCAAGGATAATTTGAAATATTCTAGTCTTGCTCATACCGCCTCCCGCCGTTTAACTCACTATATCGCTCAATATCGATATTATTAACCTCAGGATACCTTTTTCAGCTTGAGAAAAGCCACCAGCAAGGTAATATAAACCTCCAAAATTTTCATATAAAACGTTTCGTTGGAGAATTAAGCAACAATGAGCATTGCATCTGTCGCATCTGTATTTAAAGGTGAGCACGCCGTCGGTTCTAAAGTCACAGTGCGTGGCTGGGTCAGAACCCGTCGTGACTCTAAAGCCGGCATCTCTTTTTTAGCTGTTTACGACGGCTCTTGCTTTAATCCTATCCAAGGTGTCGTGCCCAATAGCTTAGATAATTACGACAACGAAGTGTTAAAGCTGACTGCGGGTTGTTCTGTTGTGATGACTGGCGACGTGGTGGAATCTCCTGGTGCAGGTCAAGCATTTGAACTGCAAGTGACTGAACTTGAAGTCGCTGGCTGGGTTGATGATCCAGACACTTACCCAATGGCCGCTAAGCGTCACTCAATTGAACATTTACGCGAATTAGCGCACTTACGCCCACGCACTAACATTATTGGTGCCGTTGCCCGCGTACGTAACTGTTTATCCCAAGCGATTCACCGCTTCTACCACGAAGAAGGCTTTATTTGGGTATCGACTCCACTTATCACAGCATCAGATTGCGAAGGCGCCGGTGAGATGTTCCGCGTATCGACCTTAGATATGGAAAACCTGCCGCGTACTGAAGCAGGTAAAGTCGATTACGATAAAGATTTCTTCGGTAAAGAAGCTTTCCTGACCGTATCGGGCCAGTTGAATGCTGAAACCTACGCCTGTGCACTGTCAAAAGTATATACCTTTGGCCCGACTTTCCGTGCTGAAAACTCAAACACTAGCCGCCACTTAGCGGAATTCTGGATGGTTGAGCCTGAAGTCGCCTTCGCTAACTTAAACGACATCGCAGGCCTTGCCGAAGCTATGTTGAAATACGCATTCAATGCAGTCTTGACTGAGCGTATGGACGATTTAACTTTCTTCGCCCAGCACGTTGATAAGACTGTGATCGACCGTCTGCAATCTTTCGTTTCAAGCGATTTTGCTCAAGTGGATTACACGGATGCGGTTGAAATTCTGCAAAACTGTGGCAGAACCTTCGAGTTCCCTGTGTCTTGGGGTATCGATTTATCTTCTGAGCATGAGCGTTACTTAGCCGAAGAACACTTCAAAGCCCCTGTGGTAGTGAAGAACTATCCAAAAGATATCAAAGCCTTCTACATGCGCTTAAACGATGACGGTAAAACCGTTGCCGCGATGGACGTGTTAGCCCCAGGTATCGGTGAGATCATCGGTGGCTCTCAACGTGAAGAGCGTTTAGACGTGCTAGATATGCGTCTAGCCGAAATGGATCTGAACCAAGAAGATTACTGGTGGTACCGTGATATGCGCCGTTATGGCACAGTGCCACATGCAGGTTTTGGTCTAGGGTTTGAGCGTTTAGTATCTTACGTGACGGGCGTGAACAACATTCGTGATGTTATTCCTTTCCCACGTGCACCGCGCACTGCGAACTTCTAATCTCCCTTAACTTGGGACTGCATAGCTAAGACATCTCTATTAAGCCTTAGCAAAACGAAAGGAGCTGAATATTCAGCTCCTTTTTTGTTCGTCCGTTTTTAGTCACATCATGCGGCTAAACAACCATTAATCCGCCAGACTCAACGCCTGCGCAATATATTCCGCGACTCGCTTGGCAGCAATATCATCGATTGACACCAACTTAATATGGCGACGAAACTTGCCACTGCCTTCAAGTACCTGATGTGGATCGCTAAGATTCGCGCCTAAGCTAAACTCCAATGAAACATGCTGTTTATAGGCAAACACACCACAAAAACTGGCTTTGGTGCTAAAGAGTATACCGCCGTATTTAACGGCTTCAGTAATGGCCCGCGACGATGTGGTAGCGGCAGTTTTGACCTCCTGCCTCACCCCCTGCACTATTTCAAACAGACTCGGGCTGGTACATAAAATATCTTCTAACAGTTTTTCAAGTTGCGGCTGATCTTCCATCATGATCTCTTTACCTCTCATACAAGCAAGACTATCTCAGTCAGATTGTAGCGCGCTAATCGGACTGAATAACACCCTATTGAAGCATCCCTAAAAAATAGTGACGTGCAAATAAAAAGGCCAAGCGTGGAGTACGCTTGGCCTTTTGCTGGAGTTGTCCAACTTAGCAAGGCTAAGTCACACGGATAAACACTACGCCCTAGATTAAAACCCCTTCACACCGGCCATGTCAGGGAGATGATGAGCAATCCCCTTGTGGCAGTCGATACAGGTCTTTTCGCCGCTTGCCAGTGACGTTGAGTGCATCTGCGCCGCTCTGGGTGATTGGCGAGTAAAGTCCATGTAAGTGAAGTTATGGCAGTTACGACACTCGAGCGAATCATTGGCCTTTAACCTTGCCCACTCATGTTCTGCCAGTTCACGACGCTTATCTTCAAACTTCTCACGGGTATTAATCGTCCCAAAAACCTTACCCCACACTTCCTTAGATGCCTGCATCTTACGGGCAATTTTATCGGTCCAGTTATGCGGTACGTGGCAATCAGGACACGTCGCCCGCACGCCACTGCGGTTAGTGAAATGAATCGTCGTCTGTAACTCTTGATAGACGTTATTTTCCATCTCATGGCAACCGATACAGAAAGCTTCTTGGTTGGTCACTTCTAGGGCAGTGTTAAATCCGCCCCAGAAAATCACGCCAGCCACAAAACCACCTAAGGTCAAAAAACCTAAACTGTAATGCACACTCGGACGATTGAGTACCTGCCAGATTTTTTTCAGTTTATCTAACATGCTAACTCCTAGTGTTTTTTCTGCTCAGTGTTGGCTTTGATCAGATGTTCCATATCCACAAAGTCGTTTTCGACCAGTAACTTGGCATCTAACTGCGGCACATGAC
Organism: Shewanella sp. NKUCC05_KAH; assembly: GCF_019345585.1. Classification (NCBI taxonomy): domain Bacteria; kingdom Pseudomonadati; phylum Pseudomonadota; class Gammaproteobacteria; order Alteromonadales; family Shewanellaceae; genus Shewanella; species Shewanella sp. NKUCC05_KAH. The sequence continues at coordinate 19,164 of NZ_JAHKQZ010000002.1, forward strand.
ACTGAGTGCAGAAATAGCGGCGCGGCGATAACTCGGCTAAGAAGTTATTGTCCCTGTCCATAAAATGCGTGACGCTGACCATAGGCGCTTGCGAATCCCCAATGCGGCTACGAGCATGGCAAGCCATACACTTGTTCACTTTAAGATCAAGCTGATAGCCGTCGATCTTGTGTGGGATCACCGGTGGTTGCATGGGATAGCTGCGCACTTCCTTCACATCAGTATTACGCACACTTTGCATCGCAGGTGGCGTAGGCTCGACATTGATAGGCGCTTGGCGCAGGGTATCAATTTTATCTTCGGGAATACTGGCGGCAGACACACTGGTCATGATGAATGAGCCAAATACCAATAAACCGATCGCTGAGACTAATTTTAGGGTTTTCATCGTGTTCTCCTTAAACCTTGACGATCTTCACCGCACACTTTTTAAAGTCAGTTTGTTTTGACAAGGGATCTGTCGCATCTAAAGTGACTTTATTAATGAGCTGGCTAGCATCAAACCAAGGCACGAACACTAAACCCACGGGCGGTTTATTGCGGCCACGGGTTTCGACTCGGGTCTTAATTTCACCGCGACGGGACACCACGCGAATTTCATCGCCACGGCGCAGACCGCGTTTCTTCGCATCTTCGGGGTGCATAAAACATACGGCATCGGGGAAGGCACGATATAACTCAGGCACACGTTGGGTCATAGAACCCGAATGCCAGTGTTCCAACACTCGACCCGTCGACAACCAGATATCATATTCTTCATCGGGCGCTTCTGCGGCAGGTTCATAGGGCAGCGCGAAAATCACCGCACGACCATCGGGATGACCGTAGAACTCAAAGCCCTTACCCGCTTTAACATAAGGATCTGTGCCTTCACGGAAGCGCCACTTGGTTTCTTTACCATCGACCACAGGCCAACGTAGGCCATGAGCCTCATGGTAAACATCAAATGGGGCGAGATCGTGGCCATGGCCGCGGCCAAAGGTAGCATATTCCTCAAATAAGCCTTTTTGGACATAGAAGCCAAAGTGTTTAGCCTCATCGTTCAAATACTTAGGATCGGCATCCGCAAGCGGGAACTTATCAACATTACCGTTCTGATACAGGACTTCGAATAGGGTTTTCCCTTTAAACTCAGGGTTCGCCGCTAATACATCCTTAGGCCAGACTTCGTCTGTGGTGAAACGTTTGGCAAACTCCATCAATTGCCACAGATCCGAATGGGACTCACCCGGTGCCTGCACCATTTGATGCCAGAACTGAGTGCGGCGCTCGGCATTACCGTAGGCGCCCTCTTTTTCCACCCACATAGCGGTGGGCAAAATCAAATCGGCAGCTTGAGTCGTCACCGTCGGATAGGCATCGGACACCACGATAAAGTTGGCAGGGTTACGGTAACCCGGTAAACCTTCTTCATTGATGTTTGGGCCCGCCTGCATATTGTTGTTCACTTGCACCCAGTAGCAATTCAAGTCACCATCTTTTAGACGACGGTTTTGCTCGACGGCGTGATAACCGGGTTTAGGTGGAATAATGCCGCTTGGGATCTTCCAAATGTCTTCGGCATGCTTTCTGTGCTCAGGATTGGTCACGACCATATCGGCGGGTAAACGATGGGAAAACGTCCCCACTTCACGGGCCGTGCCACAGGCTGATGGTTGACCCGTCAAAGAGAATGGACTGTTACCTGGGGTTGAAATTTTACCCATCAAGAGATGAATGTTATAAATCAGGTTGTTACACCACACACCTCGGGTATGTTGGTTAAAACCCATGGTCCAAAATGAGGTCACTTTGATGTCGGGATCGGCATACAGCTTGGCCAGTGCAATCAGTTTATCCTCAGGTACACCCGACAACTTACTGACTTTTTCGACGCTATAATCCGCCACGAAGGCTTTAAAGGTCTCAAAATCAATTGGGGTTGAATCCCCCGCCGTTTTAACATTTTTCGCTTTTTTCTCAAGGGGATGTGTCGGACGTAAACCATAGCCAATATCTGTTGTGCCCTGACGGAAGTTAACGTGTTTTTTCACGAAGTCCCAGTTCACTTTATCATTCTGAATGATGTAGTTAGCTATGTAGTTCAAAATGGCTAAATCAGTTTGCGGGGTGAACACGATCGGCAAGTCAGCCAAATCGAAGGATCTGTGTTCAAACGTCGACAACACGGCCACTTTTACATGGCTGGCACTGAGACGTCGGTCTGTCACTCGACTCCAGAGGATCGGGTGCATCTCCGCCATATTCGAGCCCCAAAGGACGAAGGCATCGGCGGCTTCCATATCGTCATAGCAACCCATAGGTTCGTCGATACCGAAGGTGCGCATAAACCCGACCACGGCTGACGCCATGCAGTGACGCGCATTCGGATCGATATTATTCGATCCAAAACCAGCCTTCATCAACTTAACGGCAGCATAACCTTCCCACACAGTCCATTGGCCCGAGCCAAACATGCCCACAGCAGTTGGCCCTTTGGCTTTAATGGTTTCTTTCCATTTTTGCGCCATGATGTCAAAGGCACTGTCCCAACTGATGGGCGAAAACTCACCGTGCTTGTCGTATTTGCCACCTGTCATCCGCAGCATAGGCGTGGTTAAGCGATCGCTGCCATACATGATTTTCGACAGGAAATAACCCTTGATACAGTTGAGCCCACGGTTCACTTCACTGTTGGCATCGCCATGGGTGGCAACCACTTTGCCGTCGCGAGTTGCGACAATCACGGAGCAGCCCGTGCCGCAAAAACGGCAAGGGGCCTTATTCCACTCTAATTTGGTTTGTTCTGAGCTGGTAATTAAGTTGCTTGCGCCAGCGGGCAAGGCTAAACCCGCGGCGCCTGCAGCGGCAATCACCGCATTGGCCTTGATAAAGTCACGTCTGTTCATATTCATTCTTCACCCTCTTCGAGCACTTCACTCTGGTGGTAAACCATCGTGGCTGATAACACGCCCGGAATGGCATTGATCGCTTCGATACTGTCCATCAAGGCGCGTTGCGTTTCGCCTTCGATCACGACGACCAATTTCACTTCGTTGTTGACGGAAAGTTCGGCATTTTCAATGGTCATTATTTGTTGTCTAACATCTGCCATTTTCTGCGGTAAGACCTGCACCACTAAACTGGTGATATGGAGTTCTTTGCTCATCCGACATTCCACTCTTATTTTTAACTATTTGATGATGTTACGTTTAACCAGCGCCCGGTGGACCCGTCAAAATTTGGCTGAACCAAATAGCAAAGCCCAGACCACTGACCAGTAGTACGGACAATAACGGTGCGAGAAACACGGTTAAAAAGATAAAGATTTTCAGTTCTAAGGATTTTTCTTCTGCGGTGCTAGCACTCATGCATCCTCCAAGAGGTGTGTTCCTGCCACTTTGAATGCGCTGCAAAAAATCGCCAGCGGCAGGTTTTATGTATATCTATTGCATCTTTGGATCACGAAGCGATCATACCTTTTAGTTGTTAACAAAATGTATACCTCCAAATTGGTAAAGCGGATGATGCTTGATCCAGATCATCAATTTGATGTGAGTATTCGTCAGATCTCAGTTTTTAAACGTTTTTTGCTATTACAAATTAGATTATTGAATTTATTTTATGATTAATAAGCGACTGAAATGGATAAATCACTACGAGAAAACAACAGAAAACCCGCAAAAAAAACCTGAGTATTCATAAAGGAGTAGGCAGTAGAAAGGTGTTAAAACATGTGAGATAACGACTTGATCCCAAAAGAAAGATATTCGGCATAAAAGCATCGCTGCCACCCAGAAAAAGCGCTCATTTCATGGCGCACCACTGGAGGTATATCGCGTGAGAAGCGTAAGCATAGGGAAAATAAAAAACCGAGAAAATAGTTAGTTTTCTCGGTTTATTTAGTCATTTTTTGATCGCGTTATTGTTACATCAATCGGACAAAGACGCTCAGCTCGACCTTTAAATCAGTCTATTAAACCTGTTGAATATGATTCAAGATCCGCTTTTCAGATATCGGATAAGCCGTGCCTAATACCTGTGCAAAACAAGAGACACGGTACTCTTCAATCATCCAGCGTGCCTCGATTAACGCAGGCGGTGTTGGCATAGAACGCGGTACTTTAGCCAGTTGTGCGATTAAAGCTTCTTGAACCTTGTTGATGCTCTGCATATGCAAACGGTCACGGGTCGGATCAACGGGCAACTTCTCGACACGGATTTCAATCGCTTTTAAGTAACGCGCCACATCGGCTAACCGATTCCAACCACAGGATTCGACAAACCCTTTAAACACTAACTTGTCTAATTGGCTTTGAATATCACTCATAGCAAAGGCAATATCTAAGCTAATTTTGCCCTTAAGACGCTTTTTAATGCTCTGATACAAGGTCAAAATCTGCTCAACCTTCAATGCAATTTGCTCGGCGGTCGGGTTTAGTTCTTGGCGAACCCAGTCCTTTGCCTGCTCAAATTGGGTTTGATTACGCACATCGAGGGCTTTTTCATCCAACAATTGCTGCACAGCGGCGGCAATAATGTCATCAATCAAGATTTGCACTTGACCGAAGGGATTGAAATACATCGCCAATTTCGCCTTATTCGGCAAAGCTTGCTGTAAGTGTTTCACCGGTGATGGAATGTTTAGCAGCAATAACCGTCGCAGACCTTGGCGATGGGCATCTAAGGCCTCAAATTCATCATCAAATAATTTGATCGCAACACTGTCTTTTTTATCGATCAGCGCCGGAAACGCCCGCACTTGGTAATTGCCTTTTTGCTGCTGATATTGCTGCGGCAAATCGCCAAAGGACCACTCAGTTAACGCTTCTTGCTCTATACCTTTATCCGCCACCTGACGAATGGCCTTAGCCACCACGCCTTGTAACTCGGCTTTTAAGATATCGAGCACCCGACCTTCGGCCACTAAGTTGTTTTTATCGTCTTCGATTTTAAAGTTCATCTGCAAATGCGCGGGCAGTTGCGTTAAATCAAAATCTTCCGGCGATATACGCGTGCCACTCATGCGCAATAATTGCTTGCACATGGCCTCAAGCAAACTGGCACTAAAAGGCACCATGGCCTGCACACAAGCGCGGGCATAGTCAGGCGCGGGTACAAAGTTACGTCGTAAACTCTTAGGCAGAGATTTGATCAGTGCGATGCACTTTTCTTCCCTTAGCCCTGCCACTAGCCAATCAAAATCGCTATCGTCGATTTGATTAAGCAGCGCCACCGGAATGTGCACCGACACGCCATCATCCGCCGCCGCAGGTTCAAAGTGATAACTCAGCTGCAGGCGCAAATTGCCCTTGTGCCACGTATCGGGGAAATCCAAGGTCGAAATATGGTCGGCATTGCGCTGCATTAACAGTGCTTTGCTGAAATCGAGTAAATCCGGTTGCTCGCGCTTTGCCTTCTTCCACCAGCCAAAAAACAGCTGGGCGTTGTAAATCCCTTCCGGGATCCGCGGCTCGTAAAAGTCCACCAAGACTTGCTCGTCCACCAAAATATCGCGGCGACGGGATTTATGCTCGAGGGATTCAATGTCTTCGAGCAGCTTTTGGTTAGCGACAAAAAACGCTTCTTGGGTCTGTAACTGCCCTTCTGCCAAAGCGCTGCGGATAAAAATCTCACGCGCTTCAACGGGATCGATGGGGCCGTATTGCACTTTACGACGGTGCACAACCGTCAAGCCGTAGAGCACTTGATTCTCAAGGGCGATAACGCTGCCAGGTTTTGCCTCAAAATGGGGCTCGACATAGCTTTTCTTGATCAAATGCGCGGCTAAGGGCTCTAGCCATTCGGGTTCGATTTTGGCGCAGCAGCGAGCGAATAAGCGTGAGGTTTCGGTAAGCTCAGCCGCCATGATCCACTTAGGGCCTTTTTTGGCCAGTGGCGAACCTGGGAATACAAAGAATTTACGATTACGGGCACCTAAGTACTCGTTATTGTTATCTTTAAAACCAACATGACTCAATAAGCCCGATAAGAGCGCACGGTGCAAGCTGTCGTAATTGGCTGGTGTATCGTTTAGGCGCCACTTTAAATCGTGTACGGCTTGCTTAAGCTGGGCGTATAAATCCTGCCACTCGCGAACGCGCAAATAGGCTAAATATTCATCGCGGCACTTTTTACGGAACTGGCTAGCAGATAACTCTTTTTGTTGATCTTTTAAGTGCTGCCACAGGTTTATCCAACTGACGAAATCGGAACTGGGATCGGCAAAACGGCGATGGGCTTCATCACTGGCTTGCTTCTTCTCCATCGGACGTTCGCGGGGATCTTGAATCGATAAGCCCGCAGCAATCACTAGCACTTCGTTCAAACAACCTAACTGCTGACTCTCGACCACCATACGCGCCAAACGCGGGTCCACAGGAATTTGCGCCAAATTACGCCCAAGTGGCGTCAACACTAGCTTGCCGTGTTTGCTCTCAACCGCTTGTAATTCTTCGAGCAGTAAGAAACCATCGCGGATATGGCGTGGATCAGGTGGCTCGATAAAGGGGAAACCGGCGATATCACCCAAACCGATGGCCAGCATCTGCAAAATGACCGAAGCCAAGTTAGTGCGCAAAATTTCTGGATCGGTAAACGCCGGACGATTATTAAAATCCGCCTCATCGTACAAACGGATACAAATACCCGGCCCTACACGGCCACAACGGCCTTGGCGCTGATTGGCACTCGCCTGCGAGATAGGTTCAATCGGTAAACGTTGCACCTTAGTGCGATAGCTATAACGGCTGATACGCGCCGTACCAGGGTCAATAACGTAGCGAATGCCCGGCACAGTCAGCGAGGTTTCCGCCACGTTGGTCGCTAATACAATCCGCCGACCTCTGTGACTACTGAAAACTTTAGACTGCTCACCGTAAGATAAACGCGCGTACAACGGCAAAATTTCGGTATCGCGGTAATTACGCCGACTCAATTGCTCGGCCGTATCGCGAATTTCCCGCTCGCCGTTCATAAAGATCAGAATGTCGCCCAGCCCTTCGGCCACCAGCTCATCGACCGCGGCAAAAATGCCTTCGATTTGATCTAAATCGGCATCGCTATCTTGCACCAATGGACGATAACGGGTTTCGACCGGAAAGGTACGGCCCGACACTTCGATAATAGGTGCATTGTTGAAATGCTGAGAAAAACGCTCAACATCTATGGTCGCCGACGTGATGATGACTTTGAGATCGGGGCGTCTTTTAAGGATCTGTTTAAGGTAGCCCAGAATAAAATCGATATTGAGGCTGCGCTCGTGGGCCTCATCTATGATGATGGTATCGTATTGATCGAGATTGCGATCGGAGGTCAATTCCGCCAGTAAAATACCGTCGGTCATCAACTTGATATAAGAGTCACTCTTAAGCGCATCGGCAAAACGCACTTTAAAGCCAACCACTTCACCGAGCGGACTTTGTAATTCTTCTGCGACTCGGCTCGCCACACTGCGGGCTGCTAAACGTCGTGGCTGGGTGTGGCCTATCATGCCACGGCAACCTAGGCCTAATTCCAAACAGATTTTAGGTAACTGGGTTGTTTTGCCCGAGCCCGTTTCACCGGCGATGATCACCACTTGATTGCCCGCAATCGCGCGTGCAATATCATCGCGCATCAAGGAAACAGGCAGGTTTTCAGGATAGTGGATTTTAGGGCGAGCGTTACGGCGCTGCTCAACCTTCTCAAACGCCGCCTGCGCTTGCTCGCTCAGCTGAGCTAAGACTTGGGTCTTTTTATCTGAGTCGGCTTCTTTATTGAGCTTAAATAAACGACGACGGATCCGCGACGCGTCGCTCTGATAACAAAGATTAAGAAAGGCGTTCGATAGCGGATGTTTGTCTGAGTTCAAATCCAAATTCCATTGCTAGCATCAAAAACGGCGATCCTAGCAAGGAAAGTGGCGTAATGGTATTGCTAATTTACTCTGCACTCAGTATATGGCGTGTCAGTTTCGCACTGGCTCGACTTAGATTAAACCGGTGACAGATAACATTGTTGCATATAGATATTCATGGCTTTGAGCACATTGGTGCGATTAATCGTGCCAATCACTTTGCCATGTTCAACCACTGGATACACTTTAGGTTTAGGCCCTAGCATTTGTTCGGCGAGCTGCAAAATACTGTCATCTGGTCCAACGAACAGCACTTCAGTGCGCATGCAATCCTTCACCACTGAGGTCATATCACAGTGATAGCTACTTTTGATCATCACAGCCAAACAATCCTGCTGGGATAAAAAACCCACCAAATCGCCCGCATCATCAACCACTGCTGCGCCCATTTTATTATTATCCAACAGCTTTTCGACCGCAGTCGCAAGCGACATATTAGCGCGCAGCAACACGGGCTGACGATCCATATGGTCGCGGATTTTAATTAAGTCCATAGTCTTTCCCTCGAATTAACCCTACGTTTGTAGTCTAGTCAAAATATCGGCAAGAATGTGCGATTTATATCGATTGGGCTTATCTAGTGCATAATACCAATCACATTAAATATCTAATCAGTTCAGAGCCTCACAGGCATCTCAATCCAAGGCGCATTGACGCAGAAATGGTTATTCCCTTTTAAGTCAATGCAACACCGGAGTGGGATGCCTGTGTGGCTCCCGAAGGGCGGCTGATGTTAACTGCATGGCAAAGCGCTTTATACTGCGTTTAAGGCTTTCGACAGAGCACCACTATGCCTTCAAGCCTTCGCCTTGTCTAAAGCGCGTTGAACTCCCGCTGAATGAACAGATATTTAATACGATTGGTATAATCCAATGTCAACAAGAGCTAACAGGACAAAAATAGCGTCAAAAAAGGCAGCCAGAAAGAGCGACTTAGAGTTAACTGAAGCGAACACTACAAACTGAAATCAGACAAGTATCTGATTGAGGAAGGTAATACCATCAGTCTTCGGTGATCATTTTACTTGTCATTCCAACGCGTTTTAATTCGCTATTGATACAAGCTATAAGTCGATATAAAAGCGATAACCTACACCGGGCTCAGTCCGCACATACTGAGGTTCACTCGGGGAGTCGCCTAATTTTTGCCTTAAGTGACTGACCACAATTCGTAGATAATGTGTGTCTTCTGTATGAGCGGGCCCCCAAATTTCTTTGAGCAACTGAGTCTGAGTGACAACGCAGTTAGGTGACGACGCCAATTTAGACAATACTGCGTATTCCTTGGGTGTAAGTTCGACAATTTGATGATCAACTTTAACCAGCCTGCGACTTAAATCAATCTGTAACTTGCCGTCATCTAATATGGGTAATTTTTCAGGTTTGATATGGTCCCTTAAAATCGCTCGCACCCTTGCCAGTAACTCTTCCACACTAAAGGGTTTGGTCACATAATCCTGCGCGCCTGCATCTAATGCTGCGACTTTTTCTTTATCTTGATTGCGAACCGACAATACAATCACAGCAACATCGGACCATCCCCGTAACTCCTGTAGCACTTGATGGCCTTCCATATCCGGCAAGCCTAAATCCAAAATAACTAATTCAGGTTGCTGTCGAGCGACAGCTGCGAGCCCTTGCTGACCATTTTCAGCTTCGGTAACGTCATAGCCCTCACTGGTGAGTGCAATCCGCAGCATGCGGCGTATTTGGGTCTCATCATCGATAACCACGATTTTTATTGCCACGTCTCTAGTCCATTCTGTGGTTTATTAAGGATATTTTGGCTAAAAATGATTAGCCAGGAACGGGATAGTCTAACGGCAATTCAACTTCAAAACGAGTACCTTGCCCCTGTAGGCAATCGGTAACGCGAACACTACCGCCGTGTGCAGCTATCATGCCTTTGCAAATAGCCAGCCCCATACCTGTATTCTGTTTTTTCTGATCGCCATCGGCAACCACATAAAACATATCGAAAATTTGATCCCTATGGCTGGCGGGAATCCCTGGGCCTCTATCTTCAATGGCAATACAGCAACGGTGATTAGAAATGGTCAATTCAATACAAATAGGCTCTTCTGGTGGTGAAAATCGAACAGCATTCTCTAGAATGTTAAATAATCCTTGCTCAATCAGCGCCGCATGCACAAATAGGAGTGGGGGTTCTTTTTCTCTGTGATATTCAACGATTGCATTAGGGAAATAGCGTTTAAGCCTGCCAAGTACGCTGCCAATAATGTCATCTGCCGAAACCCAATCACGCTCTATGCTCAAAGTGCCATGACCCAGGCGTGTCATATCGAGTAGATTTTGGATATAGCTGTCCAAGCGACGGCTTTCTTGCAAAATAGTATCAAGTAGCTCGTTACGGTCGGCCTCTAGCAATTGTTTATTCAATAGTTTTAAGCTCTCCGCCGCCCCCATCATGGCAGAGAGTGGTGATTTTAGATCGTGAGACACTGACGATAATAATGCAGAACGTAACTGCTCAATTTCTGTTTTCACCCGTGCCGATTCAAGATCTGACACTAACTGAATACGCCGCCATGTATTAGCGCCTTGCTGTAACATGGCCAGAATAAGCTCTCTATCAAACGGACTGAGTTCGTTGACCGTAGGTTGCCAATCTAAAATCGCCGCGCCAATCGTCGTACCTTCAAGTTCAATGGGGAACACACTCACACCCGATGCGCTCAAGGTATCGCTCAAACGCCCCGCCGCTTGCCCATGGCGCAAGGTCCAATCGATTGCGGCTAAATCAAGGTCGTTAAATGGCGTATTCAGCAGCGGTAAATAGGATCGCTGACCATCTTTACGCTGCAAAACAATATAACAATCGGCATTCACTGAACCAGCAATCTTGCGCCCTATCGTTTGCCAAAGGGCTTTTTCATCATCGGCGACCGATAATTCTTGGGCAACATCTTTTAAAGTTTCAGCATAACGATTTGACTCACGCAGCAAAATAAACTGATTTCGGATCCGAGATGCCGCAGGGCCACTGATAAGCCCTATACACATCAAAAAGATTAAAGTGGCAATATCATCCTGACTATTTACATTCATAGTAAATTTGGGATCAGTAAGAAAGAAATTAAAGCTGAAAAAAGACCACACCGCAGTTGCCATGGCAGGCCTAGCGCCATAGGTTAAACCAATGCTGACAATCAAGAAAACATATAACAACACCAGATTGCCATTACTGAGCCAAGTATCTAAAAATGCCACCAGCGGAAAAATAACCACCACGCCAATCAGCCCAAGAATATGGCCTCGAAGATCACCAAAACTGGCTTTAGGCGTAATAGGATCTCGTACTTGTATTTGGTTTTCGGGTGCGTGATAGACACTCACCTCAACAGGTAAACCAGACTCAATCAAGCGTTGATACAGCCTTTTACGCCACCAAGGATAGGTGCGTTTCACACCCGCGCCGACTAATACTGTGTTAATTCGATGCAGGGCTATGTAAGGTAAAATGGCCTGATAACTGCTCGTGTCGCGTAATACTTCGGTCTGCGCGCCAAGTTCCTTCGCTAAGGCAAAGGCCTCATTTAGCCTTTTCCGCTGATAAAGGCCCAGCGCTTTGCCGGTATCGACCCAAAGCACTAACCAAGGAATTTGCCGCCGCTCGGCAATCTGTCGGCCTATGCGGATCAAGTATTGATGATCACTGCTGTTGCTCACTAAAACCAACAATCTGTCTTTGAGTACAAACTCTGTGCCGAGAGCCTTAGCATCTAGCTCGCAAATCAGCTTGGCATCGACTCGCTCTATGACTTTTTTCATTGCTAATTCGCGCAGTGCAGTCAAATTCGAGACCGAAAAAAAAGCATCTAAAGCCGAGCGAGCATACTCTGGCAGATAAACTTTGCCTTGCTGTAAGCGTTCGATGAGTGTTGATGGCGGTAAATCGACAAATATAATTTCATGGGCTTCATCAAGGAAGCGATCGGGGACGGTTTCCCGTACCCGCACTTGAGTAATTTGCAACACCAGATCATTCAAACTGACCAAATGTTGGATATTGACTGTGGTATAGACATCAATGCCCGCTGCCAATAATTCTGCGACGTCTTGATAGCGCCGTTTATGGCGACTACCGGGGACATTCGTGTGGGCCAACTCATCGACTAAGATAAGCTTAGGCCGACGAAGCAGCGCCGCATCCAAATCGAATTCCGTTAAACGATTATGATGATAATCAATGGGTTTACGTGCCAATACCTCAAAACCCGCTACCATGGCCTCGGTATCGGCACGCCCATGGGTTTCCACCAGTCCAACCAGCAAATCGACACCTTGCTGGGCCATTTCCCTTGCCGCACTGAGCATTGCATAGGTCTTGCCCACGCCAGGTGCCGCCCCAAGAAAAACCGTCAGTTTACCTTTATCATTTTGCTGTATCTGACTTAAGAGCGCATTGGCTTGCTGTGTTTGACTGATTGGTACCACGATTAGAAACTCCTTGAAAGACTCACTATCCAGCGCGCATCACACAGGGACTGGCACTGACTCTGCGATAAATCCGTATCGACATAACCGACACTCAACACATCCTGCTCAGTCATATTGAGGTTCAGCCCAACTCGCCAATCTAAATAGTGGCTATTGCTTGCGGCCATAGAACCTAAAAACAGTGCCATATCTTGCTGAGAAGCAAAAAAATTGCTCCCAAGATGCAGTACTAGACTTACATTAGAGAACAGCTGCGGCTCATAACTGGCATAAACATACTGAAAATCGTCCACATTCTCGCCAAAATAATCAGGAGAATAAACCAGCCCTAACTTAGCATCGGCGTAGCTTACCACAGCATAAATTTCGTTATAACTCAGGTCGGTATCGTCCTGAGAGTATTGGTAACGTATCACGCCTAGGTCCGTTGTTAAGCCATTATCCCAATCCTTGGCCCAGCCAGCGGACAAGTCGAGTTCTAAACTTCCATCCCCAAATTCGATGTTACTGCCCCAAAGCGAGCCATACCAGCCAGAATCATGGCTTAAGCTATACCCTGCTTGAACTGCAGGTCCTTCATCAGTTTGAGAAATACCGCGAAACGCATAATCACTGATGAGCATCACACTCCCTTGACTCTGCCAAGAGGCATTGCCCCCATGAGTCTCAGTGCTGGCAAGCGCGCCCATAGAGAGTGAAGATAACGCCATCATCACACCCGCACAGAGGCGCGAACAAGGAGCTGACTTAATCGGTAACATAAAAATTTATCCTTAAATTCAGTAGAATATTGTTTTATTGAGCGTGTTTAGCAATCTGGTCGAGAGCGAGGTTGAGCTTGAGCACATTGACGCGCGCTTGCCCAAAAATGCCCCACTGCGGTGGTTCGATAAATTGCGCCACTAAGGTCGACACTTGTGGTTCGGCTAACTGTCGAGCCTGAGCCACGCGCGCGACTTGCAGTTTGGCTGCTGCGGGTGAAATATGAGGATCCAGTCCCGCGCCCGATGTGGCGAGTAAATCCACTGGAATATCAGCGGCCTGAACAGATTCTCTGGCTTGGATTTCTTGGCTTGTTGCCATCACACGTTCACGTAACGCCGGGTTACTCGGCGCAAGATTACTACCACCTGTCGCCATAGGATCGTAACCGACAGCGCTCGGCCGACTAAAAAAATAGGCCGGATTAACAAAGGGCTGAGCGATGAACTCAGAACCCATAGCGATATTATCCCTGTGGATCACACTGCCCTTAGCTTGTACGGGAAATAAAGCGCCTCCGAGCTGAGTCACAGTGCCGGTATAGACAACGCCACACACAAATAACAGGGCGAGACTGGCTCTCAATCCCATAACGGCATGCTGAGTTTTAGTGGTATATACGATTGAATTCATTACTGTCTCCTAGAGCATAAGTGCAATGATTGAGTCGAGTGCTTTAATGCCGACAAAGGGTAAAATCACCCCACCTAAGCCATAAATCAGCATGTTATTTCGCAGTAATTTTTCTGCACTTATGGGTCTGAGTTTGATGCCTTTTAATGCCAATGGAATTAAGGCTGGAATGATAAGAGCGTTAAATACGAGCGCTGCGAGTACGGCTGAGGTTGGGCTGTGAAGCTGCATCAGATCCAGTGCACCAATCGCAGGCAAAGCCCCCGCAAATACCGCAGGAATAATGGCAAAATACTTAGCCACATCATTAGAGAGGGAGAATGTAGTCAAGGCGCCGCGGGTGATCAGCAATTGTTTTCCGACTTCAACGATAGCCAGTAATTTAGTGGGATCAGAATCCAAGTCCACCATATTGCCAGCTTCTTTAGCGGCTTGGGTACCCGAGTTCATCGCAAGACCTACATCGGCCTGCGCTAATGCCGGCGCATCGTTAGTGCCATCCCCCACCATAGCCACTAATCGACCTTTGGCCTGCTCTGCACGAATAAGGGCAAGTTTATCCTCAGGTTTAGCTTCAGCGACAAAATCATCGACCCCAGCTTCGGCGGCAATCACGCCAGCCGTTAGCGGATTATCCCCTGTCACCATGATGGTCCGTACACCGAGCGCCCTTAAACGGGCAAACCGCTCCGCAACGCCTGGCTTAATCACGTCACTTAAGGCTATAACCCCTAAAATGTGCGTGCAACTGGCGACGACTAAGGGAGTGCCCCCCTGCAAAGCCACTTTGCGGATAAGCGCGTTAACAGATTCAGGCCAGTGAATTTGATGCTGCTGCGCCCAAAACTGCATCGCATCGCCCGCGCCTTTAATGCCTTGAATACCATCGGTTAAAATGACCCCAGAAACCCGAGTCTCCGGTGTAAATGGGATAAAAGTCGCATCCGTAGGTTTGACGGGTAACACCGCGCCCAAATCTATGGCTAATTTGAGTACAGATTTCCCTTCAGGGGTGGGGTCATCGAGGGAAGACAGCACCGCCGCATCACGCAACATCTCAGCTGCAATGCCTTTCACGGGTAAAAATGCGGTCGCTTGACGATCACCGAAAGTGATAGTGCCAGTTTTATCCAGCAGTAACGTATCGATATCCCCCGCAACTTCCACGGCTTTACCCGATTTAGCGACCACATTGGCGGCTAAGGCGCGGTTCATGCCTGCAATACCAATAGCGGGTAACAAGCCACCAATCGTCGTTGGGATCAAACACACTAACAGCGCAATTAACATAGTGTAATCAAGGCTTGCACCGACGAAACCCGCCATGGGTGGCAAAGTCACCACCACGATGAGGAAAACCGCAGTCAATGATGCAAGTAGCACAGTCAACGCCGTTTCGTTCGGTGTTTTCTGACGCTTTGCCCCTTCGACCAGCCCTATCATGCGATCTAAGAAGCTATTCCCAGGATCGTTGGCAACCAGCACAGTAATTTCACCCGTAAGTACCTTAGTGCCGCCAATCACACCGGAATGATCTGTACCCGCTTCACGCAGCACAGCCGCAGATTCACCGGTAATCGCCGATTCGTTGATCGTGGCTATCCCTTCAATGATTTCACCATCGGCAGGAATATAATCACCCTGTAAAACCTTCACCTTATCGCCTTTGACAAGCAAAGTTGCGGATACTGATTCCAACTCACCGTGGCGTATGCGCCTCGCCTGCAAGGCCTCTTTCGCCGACTTTAAGCTGGCCGCTTGTCCACGACCCCTTGCCTCTGCCACGGATTCCGCAAAGTTAGAAAACCACACGGTAAGCAAAAGAATAAGGGTCGTGGCTAGCTCAAAACCAACAGTCTCGCCATTGAAGAACTTTTGTCCTGTGATCAAAGCGGCGAGTAAAGCGCCGACCATCACTACGAACATCACAGGGTTGCCAGCCATACTCACTAAGGACATTTTCTTTACAGCACCAAAGGCAGCTTGCTTCACGCCGGCGCTATCTAATATTTGAGCAGGTTTATGCATGACTATTTCTCCAGACTCATAGTGGCAAGTTCTAAAGCTTCGCCAATAGGCCCTAATACCGCCGCAGGTAAGAAAGACAGGAAGTTAATGATTAAAATCACAGCAATAAGGGTGAAACAAAAGGTGGGACTCTCGAGCTTCAAGCTCGCGTTACTGTCGGGGCTCACTCTTTTACTCGACATCATCCCCGCAATCGCCAGCGGTAAAAACAGCGGCAGGTATCGACCAAGCAGTAAGGCGATAACGCAGCTGATATTCCACCAAGGCGTGTTATCACCTAAACCTTCAAAACCCGAACCGTTATTAGCAAAAGCGGAGGTATATTCGTAAAAGACTTGCGAAATTCCATGAAAGCCGGGGTTGCTGTTGCCCGTAACACTCGGAATAGCTACAGTGATCGCCGTCAAACCTAAGACGCACAAGGTAGGTAAAACTAATAGACTTCCCAAAAGGGTGATTTCACGGGTTTCGAGCTTACGACCAAATATCTCTGGCGTACGGCCAATCATCAATCCCGATAAGAAAACAGCAATCCACACATAAACGATAAAGTTAACAAAACCGCAGCCAATACCGCCCCATATCGCATTAAGTAACATGCCTGATCGCGTCATCAATCCCCCGATTGGATTGAATGAATCGTGCATGGCATTGACCGAACCGTTAGAGGTTTGTGTGGTAAAAGAAGCCCATAGCGCCGAAAGCTCAGGTCCAAAGCGAACTTCTTTACCCTCCATATTCGGCCCTTGGGCGCTTAATCCCGCAAAGGCGGCGTTGGGTTGCAACTCGCTGTACACAGTTGCCCCAAGAAAACTGACGCTCAATAAACCCATAGCAACCAGAGCCATCAAGGTAAATTTTTTGCGTCTTAGCATTCCGCCAGCCATAAAGACGACGGCCATAGGGATCAGCACTAAGGCAATGGTCTCGATTACATTACTGACTGGCGTTGGGTTTTCAAGCGGGTTACTGCTGTTGGGGCCATACCAGCCACCGCCATTAGTACCTAACTGCTTGATGGCCACCATAGAAGCAACGGGGCCGATCGGAACGACCTGCTCAGTGATAGGTGATGCAGAATCTAAGGTGTTTACTTTTTGCGCACCGTCAAAACTACTCGGTACGCCTTGCCAAGTCAGTAACAGCGCCACAATAGCCGCTAATGGCAGCATAAGTCTGAGCACACCGCGCACTAAGTCAACATAATAGTTACCCAGATTTCGAGCCTCGCCCTCTTTGGCGCTGTCATTATTCAACCCGCCTAACATTCCCCGCAAAATCGCCACACAAACCGCCAGCGCCATGGCTGGAGTAACAAATTGCAGCGTGACAATGACAAATCCTTGGGATAAATAACTGAGCTGAGCCTGCCCGGAATAGTGCTGTTGATTGGTATTGGTGAGGAATGACACCGCAGTGTGCAACGCCAGATCCCAAGATAATGGTCCTATACCATCGGGGTTAAGTGGTAGCACATGTTGGAATTTAAGGATAAGAAACGCCAAAATGCCAAGTACCAAGTTGCTGATAAGAAACGCCGCACCATAGGATTTCCATGTCATCCCCGAATGGGCATTTACGCCTATAGCCCGATAAATCCACTTTTCAATGGGATTAAATAAACGATCTGAAAAATGGGACTGACCAGAGAAAACCCCTGTCATATAGGATCCCAACAGCCATGCGAGCCCAAGCGCAGTAGTAAAAATAAGGGTAATTTCAAACATAACGACTCCTAAAACTTATTAGGGGCAAACATTGCCACTGCTAAGTAGATGAAAAGTGCTATGGAAAGTATTAGAAATATCCAGTCCATATAATTTGTCCTTAAGAAAGTGAGTAACAGGACAAATATATGAATTAACCGCGTAAAGTCTCTAGAGTTCAAATGACTAATCCCGTAAAGAATACGTAAAAGTCATCATAATCAGTGGTAAATAAGGCCACAATAAACCATGGCATTAGCTATAAAAGTAAAATAAAAATGCCAGCTAGAAATACTAACTGGCATTAACACATGACCAAGCGATGATATTGTAGATTAATTAAGCTCTATATTTTTCATTTTATTATAGCTATCTGTCTTAATCTCTTTAAGTACACCTTTATTGTCATCAATAAATAATGCTTTTATATCATTCTGATTAGCGACGACTAATCCTTCTTGACTTCCTAAACATAATAGCGCTGTAGACCAAGCATCTGCTCTAGCCGGATCCGTTGCCAATACAGTTACAGATACTGTGTTATGGGTTACGGGTTTACCGGTTCGCGCATCAATAATATGTGAATAGCGCTGTCCTAAATGATCAAAATAATGACGATATGTACCCGATGTCATGATCGCTTGAGGGAAATCAATAAGCAGAACCTTTTGCATTGTTCGCTGTTCGGGCAGTGGTTTTTCAATCGCGATTTTCCAAGCAGAACCATCGAGTTTACTGCCGTGTACGACCATTTCGCCGCCAATCTCTACCAAATAATTATCGATATTGTATCGCTTTAGCACATCTGCAACTTTGCCAACACTATATCCCTGTCCAATCGAAGATAAATCAAGATGTACCTCTGGCAAATCTTTAGTTAACATTTGATTATCAATACTTAAATGATGTAAGCCTACATAGGTTAATGTCTGTTGGAGTGCACTTTCTGTAGGAATGGTTAATTGGTTATGGGTAAATCCCCACAAATCGAATAATGGTTTAATGGTCAAATCATAACAACCCTCCGTTTTTGAAGTGACCTCCTTGGCTATCCCTATGAGCCCTAAAATATCATCCCCGACCGCCATAGCGGAGTGCATACTGTTAAAACGAGAAATCACCGAATCTGAACGATAAGTAGACATATGAAGATCTATTTCTGACAATTGCCGCTCAATCTCGCGATTTATCTCTGTACTATTTATCTTGTCTTTACTCCAAAATGTCACATGCCAACTCGTTCCCTGCGCAAGGCCTTCTAACTTAGTATAAACTGGCGATTTCTGACACCCTACTAGCATAATGAGTAATATACATCTCAATAACCATTTCATTTACTGCCCCTCCCAGTCAATTCGACAAATCAACCATAAAATACACTTAAAATTAAAATCGCCAGAATGCCCGTGAGAAAATAATGAGTACAGGAAATATTTCTAATCGCCCAAAAAGCATAGCGACACACATCAGCCATTTAGCCGCATCTTTTAACGTGCCAAATCCAGATGCAGTGTCACCATAACCAATCCCCATATTATTAATGCACGCGGCGACTGTTCCAAAGGCGGTGGCAAAATCATGTCCAATGGCGACCAATCCCCATACAAAAACGCAAGTAAAAAATATGTACAGGAAAAATAATCCCCATACTGAACGAATGACTCTGTCTGAAACGACTTGGCCACTGATCTTTGTCGTTAAAATGGCATTAGGATGAACCAATTGATGAATTTCTCGGATCCCTTGACGGTACAAAAGTAAAAATCTGACAGCTTTAATACCGCCACAAGTAGAACCAAAGCATCCACCAAAAAAGCTCGCGCCTAATAATAAAAGCACAATATGACTGGGCCAATTAGGATAACCTGCAGAGCCTAATCCATTGTCCGTCATAACTGAAACTGTTTGAAAAAATCCATGTACCAATGAATCTTTAATATCAAAAGTTTGAGTACGATTCAGCTCTAAACAAGCGATCCCAACAACAATAGATAATATGAGAATAAAAAATCGAACCTCCGCATTATACCAAATAGGCTTGAAGCTTCGTCGAACTAACACTATGTAGTATAAGGCGAAATTGATTGCTGCCAGTATTGAAAATACACCACCCACAAGCTCAATTGCAGCACTGTTATAATATCCTAAGCTGTCGCTATGTGTGGAAAATCCACCCAATGAAACGGTAGATAGACTATGACATATGGCATTAAACCAATTCATTCCTGCAAGTTTATAAGCAACTGCACAACCTAAGGCAAGTACGCTATAAAGCCCCCATAAATTTCGAGCCGTATCCGCAAGGCGGGGCGTCATCTTTTCCTCTTTCATGGGACCTGGCATCTCAGACTGATATAATTTTGCGCCACCAATACCAAGAAATGGCATAATTGCAACGGCCAAAACAATTATCCCTAACCCACCGAGGAAATTAAGCTGTGCTCGATAAAATAAAATCGATTTGGGTAGTTCATCAATATCAGAAAAAATCGAGGCTCCAGTCGTCGTAATGCCTGACACACCTTCAAACATGGCATCGATTAAACTCAAGTCCAATCGTCTATCAAGAAGAAAAGGTAATGCACTCATTAAGGAAAATATCAGCCAAAATAAACAAGCGACCATGAAGCCATCACGTTTTTGCAGATTTTTATTTTCCTCACTTGTCATCTTCCAACCGACCACACCAATAAAAAGGGAAAGGAGGAATGTGATTAAAAATGGAGTGATATATCCATCTTTATAAAATAATGCAACAGCGATAGGCATCAACATGGTGAAGCTATATATGACAATCAAAAAGCTACATAGATGAATTATGGTATGAAATCGAGAGCTAGATTTCTGTATTCCACTGACTGCAATCATTCCAACTCACCTTTAGATATTTATCGTGAAAGACTTAATGAATAATTTATTAGGTATCATAAAATACAAGCGCTCACGTCCTGTTCTAAAATTATATGCAATCGATAACAGAGTTAGGTTAGGAAATAGATCGTCCCGAATACTCTTTGTTGTCGTCTAAGGTGGATTGCAAGTTGACTTATCGTCGCGACAATGGCTATGACAATAAAAGCGATTAGATTGATAAAAACAGCCACATCTATCATTGGGAGAGAATAATAAGGAGCGTTAAATAAAAAATAAACACGAATAGCTTCAACAAATACAGCCATATACGTATATTGAAAACAACATTGAAGTGTAATCATAACGACAACGAGTTGGAGTACAATAATAATGCTTTAGATGACACCCTCCAAGAGGGTAAATACAAGCAAATAGCGAGTAGGCACTCAGAAATAAAGCTCAACCTAACAGAGAGTTTAAAAACACTTAGTTTGTCCATCAAAATGTAAGTCGTTATGTCATACAGATTTTCACTTTAACAGACGAAAACAATTCTGACGCGTAAAAAAAACGTAAAAAAATACGGAAATTAACTTTAGATAGACGAAATTAATAACATTATACTTTTGAAATCCCCAATCAATTTAACTGGGGATGGCTAGTATCAATATGCTTAAATGGCTAAGGCTTGCTCAAGATCGGCAATCAAATCTTGAGGATCTTCGACGCCAATGCTCAATCTAATCAGGTTGTCATTCACCCCTGAAGCTAGCCGACTCGTGGCATCCATAGCGGCATGGGTGGTACTAGCGGGGTGGCAAGCAAGGCTCTCTAAGTCGCCTAAACTGACCGCTTGGGTAAACAAATTCAAATGATCTAAAAACTGCGCCGCTCGATTAAAGCCCCCTTCGAGCTCAATACTCACCATACCGCCAAAGGCGTTGATGGTTTCACTCAGAACTTGATGACCTTGATCCTCTGCTAGCCCTGGGTAATAAACTTTTGCAACGCTCGGATGGGTTGCAAGAAAAGCGGCGACCTTAGCCGCGCCCGCAAGATGAGCATCCATTCTAAGTGCTAAGGTACGTAAGCCTCGCTGTAATAAATAGGCTTCCTGTGGCCCAATCGCAGCGCCGATATGTTTAAGCGCTATAGTGCGAATAGGTTGCATTAATGCCTTAGGTCCAGCGACAACACCTGCGATTAAATCGCCATGGCCACTTAAATACTTAGTGGCACTGTGCATCACGATATCAATGCCATGTTCCAGCGGTTTGAATAAATACGGGGTTAAAAACGTATTATCACAAATGGTTATAGCGCCCACTTTTTCGGCGGCAAGCTTAACCTTACGGTAGTCACTGACTTTTAAGGTCGGATTGGTGATGGGCTCAAATAAAATAATTTTTGTTTCGGCGGTAATCTCTGCCAATAAATGATCATCATCTTGATAACGGCGCACAGTAATACCCGCGCGGGTTAACGTTTGGATTAAAAATGCCGCAGTGCCACCGTATACGGGGTCGATAAATGCGATTTCATCACCTTGACTGGCTAAAGCATAGAAAATACTGCTGATTGCCGCCATCCCACTCGCAACAACGAGTGCTTCATCAGCCCCTTCCAGTTGTGCTAATTGATATTCAAGCGCCTGCACTGTCGGATTCGCCATGCGACTGTAGATAAAGCCCGGTTGCTCACCTGCAAAACGGGCTCGACCATCCTCGGCACTACCGTAGGCGAAGGTGCTACTTTGATAGATAGGAGTTGTAAGAGCGCCCGTCGAGTTATCAGCGGCATAATGGGTGTGAAGTAATTTAGTTTTAAATTGCATAATAGATCCTAATAACCATTAAATGGCATGAGCGAATGAGGCGTAATGTGCTTGAGCAACGTCGGGATGAGAGCGTAAACGCCCTTTTAATACGTTCTGGCCCACTTGGTGGAAAAGTGGATTTAATGGATCGCTTGCCGGTCCTTGAGCTTGGTTCGCCAAATGCTTTGGCAAAGGTAACAAAGGGACTGTCGCATTCAACTGCGCCGCCATAAAAAAGGCGCACGAGTAGCGCTCGACCCCAGCAGGCGGGCTCGTCACCCTATGGTTGGTTGCCTTTAAATACCCATTAGAAGCCAACTCAAGTAATTCACCTATATTCACCACAAAGGCATCTTCTAATGGCGGTATGCTTAACCAACCGTTGTCAGTCTGAACCTCTAAACCGGATTGCTTATCTTGCAGCACTAAGGTCAAATAGCCAGGATCTTTGTGTGCCCCTACGCCTTGGCCAGAAGTCTGTCCATCCGCGCTGGGATAGCGAATAAGCTTCATATGCTGATATGGACCCGCTTCAATCGTGGCATCAAAGGCGCTTTCTGGCTGCTCCAGCGCAACAGCTAAAGCCCTCAATAGTATGACACTGGTATCGGCTAAATCCTGTTGCCATGCCAATAAAGTCGATTTCATCTGTGGTAATTGTGACGGCCATTGATTAGGCCCCTGTAGCTGCCACCATATAGGCACATCAGACTGCTGAGGGTTAGCCACTTCTTCTTGCATGATATCAAATTGTTCCCGCAAGTCCGGTTTCCCTAAGGTCAATTCACCTTGCAAACGGGTATAACCGCGAAAATGCGGTGTATTAGCCATTTTCACCGCTAGTTTATCTACTACGGGCAGTGCAAAGAAATCTGCCGCTAACTTAAGTACTTGCTGCTGTCTAGCAAGCTCAATGCCGTGGCCTGTGAGATAGAAAAACCCTATTCTTCTGGCAGCATCGGCAAGCTTAGTAATAAAAGCGTTACGACGTTGTCCACCAGCATGCCAATCACTTAAATTCAATATCGGTAATTGTTCCATCAATGACTCCCATTTAATGCATTGTCTGAGCCGGATTCTATGCCTTTATGGGTCGATGGATAATGAATCAATAACTATTTGATATATTAAACAGTAATAATAGATCATTTAGATATATAAACATCTAGGCTTCTATACTGCTAGATTTGAATTTCAAAGGGTAAAACAACGCTAATTATTAGGCCAACTCAAACCGTACCACTCAGATAAACATCATAAGCCATACTGCTTAATGATATTTATCTGGTTATTTTTCAATATATTAGTAAAATTGAGATATAAAAATAAAAGCGAGTCCACTTTTGCGGCACTCGCTTTTAAGGTTTCGAAGTTTTAACGTTTCTAAGTCATGTCAGTTATAAACCTAGATGCTTCTACCAATGACATTATTGATCATGCCAAATCAGCACTTGGGCTGGCTCACCATTACTACGGGTGGCGCGGTACATACCTTCGGTATTAAATGGCGTAGCAATATTGCCACGCTGATCGACTGCAATCACACCACCTGAACCGCCAGCAGTGATAAGACGTTGATTAATAACTTCATCTGCTGCCTGAATGATAGATTTTTGCTGATATTTCACCTTGGCACAAATATCCCCCGCGACGAGGTAACGGATAAAGAATTCACCATGACCCGTTGCCGATACGGCACAAACACCGTTTTCAGCATAAGTGCCAGCACCGATGACAGGAGAGTCACCGATACGACCAAAGCGTTTTGCCGTCATACCACCGGTCGATGTACCTGCAGCTAAGTTACCCTTTTTATCTAAGGCGACAGCACCAACGGTACCAAATTTGTAATCGAGGTCCTTCATCTCAACATTAGCAACTTGTTCAGATTTAGCCGCAACTTGCAGTTTTTGCCGTGTATCGAGTAATTGCTGATAACGCTCGTCAGTATCAAAATGATGGTTTGGCACTAAAGTAAAGCCTTGAGTCAGGGCAAATTCTTCCGCTCCTGCGCCCGAGAGCATCACGTGCTCAGATTTATTCATCACGGCCAAGGCTAAGTCAATTGGATTGGCAATATGACGCACTCCAGCGACAGCGCCGGCATTCATCGTTTTGCCATCCATAATAGAGGCATCTAATTCATGTCCGCCGTCATAGGTATAAACCGCGCCTATACCAGCATTAAACAGAGCACTATTTTCAAGGATATTAATTGCGGTTTGTACTGCCACTAAGCTGTCACCGCCCTCCTCTAAGACTTTTGAGCCTTTATCGACCGCTTCCTTTAACTTATCTTTGTAGGCTTGGCGTTGTTCAGGGGTGAGATTAGCTTTAGAAATCGTCCCCGCGCCGCCGTGGATCGCAATGGCGAACGGTTTATCATTGGCAAAGGTGTTATGTGACATAAAAAGTAGGCCCGAAATAATTAAACTAAAGGTGGCTAATTTTGTTTTCATTCTTTACATCCCCTTAAAAAGTAGCGTCCTTTGTAACCATTTCATCGTGTAATTTCAATCATCTCCTTGCCTGTTGGTTTTATTCTGGCGACAATGATGCCAAATCACAGGGACTATAAAGTGCAGCCATTTTTGCAAATCACCTCACATTACATTCGTCTTTGCTTGTTTCTGAGTCTGATTTCAGTCACATCAGTCGCGGCAGCAGATGATTTTATCAAATTATCTGTTACAGGCGTAAATGAAGCGCTTCGAAGCAACATAGTTGCTCACTTAGGTGCTTTACCTGAATCTGAGGTGCAGCGCCGTGCCTTTTTGTTTAATGTCGATGACAATATCAGCACCGCCTTAGAATCCATGGGTTACTATCACAGTGAAGTAGAAGAAAAGCTGATTGAGCATGACAAGGGACCGTGGGAATTAAAACTTGAAATCAGCCCCGGCGAGCCAACCATTGTTCAGTGGGTCGATATTAATTTTAGTGGTGAAATGCTTGATGACCGAGCCTTCGATCAATGGCTCGCAAAGGTCAACATTAAACCCGGCGATGTGTTAAATCACGGTGTTTACAGCGACGTAAAATCGCAACTGGTCACCTTAGCCTTGGCACGAGGTTACTTCGATGGCGAATTTACTGAATCACAAATTAAAGTTAACCGCGATATTAATACCGCACAGGTAAGTTTGCATTTTGATTCAGGCAAACGTTACCGATTTGGCCAAGTCAGTTTCGATGGCCATAGCTTAGAACCCGATATATTAGAGGATCTTATCCCCTTTAAAGAAGGTGCTTCATACTCAACTCGCCGTGTAAGCGCCTTGAATCGTCAGTTATTAGATACTGGTTATTTCGCCAATATCAAAGTGATCCCGCAAATCGATAACGTCGAAGATAACCATATTCCAATGCGAGTCGAATTAACGCCTAAGGCAAGTCACGCAATTGAACTCGGTTTTGGTGGTGATATTGGCAAAACAGATCAAGCCTTTGATCCGAGGGTACGCGTGACTTGGCGTACACCACAAATCAATAAATACGGGCATTCCCAAGAAACCAGTCTCGAATGGTCGCCCGATAGACCAAAGTTATTAACCACTTATACGATTCCGCTCACACATCCCTTAGACGATCAATTAAAGATCCGCCTCGGTTTGCTGCGGGACAAATACGGTGTGACTCAAGTATATGATGCCGAGAATCGTGATTTTAGTAACACAGGACAGCTCGAGTCGACTAAGTACCTTCTGGGACTATTACGTCAGCAAAGACTAGAAAATCAATGGCTAATGAGTTATTCATTGGAGGCCATACGCGAAGAATATACTCAGTCTGACGTCGATTATATGCCGTCATTTTATCTGGCAGGAATTAACTTTTCTCGGACTAGCCGGGGGGATAACTCACTGGATCCTAAATCCGGATTTAGACAAATTTATAGCCTAGACTATGCCGATCCCTATTTAGGATCAGAAACCCGCCTAGCCCGCTTACAAGCTAAATTTAAATGGATTGATACCTTCTTCGATAACCACAGAATCGTCGCTCGTATTGATTTAGCCGCCAACTTAGCTAACGAAAATGATCTTGCCTCTATCCCACCATCACTACGCTATTTTGCCGGCGGCGATCAGAGTGTCCGAGGTTATGGTTATCAAGAACTCGGCCCCTATTTAGACTATGTTGCTGACGATGGAAAAACCAATCGCGAGGTTATCGGTGGCCGCTATTTAATGGTTGGTAGTTTGGAATATCAATATTATGTGACCCCCACTTGGCGGGTCGGCACATTTATCGATGCGGGTAACGCCTTCGATAATAATCAATTTGAACCTGTCGTCTCTGTCGGTGGCGGTATCCATTGGATCTCCCCGATTGGTCCAATCAAATTAGATTTAGGGGTCGGATTGAAAGAAACTGAGACCATTGAAAGATCATGGCGAATTCACCTAACCATGGGGACAGATCTATGAGCCAGCCCCCAGAGCATAATAAGCCAAGCGAACAAGATATCGTTGATAATCCCATCATTGAAGCCGAAGCCACTGAAACCATAGTGACCTCTGTCACCCCATCGGTGTCATTCATTCAAAGACTGTGGCGGCAGTTCAAACTCTGGACTCGGATTATTATCTATGTGCCATTAGGGCTTTTAGTGTTAACCGCCCTATTACTCGGCACTGAATTTGGCTCGCGCATTACCGTGGGTTTAGCCGATCAATTTGTACCCGATCTTGAACTGACTTATACCTCTGGTTCCATTAACAAAGACTTAGCCCTATCACACGCGGCTTGGTCTATGGCCGGAATGAACGTGCAACTTGAGGATCTGCATTTACTGTGGCAACCCGCCTGTTTACTGCAAAAACGCTTATGCGTGAATAGCTTATCTGCGGCTAAAGTCGATGTCACTATTGATACCCTAGCGCTTTCTGCTGACTCAAACGAAGCGCCAGTCGCGCCACTTGATGAAGAACCCAGCGAGCTCCTATTACCCTTTGATATTGTTTTAGATTCTGCTGAACTCAATGGTGTTAATATCCAAGTGGATGATATGCAATTTACCGCTAATCGTCTTAACGCAGAAGCACAATGGTTTACCGAAGGTTTGTCGGTTAAACAGCTATCCAGCGAAGGATTATTCGTACTGATCCCTGCATCAACCGATGTAGCAACACAAACTAGCACGGCAGCGGTAACGAATGCAGCAAATCCCAGCACTGCTACAAATACTACACCGACACCATCAGCCAGTCCGTCGCGAACAAAAGAGGCTGAATGGGCTTTAGCACAATTGCCACAAGTATTTATGCCTTTCCCTGTGACAGTCAATGCCCTAACATTAGACAACACCACACTGCAAATCGGCGATCGTAAAGATGTTTTTGGCCATGCAGAACTACAAGGCAGTTTCCGTGAATACCAATTGACCTTAGACCATCTTGCCATCAGCCACACCGATGGCAGCGTCGATATCACAGGCAGCCTAACACTTGATAAAGATTATCCACTCGATTTAGAGGCAAATCTCACCCTTAACCAACTAGTCGAATTGCCAGATCTCACTCATCAAGTATTAACGTTAAAGCTGAGCCAAAGTTTAGGGCAACTTCAGGTGAATGCCGTCGCAAAGGGCGATGCCGACTTTACACTAGATGGCCAAATAACACTGCAAGACCCTAACCTGCCCTACAAGGTGAAACTTGAACAGACACGGCTTCAGTGGCCACTGAAGAACCCTGAATACTCGGTAAGCAATGCCACACTCGATAGCCAAGGCGACCTTAATCGGCAAGAGGCGAGTCTTACTGGCCAACTGATCACACCCTTTCACAAAGTGCTCGACATAGACACTGACATCCAACATCAAGATGCTAAGTTAACCATCAATAATCTTGATGTAATGGGCGCGATTGGTAAGGTCAAGCTCACGGGCGAACTCGATTATCAAAAAGCCATTAGCTGGAACGCCAATCTCTGGATCAATGACGTCATATTACAAGAAATACAGCTGCCACAAACGGATACAGCGCAAAGTACAACGGGTTTACCGGACAGTTTGATTTCAGGAAAATTACGCACTAAAGGCTCATTTGCAGACCCCCGTTGGCAAGTATCCCTGAGCGATACTGAGCTCACTGGCACTTTACAAGGTTATCCCTTCGATATTACAGGGGATATCAGTGTGAATGATTCCCTGTATGTCAGTGCTAAGGGGCTGAACGCCAAAGTACTAGGTTCAACTCTGGCACTCAAAGGCGAAGCCAATGCCAACTGGGATCTCCAAGGTGAATTACAAGTGCCCGACTTTGGCCTGTGGTTACCTAAGGCCAGCGGCCAACTACAGGCGCAGATCAATGTCACTGGTGACGAGAAACACCCCCAGGTCGAGCTTACTGCGCAGCTGGCAGAACTTTACTATCAAAACATTAAACTGCAGGAATCTAATTTAAAGGCCTATTACAAGCCGCTAGATCAACATGAATTTGCTATCTCGCTAAAATCAAAAACCTTACAGATTGCAGAACAAAATTTAGATACAGTGACACTCGGGGCGAAAGGTACCATTAACGCTCAAAAACTCACTCTCAACGCCACGGGCGATCTTGGGCTCGATGCAACAATGAGCAGCCAATACGATGTGAAGAAGTCACGACTACAGCTCGATGTTGATCGTTTAAATCTCAACACGCCCGTAGGCCTATGGCAGCTCGATAACACCATTAATCTGGCTTGGGACCAAATCAAGAATCAAGGCAGCATTACGCCCTTTTGCCTCATGAATCCCAATAGCCGTATCTGCCTAAACAGTAATACACCAATAGGTAAAAAAGGCAGCGCACAGGTGAGCTACTCAGGTAATCCAGGGAAATTACTTGTCCCTATATTACCAACGAATATGCGTTGGAACGGCCCTGCATCGCTATTAGCCAATGTTGCATGGGCTGCTGGCCGTAAGCCTACTGCCGATGTGAACTTTGATTTTGCTCCCGGCAG
This sequence comes from Shewanella sp. NKUCC05_KAH, assembly GCF_019345585.1. Classification (NCBI taxonomy): domain Bacteria; kingdom Pseudomonadati; phylum Pseudomonadota; class Gammaproteobacteria; order Alteromonadales; family Shewanellaceae; genus Shewanella; species Shewanella sp. NKUCC05_KAH. The sequence continues at coordinate 48,252 of NZ_JAHKQZ010000002.1, forward strand.
CATTATGCTCAAACGGGATAAAAATCGTGAAGTCACCATTAATTACCAAAACCTGTCATTAAAAGCGAACTTAGATGCAAAACGGCTGGCAACGGTTTTAGATTTTGAATCAGAAGGCGTGGCCAGTTGGCAGAGTGAGATTAACGTCAATGTCACACCCGATCGCACCCTGTCAGGTTATGCCAACATCAAGCAAATCAACTTGCAGCCACTTGGAGAGTTTTTCCCTCAATTAAATACAGTGCAAGGTTTACTGACGAGTCAACTTAACTTTGCGGGTAGTCTAGATGCGCCCGAAGTATCGGGGAGCATGGCCTTAACTGAGGGCGCCTTAGCCCTAACAGCAAACCCAACATTAATCGACAAAATTGACATGTCGATGTCATTTGCGGGTCAACAAGCGCAGCTTAAGGGACGCTGGATGATGGGCAATGGTTTAGGCAGAGTGAATGGTCAACTGCAATGGCCCCAAGGTCAATTTAGTGGCGAGTTAGCCCTCGAAGGCGATAAGCTCGCAGTGATCCAACCGCCACTGGCTATTCTCGATGTTTCCCCCGAGATCAACTTAACCTTCAACAGTAAGCAACTGGCAGTAAAAGGAAAAATAGCAGTGCCTTCTGGCAACATTAAAATTGTGCCATTAGCGGAAGGCGGTGTCGCCGCCTCCGAAGACGTGGTATTTGACGACTCCATTGCCGCCACTCAGCCTAAAACTAGCCCCTACGCCATCGTTGCAGATCTGAATATCAGTGTGGGGAACGAACTCAGAATTGATGGTATGGGCCTCAAAGGTAAACTCCAAGGGACCTTAAAGCTACAGCAGCAAGCTTTCCGTCCTCCTTTGCTCTTCGGTAATATCAAAGTCAATCAAGGTAGCTACAAGTTTATGGGCCAAACCCTAAAAATCCGTACTGGTGAAGTGCAATTTGTGGGGCCAACATCATTACCAAACCTGAATATTGAAGCGATACGGGAAATTAAGACTGAAGACTTAGTGGCAGGTGTACGCGTCACAGGCACGCCATCACGCCCAGTGGTGACCTTATTCTCCAATCCAGCCAAAGAGCAAGCCGAAATCTTGTCTTACATTATCAAAGGCAGTGGCTTTAACAGCGCCAACAATGAGCAAAATAACTCGCTGATGATGGGCGCGGCACTCGGTTTAGGCTCACAGGTGGGCGGCGGCGCAATTAACAACCTAGGGAATACTGCGACAGGACTCATTGAAGAATTTGGTTTCTCTAACGTGCAACTCGACACTAATGATGAAGGGCGTGTGGCGATCAGTGGCTTTATCGGCGATAACTTAATGGTGAAATACGGAGTAGGTGTATTTAACCCTGGTTACGAAATGACAGTCAGGTATTACTTGCTCTCACAACTCTATCTAGAAACCGTGTCAGGCACTTTAGGCCAATCACTTGATATCTATTACAACTTCAATATCAAGTAACCATATGAATACCAAGATATTGATACTAAAAAATTAGCATCCAATCACTCTAGCCAAACAATCTCAAAATACGCGTTACAGTATGTTGAGGTTGTTTGGGTAAAGCCTAAGTGTCTACCCATAAATACAAACAACTAAAAATCAGCCACAAAAAAAGCGCCCTTAGGCGCTTTTTGCTTCAGTTACGACAATTAAGCGTAAACGAAGTCAACATGTTCAATGATTGGCTTGAACACGTGGCGTTGCATAGCTTGTGCACGAACACCCACTTCTTTGCCATCAACAACGATAGTCAGAGTAGAAGTGTAGAAGTCAGCATTAGCTTGAATGTTAATGATATCTTTGTGATCAAAAACAATAGAAACTGGCTCTTTGCCTTGGCCATAAATAACAGCAGGTACTTTACCAGCATGGCGTAGGCGGCGGCTCGAACCTTTCCCTATTTCAGTGCGGGTTTGTGCTTGGATAGTGTAAGACATGTGTTTCTCACTTAAATTTAGAGTAAAAAGTTGCCGGCATTTTCGACCAATGACGGCTCATATAAAGCGCGCGAATACTAACATAGATACCCAAGGCGCACAAGAATACCGCAAGCCCCCTATTTATCGGCGTCAGCGTTAGCAAAACAGACCGCTATTTATCAAATTGAGGAACTTGTATCTTGGCTGTTACGGCAGAGAAAAGGCTTTGATCTCAAACAAAAAACACGAGATCTAGATCACACTGGGAAATTGAGAAGCCTGTTAAGCTCGGGCAAATTTCGATAACTGCTGTGTCAAAAAATGCGTCATGCGCTATACCAGTTACAACAAGAAAATAGACTTTCATGCCAACTGGCCCGTGAACTCGTCTCTCTTATCGAAACCGTTCCTTATCAGCAAAATACCCTCGAATTAAAATTCTTAGAATTGCTTGCCTGCACCCAACAAAAAAACCGCAGCTTGATCTTACTTATGCAAATTATTGAGTCTGTCGATATTGAGTCGCAGAGGCAAAGACAATATCAATTTTCACAACGTCTCAGCCTATTGATCTGTGATTGGCAACAACATAGAGAAATGAACAAACTCAATCAACAATTTATCCCGCTGCTCAGACATTACTTGATCGAATCGCAAGCCTTGGAACAAGATTTTTATCAGCAGATCCAACAACAGATCATTGCTACCAGTGCCTTACCGGACCACAATCGACGTGCACAAAACCAGAATTAGGATAATAACCCACACCACCGAGTTTCAGGGATAAAGCCGCTTCTCTGAGGGTTTTTAGTTTAACGCTAGGGATCGCTATGTCCATCGCCATGCCGCGCATGTGATAACTCTTCTTAGCAACTCCGCCACTGTGGCTCACGAGCATGGCATTGGTTTTTGGTGAACGGTAACCGGAAATCACATGGATTTCATCGTTGGTATTCAAGGTTGTTTTGAGCGAGTGGAGTAAATCAAATAAGCGCTTATCCATAGGTGCTGCCACATTCTGACGATGATCCCGCAGCAAATGATTAAAATTGTCTAACACCTTGCTCTGATAATGACCATCTACCCAGTAACTACCATCATCGCGCTCGCCAGTATGACGATTAAACAAACTTAACTCGCGGATCCCTTTGGTTGAACGACTGGCAACCGCTTTTGAGGGAATAAAGGAACATAATGCCACACCACTAAGGCCTAACAATAACTGCCTACGGGCAGGACATATTAAAGTCACATGATCACCTTTTGTATGCTTTTTGGTCACTAGTAAGGCAAATTATACTGAATAAGCCCTAAGATCAAGTTTTGCCAACCCCATTCTGAGCAGGATTTCAAAATGCCAAGCGAGTTCAGATGCTTATCTTGCTCAGCTTTACAGCACAAAAACGTTAATGTTGTTCCAAAACCGTGGCAGGCACAGCATTCGTCAGCTCAGGTTCCAAATGATAAATGTCGCGACGGTATTGCTCCTGCCCACTATCGTCTAACCATGCAGTCCAGTAAACCAGATGCACGGGCAACTTTTCGGAAAGTGAAAACCACTGAGGTTCAGTAATACCAGGGGCTAACTTGTCCCATAAACGTTTGTCTTTCACTAAATGTTCTTTAAACCACTGGGCTAATTCAGTGGCTTTTTCAATACGAATACAGCCAGATGATAGTGCCCTATCGTCCTTTTTAAAGAGACTTGGCTCAGAAGTTCCATGTAAATAGACACTGAAACTGTTATCAAAGTGAAACTTATATTTACCTAATGCATTCTTCGCCCCAGGGCGTTGTACAAGCTGATAGGGAAACGAAGCGCTGGCTAAGGCCTGCCATTCCTCTGGCATGCGTTGCACCCGTTGACCGTTATAATCGTATACATCAAATTGACGTTCATTAAGATAATGACCATTTCGCTGAATTTGCGGCAGAATGTCCCGCCGTAAAATGCTGCTAGGCACTCGCCAACTAGGGTTAAGCACCACGCTAGAAATCTGACTGTCCAAAATCGGTGTTTGCCGAGAAGATTTACCCACAATGACCTTGGAACTTAACACTGGCGTACCATTATCGACCAACGTCATCTCAAAAGCGGGCACATTAATCAGCAAATAACTCGGCTCTAATTTACGTTCAAACACTCTTTGTCGAATAGTGTTTTTAGCTAATAGTACCGCCCTCGCCCTTGGCGATTGGTTCACCCAAAATAAGGTCTGCTTACCTATCACCCCGTCCTGTTTTAGCCCATGCTTTTGCTGAAAGCGCTTAATGCCAATCATAAGTTCTTCGGTATAAACTTGATTCACTCTAGGCTCAGTGGCTAAGTCTCCCAATATCCACACACGCTTTGCTATGGTATCAACGATCTGATGACTCATTCCTAAGGTTAGCTTTTCATCTAGCACTAAAGTTTCCCATGGTTCAATTGTGTCCAATTGCACTAAATGGGCGATTTGCTTAAGCACCTTTTGATATTGGGGATCCTCTGGAATAACGGATGAAACCGTCTCTGGGGATCCAGCGTTGTTACATTCTGCGGATGTCATCACATAATGCCAGTAACCGGTAACATCAGCTTGGATTCGTACTAAATCAGCAGTAGATAAGGTATTAGGAGAAAGTGTTAAGTCACGATAATGCTGGCCAAATACTGGATTAACGCCCGCGAGATCCAATAGCAACACCTGTGGCACTAAGGCCGCAAGCGGCAGCACAGCAGTAAGCTCTTCAGCTTTACCCTCAAGATTTGGCTGCGCAGCAATACTCGAATTTGATGTCAGGGATTGAGCGCTATCAGCTGCACCTACATTTGGCACTAAAATTATTGGAATACAGAAAAAAAGGCTGAGTAATAGTTGCGCGAGATTACGCCTCGTCGGCATAGGGTTAATCTGCAATGCTTTCAAGTTCGCGATGTGGAACTCCTGCTCTATCAATTTGAGTTCTCTCACGTTTAGCGTTACACGCATGCATGGGGGCAAATAGCGAATGATCTTTTTCAATATCATAAATACTCCCTTAGCTATTTTAAGGTCATCTGAGAGCCAGCGGTTATATCAGTCAACAACACTGTTATATGACTATTCCATGGAGATCAATTAATTACTAGGGGTTAACTCCAGATAACGAAAAGAAAAATGCCACTGAGGTCGTCAGTGGCATTGATATCAAACAAACTCGCATAAATATGCTGAGCAAGTGCTCGTTAGCAAAAAGACACGAGATCTTCTTCGACAAATTGCTCTGGTAATTTCTGTAGGCTACGTAACATCAAAGGATTTGCCAACACCATCGCCATTTCTTGACGATTGAGTAAAGCTAATGCGCTCTGTTGACAACGAGCTTCATGCACCTTCACATGCACTATGGCTTCCATCGCTTCAATTGGTGTACCCGCAGCACGCAAAGGCTGTTTATCCACCATGGCTAAATGCAATTCCATCAACGCAGGGTCTTTAAGTACCTGTGCTAACGTCCAAGGCTCAGCAATGTGTCTTTGGTAAGCGGCGCGCGCTTCTTGCGCTTGCAGACAAATTTGCGCAGGGTTACGTTCTTCTGGTGTTGCAAGAATACCGGCACGCTTGAACACTTCGCCAATTTTGACTGAACCTGTCCATGCAGAAATTGGCACAGCAATCCACAGACCGATCAACGCCGGACTCATCCAAGCTAACAAAGTCAAAGAATCCAAAATAGCCGCATAACCTAACATCACACCTGCCAGCATATGCCAACGGTGACGATAAATTAACGTCATCCAAGGCATACTGCCGTCATCACGACGTTGCGGCGACCAACCACTGTCCCGCCCCATCAGAATTGACATCACAGCACCACAATGGATAAACATCATGATAGGTGCAATCAGCGCTGAAAGTATGACCTCAAAAATCACACTGAATATCGCTTTAATTCGACCACCAACACTGCGAGCAAACTCACCGTCTTTAAGCAGCAACAAGACCCCAAATACTTTAGGGCCAAACAAAACCCCCATAGTAATGTAGAACAATCTTAATGCCCTATCCGAGTCCATGATGGGCCAAGTCGGGAACAGTGAAAATTGATCGGTGAAATATTCAGGTCGAATAAAGTGTGCCTGCAAAGCCAACATCAAACCGGTCAAAATCAACATCAACCAGAAAGGAGATGACAAATAAGCCATGATACCCGTCAGTAAATGTAAACGGCTTACCCAGTGCAAACCTTTAGTCGGCAAAATACGCGAATGCTGCAAGTTACCTTGGCACCAGCGACGATCACGCACGGCTAAGTCGATAATCGACGGTGGACATTCTTCGTATGAACCCGGTAAGTCATAGGCAATGACCACACTCCAGCCCGCACGGCGGATCAGCGCAGCTTCAACAAAGTCATGGCTCATGATATGACCACCAAAAGGTGGCTTACCCTTAAGGTTGGGTAATCCAGCCGCGGTCATAAAGGCTTCGGTGCGGATAATGGCGTTGTGGCCCCAGAAGTTACCTTCTTTTTGTACCCACCAGCCTAAACCGGTACCAATTACGGGACCATAAATACGCGCCGCAAATTGCTGTAAACGGGCCATTAAAGTGGTGCCATTGATCAACGACGGAATCGTTTGGATCAAACCCGCATCAGGATCGGCCTGCATGCGCTGAGCTAAGCCTGTGATGGTTGAAGACTCCATCAAACTGTCGGCATCAAGCACTAACAAGTGATCATAACGCGACCCCCAACGACGACAAAAATCGGCTACGTTACCCGCTTTACGGGCGACGTTTTTACGACGGCGACGGTAATACACCCGCGAATGCTTATGGGTTTCTTGACGTAGCACCAGAAATGCCTGCTCTTCGAGCAAAGCAATGTCGGGATCGGTAGTATCACTTAAGATAAACCAATCAAAAGCATGACCATGACCCGTTTGCGACAAGGTTTCAGCCATTACTGAAACCGCCGAGAATACCCTATCAGGAGATTCGTTGTAGGTCGGCATCAAAATCGCGGTTCGCGTATGCAGTTCAGTCACTTGCAAATCTTTTGCCCGCGGTTTTCGCAGTAAAATTAAAAAACCTGCAATACCGCTACAAAACGCCAAAGCAATCCAGCAAAAGTTAACCGCAAACAGCACTAGCACTAAATATTCCAGAGGAGTAATTCCGCCAATGCTAAACACCGCCCCCATTTCATAGATAGCAAACAAAGATAATAATAAAGCCCCACCCACCACAAACACACGACGGTAGGTACGCGAGCGTACCCCATCAGCCACAGTGCTACGGCGAGGGAATCCCTCTGGCATCTTACTTAAATTTTGGGGTTCCATAGCGCCAGGCCGTTCATTTGGCATAGCACTACCACCCACGAGGACTTCCGTCTCGAGTACCGAGTTATCGGATACAGTCATATCATGTTGCTCCGTCATGAACCTTACAGCGTCCAGCGATAGAGCCAGGTTTCAACCTGACGAGGAGTTGGGAACTTAAGTTCAGCGCGCAGTTCGATAAGATCTTTATCTTCTGGCTCTAATTCAAAAGCTAAGCGATAGCCATTTTTAGCGGCATTACGGGCAATCACCACGTTCGTGACCACACCACCAGAAGCTTCAACTTTAGCGACTGGCATTTCATCTGTCATCGGACCTTCAACTTGATAGTCGACCACAAATAAACGTCTTGGAGTCGCCTTAGCAATATCGGCACGACCACTGGCAGAGCGAGAAATATGTACGGCACCGACTTTCGCAGCAGGTTCTTCACCCCAACTCATGCGATAGGCAAAATGAAATTCACCGCCAGCAGGAATAGGCTGACGTGGTTTCCAATAACTAACAATGTTGTCATGAATTTCAGACTCTGTCGGAATTTCAGTCAACACCACTGAACCTTGCCCCCAATTACCCACAGGCTCAATCCATAGGCTTGGGCGACGTTCGTAATGGGCTTCTAAATCTTGATATGACGCATAGTCACGCTCACGTTGGATCAGACCAAATCCCTGAGGCGAGTTGTCAGAAAACGCACTGACTTGTAACTGACGTGGATTAGCTAATGGGCGCCATAAATGCTCACCACGACCATTTAACATCAATAAACCATCAGAATCATGTACTTCAGGTCTAAAATCATCGGTGTCGTGACGACCATTGAGTGAATGTAAGAACATGCTAGTGCTTGGTGCTAAACCAACTTTGCTCAGCTCAACACGAGGAAACAGTGTCGCTTCAACGTCAATCAAGGTGTTATCACCGGGACGGACAGAGAAAGTATAGGCACCTGCTACGCTTGGGCTATCTAACAAGGCATGCACGACAATCAGGTTGCTGTCATTGTGTGGACGCTCAACCCAGAAGGCGCGAAATATCGGGAATTCTTCCCCTTCAGCGTCAGCCGTTTTTAACGCCAAACCACGGGAAGATAAGCCATAGGCGTTACCTTTACCTAAAGCGCGGAAATAACTCGCACCTTGGAATACCATAAGCTCGTCAAATACACCGTTCGTATTCAATTGGTTATGAATACGAAATCCTGAATAACCAATGTCATCATTCGGCAGCGCTTGAGTAATCACTTCACCCGCAGTGAAATATTTAGGCTCATAGGCTAAATGCGTTGCATTCTGACCTTCTACAATCGCAATCTCGATCAGATCCTGAAAATAGAAACCACGGTGGAACATTTGCATTTGAAATGGCACGCCCTGATCACGCCAAATAGACGCAGTCGGGTTAAAACGAATATCTCTGTACTCATCGTATGACAGTTTAGCAAGGCCAGCTGGCAAAGGATCTTTGAGGGTCACATAAGGTTTCGCTGCCAAACGTTTTGCAATCTTCACGACAGTTTCGCTATCAAAAGCGCCTGTCTTAGTGAATCTGATTTGATTTTTTGTACTGGGCTGAGAAATCACTTTCGGTGGAGTAACCACAGGAACTGCCTCGGCGGGTTTTGTCTCTTCAGCGTACGCGACACCAGACAGGGCGACTACAGCGCCTAGCGTCAGTGAACATATGAGTGACGAATAAGGTTTGGACGATGGGCAACGCAACAAGCTAACCATAGATAGGTAACCTAAAAAATAAACTAAGAAATCAATGTTTTTTATGTATACAGTGAATTTTTTTCACTCTGATTTAGGGATGAAAAAAAACAGTTGCTTACATATCGCGAAAGATATCAGAAGGAGAAAAAAACTCATAAATAAAGATGCAGTTAACCCCTTCTACACAATACTATTTGAGAATAAGCTTATACCAAAAATGAATATTAAAATAACATTATCATGCTTATTTCTGTTTTCAAAGTTACAAAAACAAATTAAGTGATCCAAATGCTACATTATTGAAAGTAAAATGAGCCTTTTTACACCTCAACTAAGTGTTGATGATCATAGATGAAATATCACAATAAGCGAATCAATCCGTTGGTAAGCCTAAGGATTAACACTAAGACAGCAGGAAAATTCAAAATTTTACCCGCTTAAATGTATCAAAACAACTGAGCTGATGTCACTGAAACTGCGGATCTATTTTAACATTTCATTGCCTGAACTATTTTGGCAGAAAAAGTGCCACAGATAATCCACCTTGATCCCTAGGCGCAATCACTAAACGACCTTGGTGCAATTCTATGATGTGATAGCAGATAGACAAACCTAATCCCGCGCCTATGCCTTCATTTTCATTCACACGATAAAAACGTTCTGTCGCATTGGCAATCTGCGGCTCTGTCATGCCTTGGCCTCGATCCGCGACACAAATACAGATTTCATCATCCAAAGCATGGGCCGACACTGAAATCTCCGATTCCTGTGGACTGTATTTACAGGCATTTTCGATAATATTCTTCAGTACAAGTAGCAAATAAAAACGATCACAGGTCACCGTTAGATTGGATGCGATATCGATATTCCATTCATAATCTGTGATTTGTGGCATTAATTGATTAAGCGCATCTTCGACCATAGGCAAAATGGCGTGGGATGACACATTAAGCTCATTAATCGAGTCCACCCTTGCTAATACGAGTAATTGTTCAACGGTATGACTCATGTGCACTACGCCAGCATCTATCGCAGCTAAATGGAATTTCTGCTGCGGATCATCATCAATCAGACTCTCTAAGCCATGTTGATGTAATTTAATCACAGATAATGGCGTTTTAAGCTCATGGGCCGCATCGGCGCTAAAACGACGCTCACGGGCGATAAATCGCGCGATACTATTGATATATAAGTTCAATGCGCGCCGAACAGGGACTAATTCTTTAGGCAATGACATAGTCAACGGGGTCAAATCGTTGGGCGCCCGTCCAATTAATTCTCTTTCAAAGGTTTTTAATGGCCGAAACAAGAGATAAAACAAGAAGCTAACAATAATTAATGTTAAAGGCACTACCATTAAAGGCACGATAACGGCGTTATGCATGATTTGCGATACGAGCTCTTGGCGTACTTCATCCTGTTGAGCTGTGACAATCCAAACATGATTTTTAACCGAAAAAAAACTGAACACATGCCAGAGTTCTCCTTCGAACACTTTCTTATGATAACCCTGTACGAATCGACTGATAGGTTGATGACCAATATTATCCGATAAAACTAAGGCTTCACCCGCCTCACTCCAGATTTGAAACGCCAATTTATGCTCATAGGCCAGTTTCAGCGCATCGGCCTTTTCGGCAAAGGAACTGATCTGGCTATCGGGAACGTGGAGCACTTGGGGTATGACGAGATCCTGAGCTGTTGCATCGGGCTCAGTATGATAGAACAACTCCAACATTTTAGCGGTTTGGAGCATTTGCGCATCGAAGAGTTCTTCGATTTGATGCTTAGAATCCCGAGTACTCAACCAGCTAGACACAGCGACGGATACTGAAATACCTGACAAAATTAATAATGTCAGTACCAAACGCAGTGAATACACATCTAGCCCCTTTAATCGAATCACTTCTTTTTCCTAACGACTATGCTTCAAGTCATCACTGCGTTATCAGTACCCACAAACGTGGAGCTTGTCACTTAACTCTTCAAATTAATTTATTTCAATCAAGGTATAGCCTATTCCACGCACGGTTTTGATTAATTCATTGGCAAGTTTTTTGCGCAGATGGTGGATATGCACTTCTATTGAATTACTGCCGACTTCATCCCAGCCATAGGTTAACTGTTCTAACTGACTGCGGGTCAATACACGCCCTGCCGACTGAGCGAGTTCGAGCAGTAATTGAAATTCACGCCGTGAAAGCAGCACATTTTGATCGCGAAAGGTCACTTCACGGGTATTTAAATCGATACACAAAGCACCAATAATCAAAATGTTGTGATCGAGCCCATACTGACGTCTGACGATAGCACGAATACGCGCGGCTAATTCACGCACATCAAAAGGTTTACCGAGATAATCATCGGCGCCCATGTCTAAACATTCGAGCTTAGTGTCAAAATCCGTATTAGCGGTCAGGACTATTGTGGGAATTGACACGCCCTGCTGACGCCAAGCTTTAAGCAACTCTTTACCATTACCGTCAGGCAATCCCAGATCGAGTACTATGGCACTGAAGCTTTCATTTTTAACCCCCAGCAAGGCTTGCTGATAACTATTAAGGTGATCAACTTGCATGCCCAGCTTTGCCAAACTCAAGCAAATCCCTTGGGCTAATAACTCATTGTCTTCAACCAACATAATACGCATTCAATGTCCTTAACTGAGCCCTAACGGAAAATACTGAACTTAACACCTTGTTGCTGTAAAAAATCTTCCGCGTCTCGCCCCTGCAGCATAGCCATAGTGGCGAGCATACCTGCAGTCACGCAGTTTGGCCCTAACACAGTCACAGAGCGCGGCGCATGGATAACGGGATAGCCAGTGCGTGGGTCAACAATATGGCCGTAACGCTTTCCATCGACTTCAAAAAATCGCCGCGTATCGCCACTGGTCGCTAATGCACCCTGACTAATCGCCAGTACACTCGCAGCGTGGTCAAGGTGTCGTGGATCTTCAATTCCCACTTGCCATGGCGTCACTTTAGACACGGGACAAGCGATATCACCGCCAAAATTCACTAACACTGGAATGTCTGGATAACATTCGGCTAACTCATAGGCGACTCTGTCGACCGCATATTCTTTTGCGATACCACCAAAATCCAATTTCATACCTGTTGGCATCTCAATATGACGCGAATCAAACTCGATACGCTCAAACCCCACTAAGGCTTTCGCGGCAAGTATGCGGCCATGTTCGGGCAATTGGGCTTTGGGATCAAAGCGCCACAGTTCCATTAACGGCCCAGCAGAAATATCAAAGAGTCCATCACTGAGCTGAAAACATTGTTTAGCAAAAGCCAATAACTGCCAGGTTTCTTCATCGATAAGCTGCTTATGACCATTGGCATGGTTTAATTGCCACAGACAATTCTGCGCAATAAAGCGACTGTACTTATGTTCGATACGCAGCGCCTCAGTGACAGCCATGTCCAACATATCGTCTGCAATATCAAATTGATCGCACCCAATGAGTATTTCACAGGGACTCGCCATGGCCCTAAATTCGCCCACATAACCCCAATCACGGCGCTGCAACGAATAAGGTGCGGTCTTTAGGGACGATGTCGACATCATAAATCACCTCTTCACATGGCATCCCACTGGGATTCCGATTGAATAAGTTCAGGGGTAAATTGAGTATGGGTAGCTAAGCTACCCATACAGTTTAACGCCTTGCTATCTGAGCCAGTAGCATTATTTCGTATTAAAAAGAATAACTAAACTGTGCTGTAATTGCCTTCTGAGTCGGAAACAGATCGAAGTTTTGCAGCTCTCCAGGAATTGTAGCGCCGTTATTTTTCGGATCCTGTTGGTAATACTCTAAGCGATACGACATTTCATGACCGCCCGATAATCTATGGCCAAATTTAACCCCAATCGTATAAGCCGACATATCACCGATACGATAATCGGCACTGGCAAACTCTGGCAGTGGCGTATCAGCCGTCAAGAAAGGTTGATAGAAGTTAGCCGCAGTTTGTTGGTAATAGCGCAGATGTAATTGACCATAGAAATTGCCGGTAAAGTAATACCGATAATGGGTTTCTAAGGTATGCGATGTGAGGTCCCAGTCATCGGTATTATAACGATAGGAAAAATCCACCACACCCGCATCTAATGCGCCTTTGGTCATCACGTAAAAACTGTGCTTCAAGCGCGAATCGGGGCGGCTCTCATACAATAAATCCTGAGTAATGCCGTTGTTATCCACCACACTGAGCACCTTGTAGGGATCAGTTAAATAGCCATTCACACTCGACAAGCCGTAATTGGCCTGCAACAACCAGCGCTGACTAAGCACTTGGGTGATACCTAACATCACATCCGCGGTCTGCTTATTATCACTGCCACCTTGACGGGTCGCATCGAATGCGCTGCGATAAGCTTCCTCACTGGTGAAGTTATCGCGAATGACCATCGAAGATAAATCCACCGGACGACCGCCAACGGGGTCAACCACATCGAAACTATAAGCCGTACCTAAAAATAAAGTGGTGTTGTCTTTATTGAACCCTCGCTCAATTCCGGCATTGATGCCCATTGACATATAATCAAACTCTTTCGAGCCATATGCGCCAACATTGAGTTTCCAATCTGGTGTTAGCACTTCACTCCAACCGACATTGGCTTGTACGCGAGTATCGTGAAAAGTGTCATCTAACGGCGTTTCCCCCGCTGAAACATGATATTGCCCATTACCTGATGGTCGAGTAAACGTTTGGCTGGTACTTTGGGCCACAGCGCCCGATGCTGAAGGACCCGTTAGACTGTCAACCACGAGTTTGAGATCCAGCACACTGTCATCGCCAAAGGCTTTTTGCGCTGTGCCTATAGCTTCGATGGCTTGTACTCTATCTTGCTCACCGTAATACATTAACGCAGCATCGATCTTCCAGTCGTCAGCTTTTTTAGATAATTCAGTCGCATGGCCACTTGTTGCAAACAGTCCACAACTGGCTAATGCGAGAGCACCCGCTATCTGCTTCGATTGTCTTGTATTTATTGGGTTCTTTTTTTGGGTCATAACTGACAACACCTGTAGGTCACTTCAATCTATTCAATACCGCGGGATTTCGCCCCAGATTTTAGAACATCTGCTCGTCACATTTGTTTTAGTACGTCTGTTCATTACATCTGTGCATTACATTTATTCGTTACATCTCAGGGCAAATAACACCAACGGAGAGTTTAGTTACAGCCACATCCGCCACCGGCAAATGCACGACCGCCGCTACTGCCTTCTTTACTAAAATAAATATGATCATCGAGTGCTAAGTCGAGCTTTTCACTGTCGAGCGCCATATCGCTGCGGGCCAACTGGCCTTTCTCCCACGGCTGCACTCCTAAACTTGAACATCCACTCAAACCTATGATGAGCGTTACTGCGACTAATGCGGGTTTAAGCATAAATTACTCCTTCAGTAAATTGACGAGCTCTTGCTCGTATTCAGCGGTTTTATCGGCATAAAAGCCAACATGATGCTGTACTAACTGACCTTGTCGATTGAACATAAAACTGCTCGGCATGCCCAGCAAATCGAAACTGCGCGCGACATCACCTTCTGGATTGAAACGCACTGAAAAATTGGCAGGGACTTGTTTTAAGAATTCCTGGGCTAACTCGTTATCTGTATCTAAGTTGATAGCGACGACAGCTAATCCCTGATCTTGATACTTTTTTTGTATTTCATTCATCCAAGGAAACGATTTACGGCAAGGGCCACACCAGGATGCCCAAAAATCGACATAGACGACTTTGCCTTTAAACTCACTCAGGGAAACAGCTTGGTTTTGCGCATTAAACACTTGATAGTCCAGCGATGGCGCGGCTTGTACGCCTGCGGCCAATAAACTGAGTAACAATAATATTTTCTTCATAGCATATTCCGCGTTAACGATTACGTTCGAATCTATTAACTGAATCTTAAGGTTTTCTTAAACAAGCTTATATAAGTTTAATTAACCTGCTCGCCCAGACTCACCACGCGAATGAACCATAGTCATCTGCATGGCCTTAATCACATGAGTGCTGATTAAGTGACCGATTTCATCCAAAATGGCAAATGTGAGACATTTTGTCCCATTAGAAAAAGTGAAATTAGATCTGCGTCATGTTAATTAAATGTCAAAATCAGTTCGGTCACATCTCTTAAAAATTCTTGATATACATCAATAATCTTTACACTCCAACGGCCTAAACTGACACTGTCAATTATGTAAACCCTTACCAATTTACATTTAAATAACAAAAAAGGTTGACCCATGGACACACATGCAGCCCTATATGAACAGGGAAAGGCGCGCTTAGATGCGTTACGCCAATTCGCTCCCCGTCAACAACAATCGCTGATTGAGAAAATGCAACAGCACGGCATTAGTCGCCGTGATTTTATGAAGTGGAGTGCCATGGTGACGAGCATGCTCGCATTACCCCTCCCCTTTAGTAACTTAGTAGCCGAAGCTGCCGAATTAGCCGATCGTGTACCCTTAATCTGGTTACATATGGCCGAATGTACTGGCTGCTCCGAATCTTTAATTCGTACCGATAC
The DNA here is from genome assembly GCF_019345585.1 of Shewanella sp. NKUCC05_KAH. Classification (NCBI taxonomy): domain Bacteria; kingdom Pseudomonadati; phylum Pseudomonadota; class Gammaproteobacteria; order Alteromonadales; family Shewanellaceae; genus Shewanella; species Shewanella sp. NKUCC05_KAH. Next base: position 63,746 of record NZ_JAHKQZ010000002.1, read on the forward strand.
CCCCAATCTAGACTCACTGATTTTCGATCATATTTCCTTGGAATATCACGAAACCTTAATGGCTGCAGCGGGTTGGCAAGCCGAAGAAAACCTCGAACATGCACTCGAAACCTACAAGGGCCGCTATTTACTGGCCGTTGAAGGGGCGATTCCGACTGCAAATAACGGCAGTTTCTTAACTGTGGGTTGTAAAGGCCACACAGGGTTAGAAATCATCAAGCATGCTGCCGAAGGCGCCGCCGCGATTATCTCTGTCGGCACTTGTGCGGCGTTTGGTGGGGTGCAAGCCGCTTATCCAAACCCAACGGGGGCTAAAGGCGTGCATGAAGTGGTCAGTAAACCCGTGATTAACTTAGGCGGTTGCCCACCGAGTGAAAAGAACATAGTCGGCACTTTGATGTACTTCATCATGTTCGGAAAATTACCTGCGCTGGATATGTTTAATAGACCTAAATGGGCTTACGGCGCACGGGTACACGATAACTGTGAACGCCGCGGCCGCTTTGATGCCGGTGAATTCGTTGAAGAATTTGGCGATCACGGTGCGAAAGAAGGTTACTGCCTTTATAAAGTCGGTTGTAAAGGTCCTTACACCTACAACAACTGCCCAACCGAGCGCTTTAACCATCACACTAGCTGGCCAGTACTCGCTGGACACGGTTGTATGGGTTGCTCAGAACCTAACTTCTGGGACGATATGGCTGACTTTGAAAAACCCCTTGGCCGTCAACTCCTCCATGGATTGGATGCGACCGCAGATACTATTGGTGCGGTGATTTTAGGCGCGACTGTGGTGGGCATTGGAGCCCATGCCGTTGCCAGTATTTTTGCCAAACCGCTGGAGGAATAACCCATGAGCAAGCGCGTTGTTATCGACCCTATCACACGTATCGAGGGTCACTTACGTATCGAAGTCGAAGTTGATGAAAATAACGTCATCAACAAGGCTTGGTCATCCTCCACACTTTGGCGCGGTATTGAAGTCATTCTCAAAGGCCGCACGCCTATGGATGTTGGCCTTATTGTGCAACGTATCTGTGGCGTATGTACCTATTCCCACTACCGCTGCGGTACTGAAGCGGTTGAAAATGCGTTAGGAATTCAAATTCCATTGAACGCAAGATACTTACGTTCATTAATGCAAACCTCTTTATACATGCACGACCATATTGTCCATTTTTACCATCTACACGGCTTAGATTGGGTTGATGTGGTTTCTGCACTGAGCGCCGATCCTGCTAAAGCGGCACAAGTTGCCCTGAAATACACAGACCATCCCATAGCGGCGGGTGAAGGTGATTTAAAAGCGGTACAAGAAAGAGTTAAAGGCTTTGTCGAAACGGGAAAATTAGGTCCATTTGCCAACGCTTATTGGGGCAACGGCACGTATAAATTTACCCCAGAGCAAAACCTTATCGCGCTATCTCACTACCTTAAAGCGCTTGAAGTACAACGTGTTGCGGCAGAAATGCTAGCCATATTTGGTGGTAAATCACCACATCCACAATCCGTTGTTGTCGGTGGTGTAACTTCGGTGCGCGACATGCTCAGCCCTGCTCGCCTACAGGAATGGAAGCAAAAACATGCGACAGTAACTGACTTTATTCTGCGTGCCTATCAAGCAGATATCGTGATGGCAGCCGAAGCCTTTGGTACTGAACCTAGCGTGTTGGGCGGCGTAAACGTGAAAAACTTCATGGCGACCGATGACTTTGTCTTAGCCAATGGCGAATACATGTTTAATCAAGGCGTGATCATGAATGGCGACCTTGCCGGCGTCAGTGATGTGAATCCAGATCTGATTGCCGAAGACGTCAGCCACGCTTGGTATAGCGCCGATGCACCGCAGCATCCCTATGACGGTACAACGATTCCTAATTACACTGGTTTTGTTGAACGCGACACTGTCTACGGCAAATTGCCAACACTGGATGGTGATGGCAAATACTCATGGGTGAAATCTCCCCGTTATCAAGGTGAACCTGTCGAAGTGGGTCCACTCGCCTGCCTATTGGTGAGTTATGCCCGCGGTAACAAGGTGGTCGTGGATTCGGTCAATGGCCTGCTCGCTCGCACAGGTCTACCCGTAGCGGCTCTATTTACCACTTTAGGTCGCACTGCAGCCCGTATGTTGCAGACTGTCATCGTCGCCCAAGAAGGGTTAAAAACCTTTGATGCGCTGCTGACGAATATCCAGTCCGATGAATCTACCTATGTAAAACCCAATATTGATCCAAATAAAGAGTATGTAGGTCACGCCATGATCGAGGCGCCACGCGGCATGTTAAGCCACTGGATCCGCATTAAAAATGGAGTGATTGAGAACTATCAAGCCGTGGTACCGACGACCTGGAACGCAGGTCCTGTGGATGCCAACGGTAAAATGGGTCCCTATGAAGCCTCTTTAATTGGTTTGAAACTGGAAGATCCTACTAAGCCCCTTGAGGTGATACGTATTATTCACTCATTTGACCCTTGCATGGCGTGTTCTGTACACGTAATGGATTTCAAAGGCCAAGCATTGAGCGAGTTCCGTGTCAGTCCCAATGGTCAATAATCGAGGGAGGGAACGCAAAATGAACCATTCTGCAACCCGCATTCGGACACTGATTTTTAGTCCGGCAATACGGATTTTTCACTGGCTCAGGGCACTGTCAATTCTGGTGCTAGTGATCACCGGATTCTATATTGCTTGGCCGTTTCTTGTGGCGCCTGAAAGTACGGACGTACTCGTACAAGGCTGGATCCGCTTCGCTCATCTGATTTGCGGTTTTGTACTAACCGCAATCACTTTAGTGCGCTTCTACCTGTATTTTTTCAGCCGAAGCGACATTGAGCGGCGCTCATTTCGCGATGTGATGAGTGTAAAAAGCTGGATCACTCAGCTGAAATCTTACTTATGGATGGGGCACTTACATAAAGCCGGTGTCTATGGACCGCTGCAATTTGTGACTTATGTAGCAATCTCACTGGTCGCGCTTGTGATATGTATAACGGGTCTGGTGTTGTATGCCAATGTGTATCACCAAGGTTTAGGTGGCATGCTTTGGGGCAGCGCCGCTTGGATTACGGCACAAATGGGTGGGCTGGCACAAGTTAGGATTTGGCATCACTACCTCACCTGGGCATTTGTTATCTTTGTAGTTATCCACGTCTATATGGCGGTTTGGTCAGGGATACGCTTCAAACATAACTCAGTTGACTCGATTGTCTCTGGCTATGACTACCCAAAGCCAGACTCACACCACTAGGAGTCCAATGAAGATATTGCTACTCGGTATTGGCAATGTCCTGTACGCCGATGAAGGCATCGGCGTACATTTTGTCAATTATATAGCTGATAATTATCAGTTTACCCATGAGTCCCACCAGCTAACGCTGCTCGATGGCGGCACCTTGGCTCAGGGACTTATCCCTATTATTTGCCAATACGATTATTTAATCGTGGTCGATACTGTTAACGCCAATGGCGTAGAAGCCGGCGAAGTCTATTTCTTCGATTTTGATAAAGCGCCGAAGGAAATCGACTGGCAAGGCAGCGCCCATGAAGTCGAAATGCTGCAAACCCTCAATATGATGGAAATGGTCGGTGACAGGCCTAAAACCTTCGTGCTTGGCGTCACCCCAACCGTGCTCGAACCTATGGTGCTAGGCTTGACCCCTAAAGTCGCCGCCGCGGTACCTTTAATGGAATCAAGCTTGTTATCCCACTTAGCCTCCCTTGGGTTCACTGCGACGCGTGTTGCCGAGCATAGTATCGACTCGCTGATCCCTGACTCTTATAAACGTGGCGTTACTACTGGTGAAAGTATATAGAAGATGAAAAACATCAGATTTGATTTTACCTGCTCACGTCAGGTGCCTTTGTACGCGCATTTATGTAATCAATATCTAAATTATGATGAACTAAATATCAGCATAGGCTGTGATGGTCAACATAGCTCAGGTCAATATAGTGCTGGCCAACATGACTTTGGCCCCCAAAGCTATTTTATTGAAGCTCAGGGCGAGCAAAACCAACTAGAACAATTGGCCGATGCCATTGCCGCGGACTTTTTGATTTCCGCTTGGTTGATTGACTCTAGCATTAAAGTCATCGACGAGCCCCAAGGCAGTAAAACCTTACTGCCCTTTCCACAGTCTGGATCAAGCCCTGCCATAGTGCCTTTTTGCCAGCATTGTTATCCGTTGATTGGCGATAATCAGTCGGCTAAGTTTGGCACACTCGATTTAATTTGCCCTTGCTGCAAGGGCGAAACACAATTAACGTCCGCACAAAAAGCGTTAACCTTGTCAGATATTAAAGCCATGGCACAGGGACTGCTGACACAAGGTCCACTGACATTAGCGGCCGCCGATAATCTGCAACTTTGTCTGACACCGTTTGCTCAGCCCTTAGGCGAGCGGCCACAACTGTTAATTTGTAATCCCAATACGCTGAATGCCCATTTTTGTCTGAACGATGCGCAGGTACTCGCGCTTTCGAGTATTGAAAAGCCGCTTATCTGCGCGAGACCCACGCAAGAACACGACAAACTCAGTGCACCACTGTACGACATTTGCTTTGCCTACAGCCGAGTGATCTTAGTGCTCGGGGAAGTATTACGACAAAAAGGGGTCGATTGGGTTTACATTAAAGGGCCGCATAATAGGCCAAAGCTAGCGTGGGTCGATGGTGCTTGGGCACAAATCGCCAGTCACGATTTAAGCTCAACACAGGTTCAAACCAAGCACTTTATCGCTCCAGAACCCTTAAGGGAAAAAGTCAGTTTTCACGGCTATCAAGCCCAATGGCAAGCGGCGAAACGTTCACGATCGCACCAAGGCGAACTGAGTGTGGCAGTATTGACTCAAGTAGCGTCAAGTGAAGACAGTGATATTCATTGCACTAGTATGCTAAGCGATAATAATCAAAATACAGTCAACACAGAAAATCACACCCTTGCAGACGCAGCGCTATTCAGTGCGCTGCTCAACGGTAAGTTTACCAGTCATAAACAGGCAAAAAATGCCGCGGTCATTTACTTAAGCCATACCCACGCCAGTCAAATTGTCACCTGCGATAATAAGGGCGACACTGAACTCTTCTTTGCCCTGCCCGAGCTGCCCGATAACGGTTACGAAATCTTCCATCAACTGGACAGCAGTCCGCAAAAAGCCGTAGCGCAAAAATTTAAGAGCCTGTTCCCCGAAGATTACCTAAAACTTTTAAGCCTGAAGCTTCACGGCAGACGGGACAACTTACAAAGCCTGTGGGCGATTGCTGCCATATTAATTGGCCTTAATACACAAGAAGAGACTCAAAGCCAAGCAAGGCTCAGCGATGCACTCATGGCCGCTGCCATGCGCTACCACGGTGCCAATGCACCGCGTATCGATTATCCGCTGACCAAAGGTGAAGCCCACCGCAGCCTAAATTGGTGTAAAACCTTAGGCACTGTCTTAAGTTTTCGTATTGCGGGTAATGACGATCCGAGTCAGCTCGCCTTTGCGATGCAAGACTCGCTGGCGGACTATTTATCTAACTGGATCGAGCATATCGATTTAAATATCGGCGTGCACAATATAGCCTTAGCGGGTAATGAATTAATCAATGAAACCCTGTGCAAACGCATCAGCTTACGCTTAGGCAAAAACTTTCCCTTAGTGATCAATCGCAGCCTAGATTTAGACGGCGATAACTTAGCCGTTGGGGCACTTTACGTTAAGCAGCGCCAACTGAATGCCCATGATTAGGAGGCCAAAAGTTAAGTCACAACGCATGAAGCCACATAGGCATAATAGTCGCCACAAAAAGCACAGTGACCTGCAGATAAAACGAAGGCTCGCGTTGGAATACCTTGTCCACAAGGGAGCCACGTTAAAGCGTTGTCAGTTGCACGTCACTGGCATAGTACAAGGGGTGGGATTTCGCCCCTTTGTCTATCGTTATGCCCTTGAGTTTCAACTGACGGGCACTGTGCTCAACAATGCCAAGGGCGTGACCATTGAGCTGCAAGGTAATGATGAAAACCTCACTCGCTTTATCACTGTACTCAATACCACTCCACCGCCACTCGCCCGTATCGACAATATCAGCCAAATACCACTGCCGATTTTATTAAGCGAAAGCACGTTTGAGATCATAAAAAGCGACAGCCATGAGGACGATGACCCAAGTTCACCGATAGGTGCACTGGTGGCGGTATCGGCAGATAAAAGTACCTGCCAAGACTGCATGAACGATATACATAATCCTGATGACCGCCACTTTGGCTATGCCTTTACCAACTGCACTAACTGTGGCCCTCGATACACGATTATCAATGCTTTACCCTATGATAGACACCACACCGCCATGGCCGATTTTGACATGTGTCCCGAGTGCGCCAAAGAATATCAAAACCCACTCGACCGCCGCTACCATGCCCAGCCCGTGAGCTGCCCCGCCTGTGGCCCCAGACTCAGTTTAAAAACACCGCAAGGGGAATACATCCTTCCCAGTGCCTCAAATGTCAGCGCACCTGAATTGAGTACGGACCTTGCGGTACTGACAGCAGCGGCTGACAGATTACGCCAAGGGCAGATTCTGGCAATTAAAGGATTGGGTGGATTTCACTTAATCTGTGATGCCCGAAGTGACAATGCCGTCAACGCACTCCGGCTGCGAAAACAGCGCCAAGCCAAGCCGCTAGCGGTGATGATGGCGGATATCACCATGGCGCAGCACTATGTCACAGGGACGGATGCCGAGTGGCGAGTGCTGAGTTCGCAGGAAAGGCCCATAGTGCTGATGAGCAGCCGAGCCGAACATGATCTCAGCTTAGCTGTCGCCCCCAATCTGAATAAACTCGGGGTATTTCTGCCCTACACACCGCTACATCATTTGCTATTAGGTCTCTTCAAAGGGCCATTAGTTGCAACCAGCGCCAATGTTTCCGGTGAACCTATCATCACTGATTGTGATGAGCTTATTAGTCACTTAAGCCATGTGGTAGATGCGATAGTCGATCATAATCGGCCGATTATTAATGGCTGTGATGACAGTGTGGTGCAAGTGATCCAGCCGCAACTGGATTCCTCCGCAGAGGTGCAAGTATTGCGCCTCGCCCGCGGCTATGCACCGTTAAGTTTCCCCTTAGAGATACCGCTGACCCAATCAATTTTGGCCGTGGGCGCACAACAAAAAAATGCCATTGCCTTAGGCTTTGGCAATAATGTGTTTTTAAGTCCCCATATTGGCGACCTGTTCAGTGTCAGCGCCGAGCAGTATTTTGAGCGCACCTTAGCCACTTTTGCTCGGTTGTATCACTTTACGCCAAATCTTATTATTTGCGATAAACACCCAGATTATGCCCCTTCACGCTGGGCTGAAATGCACTCAAACTCGAGTGTAAAACTCAGCGATACCCGTCAAAATCAATGTTTATCGGTGCAACACCACCATGCCCATGTGCTCAGCGTAATGGCAGTTAACCAATATCGAGATCCCGTATTGGGCTTTAGTTTTGACGGTACTGGGCTTGGGGAAGATGGCAGTTTATGGGGTGGTGAAGTGCTATTAACTACGCTCGATAAAGCGCAGCGACTGGCCCATTTTGAGCCTATAGCCCTGCTAGGCGGCGAGCAAGCCATTAAGCAACCCGTGAGGTTGTTACTGGCATTATTGTTCGAGCAAATGAGCCTCGATGCTGTGCTCGCATTACAATTACCTATATTAAACAACATGCGCCCAAACACTCTGGCTAACTTACATAAGATCTGGCAGAACGGCAGCGCGATAAAAACCTCCTCTGTCGGGCGACTGTTCGATGCCCTCGCCTGCGCCTTAGGTTTAATCGAAACCACACTGTTTGAAGGCCAAGCGGGCATGGCAATAGAAGCCGCGGCCAATCGCGCCGATGCATTAGCCCTTGAAGTCATTTCGCTTAACTTACCTCTTGACATCGACCAGTGGCGAAGCAGTGAGATGTTCAAGCAAATTGTTGAATTGATTACAGCACAACCGCTAACAGACAATAGATGCTATGCCATCGCCCGCGCCTTTTTACACACATTAGGTGATGCTATCTGTGATTATGCAGCCCAGTATCAACACCTCCCAACCGTGCTTTGCGGTGGCGTATTTCAAAATAAATATCTATTGGAATACTGCCTGAGCAAGCTCAGCGCCCAAGGAAATAAAGTGTTATCCAGTAAACAGATCCCCATCAATGATGGCGGCATCGCCCTAGGCCAACTTTGGTATGGCATTCATCAGAGTCAATAACCTTACTTATTTGATAAGCCCTGATGTTCACTCGCCATTTTTATCCCCATAAACCTGACGAACATCAAAGATCCGTAGCGCAATTTGTATCACACTCAACATTAGCGCAACCAAATTAACGATTCGTACATCAATCATTATTTGTCAGGCAAAGTCCTCGTACTCTGCCGATACAAGGAGAGGTAAAATGTGTAAAGACTGCGGCTGCTCCCTTACCCGCCACGACCATGATCATCTAGGCGCGCATGCCCATAGCCATGAGCATAATCATGACCATTCACATACTCATGAGCATAGCCATCAAGAGTTACACACAAATCCTCAGTTAAACGATAAAAAAACCTTGTCAGTCATCCACAAAATTTTAGATAAAAATGATGTCGAAGCTGGACATAACCGCGCCCACTTTGAGGCACATAATATTACTGCCTTCAACATCATGAGTAGCCCGGGCAGTGGCAAAACCACCCTATTAGAAAATCTCAAAGAATACACGCAGCTCAACTATGCGGTGATCGAGGGCGACTTAGAAACCTCACGCGATGCCGACCGCCTCATCGCTAAAGGCATTAAGGCCTATCAAATTCAAACGGGCAGCGCCTGTCACCTCGACGCCTTTATGGTGCACGGTGCCCTACATCATCTGCCGCTTGAAGGACTCGATATTTGCTTTGTCGAAAACGTCGGTAATCTCGTCTGCCCAGCCAGTTATGATGTGGGCACTCACAAAAATATCGTGCTGCTATCAGTGCCAGAAGGCGATGATAAGATTGAAAAATATCCTGTGATGTTCCGCCGCGCCGATGTAGTTTTTATCACAAAGTGCGATCTACTGCCCTATTTTGATTTCAAGATGGACGAAGCCAGAGCGCAGCTTAAAAAACTCAATCCAGCAACTCAAATTATTGAAGTCTCAATTAAAGATGGCGACTCCATGCAGGCTGTAGCCGCTTGGCTTAAAGACAATATTCGAGGTGCACAATAATGTGCTTGTCCATACCTTCCCAAGTGGTGGCGGTCGATATTGAGCGCCAGAGTGTCACCGTCGATACCTTAGGCGTGCGCCGCGATGTCAGCAGTCATTTAATGAATGAGCCACTGGAAATTGGCGACTATGTGTTGATCCATATTGGTTTTGTGATGAACAAAATTGATAAGGAAGATGCGCAGCAAAGCATTGATCTATACAAAGAAATCGTCACTAAGCTTGAAAATGAAGCCATACACTGACCATCAGCAGTGCAGGATTAAGTCGCAAGGCGCACCCCTATCGAGTGCACCGAGGAAAAAGCATGCTTGAACTAAAACACCTCTATCAAGGCTTTCGCGATCCCCAAACGATTGCCAATTTAGCACGGGATATTCAGTTAACCGCTAAATTGGTTAAGCAACAAATCAATATCATGGAAGTCTGTGGTGGCCATACTCATACGATTATGAAATACGGCTTGCTAGATTTACTGCCAGATAATATTGAATTTATCCATGGTCCTGGCTGCCCAGTGTGCATTATGCCTAAAGAGCGCATCGACCAAGCCGCGGCGCTTGCCTCCCAAGAAAATGTTATTCTTGTGACCCTGGGCGATATGATCCGCGTGCCCGGTTCTCAAGGCTCTTTAGCCAGTTTTAGGGCCAAGGGCTGCGATATTCGCCCAATTTACGATCCCTTAGATACGCTCAAAATTGCCCGCGACAATCCCGATAAAACCGTAGTGTTCTTCGCCATTGGCTTTGAAACGTCAACCCCAATGACAGCAATTTTGTTACAACTGGCCGAACAAGAAAAACTCGAAAATCTACTGTTTCATATCAATCATGTATTAGTGCCACCCGCAATTGATGCCGTAATGCACGACCCAAAAGCCAGAGTGAACGCCTTTATCGGCCCAGCCCATGTGAGCGTGATCAGCGGCGCAAAAATCTATCGCAGCACAGTCGAAAACTATGGCACGCCCGTGGTTGTCGCAGGATTTGAGCCCGTCGATGTGATGGAGTCGATTTTACGGATTGTGCGCCAAAAAGCCGCAGGTAAAGCGGAGCTCGATATCCAATACAGCCGCGCAGTATCGGAGGACGGCAACCTCACGGCGCAGGCCAAAGTAAATCAATTCTTCAATGTCAGACCGCAATTTCGCTGGCGTGGCCTAGGCCCAATCCCCAATTCAGCGCTGCAGCTCAAACCCGAATATGCCCACAGGGACGCCGAACTGCGCTTTAAAGACCGACTACCCGTGAAGGAAATTGACGATCACAAGGCCTGTCAGTGTGGCGATATTCTTCGTGGGCTTGCTAAACCAAAGGACTGTAAAGTTTTTGGACGCGGCTGCAATCCCGAAACGCCCTTAGGTAGTTGCATGGTCAGCTCCGAAGGTGCCTGCAATGCCTATTACCGCTATCAAGGTATCGATATCAAGGAGCCACATCATGGCTGATACGCTTAAAGATAAATCCATTCAACTCAGCCACGGCGGTGGCGGCAAAGAAATGAATAAACTGATCCGTGATCTGTTTTTTGCCGAGTTTGATAACCCAATCCTTCGCAGCGAAGAAGACGCTGCTAAACTCGATTTGCACGGTGCCAACGCCTTTACCACAGACTCTTTCACCGTATCCCCTTTATTTTTTGCCGGCGGTGATATCGGCAAGCTCGCCATCGCAGGCACAGTCAACGATCTCGCTATGATGGGCGCAGAACCTCAGTATTTGAGTTGTAGTGTGATCATCGAAGAAGGCTTTTCTATCAAGGATTTAACGACGATTGTCCGCAGTATGGCGAAAGAATTAAAACACAGTGGTGCACGGATAGTCTGCGGCGACACTAAAGTCGTACCCAAGGGGTGCGCCGATGGTTTATTTATTAATACCTCAGGCATTGGTCGTATCTTGCGTCCCAATATTTCCGCGGCAAATGTCACCGTGGGCGATGCCATTATTGTCTCCCGTGATATTGGTTGCCACGGTGCAGCGATTTTAATGGCACGTGAAGGACTCACGCTCGAATCAGCATTGCAAAGTGACTGTGCGACGCTCTGGCCCATAGTCGAGCAATTGATCGCCGCCAATATTCCCATTCATGCGATGCGCGATGCGACTCGCGGTGGCTTATCGGCTGTACTTAACGAATGGGCCATTGCCTCCAATGTTGGCATCACAGTGAATGAAGCCAGTATTCCCGTTAGCGATGAAGTCAAAGGTCTGTGCGAGCTCTATGGTTTCGAAGCCATGGATCTTGCCAACGAAGGCACTTTCATTCTCGCCGTTCCCAACGACATCGCCTTAGGTGCGCTCGAGATCATGCAACGCTTTGGGCGCTGTGAGCATGCAGCGATAATCGGCACTGTGAGTGAAGATTTAGTGGGGAAAGTCGTACTAAGAACGCCTTGGAATACTAAGCGTTATCTCGATCTTCCCCAAGGTGAACTGCTGCCAAGGATTTGCTGATGCACGAATATTCGATTGTGAGTGCCCTGATTGAGCAATGCGAACAGCACGCTCAGGCCAATCATGCCGATAAAATCACCCGAGTGGATATCAAACTGGGAGTCATGAGCGGGGTTGAACCTAGCCTGCTACAAACGGCCTTCGATACGTTTAAGCTCGATGGGATTTGCAAAGAAGCCCTACTCAATATGCAAATTCAGCCGCTAGTGATACTTTGTCAAGACTGCCAGACTGAATCCGTACTGAGTGAGCGCACGGTCGTCTGCCCTGCATGTCAAAGCTTTCGTACTCGCGTACTCGATGGCGAAGATATGTTACTGATGCAACTTGAGATGGAACAGAACGAGGATTAATCATCCACGATACGCATGGTTAACGACAGCGCTATTGATAAAACGCTCTATAAATAAAGAGTGCTATCAATAAATAACGCCCTTCAACACAAAAATGGCTTCGAGCAATCAGAGCTCAAAGCCATTTTAAACCACACTATTTCAGTCACGCTACAATCAGCCGTAAATAGAAGCTTCACCCTCTGGGCGCGTCTTGAGCAACCGCAGGAACCACATATACTGCTCTGGATAAGCTAAGATAACTTGCTCGACCACTTTGTTCAGTGCCAACGCTTCGTTTTCTTTGCCCATCATGTCTTCAGGCGCAACGGCCGCCATCACGGTGAGATCAAATTGGCGTGTCGCTTGGTTGTAGCCAATCTTTACTGGCAGCACTTGAGCATTACCCGCCTGCGCTAAACGCCCAACAACAGGTAGCGTTGCCTTCACTGTGCCTAAAAAAGGCGCAAACACGCTTTGTTCAGGACCTAAGTCTTCATCGGGAAGATAAAAGAAACTGTTACCGCGCTTAAGCTCAGCCAATAACGCCCGAATGCCCGCCTCGCGCATATACACATGGCCACCACAACTGCTGCGTACACGATTACTAAACCAATTGAATAACCCGTTTTTATGGGCTTTGGCCATAGTCACCATAGGCAACTCAAGGTTAAGGCGTAAACCAGCATAATCGATTGGCCACACATGGGGCATGATAAAAATGATCGGTTGCCCCGCAGCCTGCGCTTTAGTCACATGTTCAAAGCCGATTAAATTAACTCGACGACGTAAATGCGCTTTTGAGCGCACCAGCAATTCGCCCTGTGCTAACAACACCAAAACGAAGTTTTGCACGTTCTCACGGATTAACACTTCAATCTCGGCGGCGGATTGTTCAGGAAAGCACGCCCTTAAGTTGGCTCTCGCAACGCTAATGGGCTTTTTAGCAATTGGCATCACTATTTTTGCCAATAATCTTGCAATAGGATCACGCAGCCATGCGGGCATGAGTCCGAAAATCACTAATAGACCAATCACTAACCAAGTGGCCCAGTATCTAGGGTGTAATAAGGCGAGTTTAAAACGACGGTCAAAATGTTTGGGCTGTCTTGACAAAGAATTCACCTCAGACAGTGGATAAAAACAATGGAGATATTGCACGAAAAAATAAACAGGAAAGCCACTCTCTAAGGAGTGGCTTTCCCATCAAACAAACGAAATTACTTACCCGTGTTTGCTGCTTCTACACGAGTTTTCAGCTTTTGGCCGGGACGGAAAGTCACGACACGACGAGCAGAAATTGGGATATCTTCGCCTGTTTTTGGGTTCCTTCCCGGTCTTTGATTCTTGTCCCTAAGGTCAAAGTTGCCAAAGCCAGATAACTTGACCTGCTCACCACTTTCAAGTGCGCCCCGAATCTCTTCAAAGAACGACTCAACCATCTCTTTGGCGACACGTTTGTTCATTCCGAGTGTTTCAAAAAGATGTTCTGCCATTTCGGCTTTGGTAAGTGCCATACTTTAATCCCTCAACGATGCGTTGAACTCGGACTTAAGGGCAGAAACGACTGAACCAACGGTCTCAGCAATCTCTTTTTCCTCAAGCGTACGAGTAGTGTCTTGTAATGTAAGTGCTATCGCCAGGCTCTTCTTGCCAGGTTCAACACCTTTACCTAAGTATACATCGAACAAGTTTATGCCAACCAACTGATTTTCGCCAACTTTTCTTATCAATTTCATTACATCACCTGCAGATACACTCTCATCTACTACGACTGCGATGTCACGACGATTAGCTGGAAACTTAGATACAGCTTGGGCTAGCGGCAAACTGGTATGCAATAAAGCATCCAATTCCAACTCAAAAACGATGGTTTTACCATTGAGTCCAAAAGGCTTCTCCAAACTAGGATGGATTGCACCTATATGACCGATCACTCGATCATTTCTCAATATTTCAGCACATTGCCCCGGATGGAGAGCAGAATGCGTCGCTCCTCTAAAGCTAAATTCTGATGCGGAAACTGTCAAGCCGATAATTGCTTCTAAATCACCTTTAAGGTCGAAAAAATCAACAGTTTTCGATTCCATAGCCCAATGTTCATCATTTTGGAGCCCAGTAATGACACAAGCGAGCATTGCTTGCTGTCTTACACCGGATTCTGCATTGATATCAGGAACAAAGCGCAGGCCAGTTTCAAAAAGTCTCACGCGACTCTGTTGACGACTTTGGTTGTAGCCAACGGCGGCCAATAAACCGGTGAACATTGACAGGCGCATGGCCGACATTTCACTGGAAATTGGGTTTGGTAACACCATAGCGTCTAAACCAGGGTGAACCAGATTTTGCAGTTTTGGATCGACAAAGCTGTAGGTTACCGCTTCTTGGAAACCACGAGCGACCAATAAGGCACGCACGCGTTTTAGGCTTAAGTCAGATTCTTTATGATCTGACATACGCAGTGCGGCAACAGGCGCCGTATTCGGGATATTGTTATAACCGTAAATACGGGCAACTTCTTCGATCAAATCTTCTTCAATCGCCATATCAAAACGATAAGTCGCGGTAGTGACCTGCCAACTATCTTGGCCAACAACCACACTAAAACCTAAACGTCGTAGGATTTCAACGACATCGCTATCAGGTACATGGTGACCTAAAATTCGATCTAACTTGCTGCGACGTAAAACGATTTGTGCAGGTTTGGGTAAATCAGCCTCTGATTTAGCCTCAACTACAGGGCCAGCTTCACCGCCACAGATATCCAGAACTAAACGCGTAGCACGGTCGATAACCTTGTGTTGCATCTCAGGGTCAACACCACGCTCAAAGCGGTGTGATGAATCTGTATGCAAACCTAAACGACGTGACTTACCCATAATGGCAAGCGGCGCGAAGAACGCACATTCAAGCAGTATGTCTTGGGTCGTGTCGCTCACGCCTGAATATTCGCCGCCAAACACACCAGCAAGGGCTAATGGACGCGCATCATCGGCGATCACTAAGGTATCGCATGGAATCGTGACTTCGCTGCCATCAAGCAGGGTGATTTTCTCTTCGCCAGTGCCTAAACGCACTTGGATATCGCCCGTTAACTTGGCAAGATCGAAAGCGTGCATAGGTTGACCGAATTCAATCAACACAAAGTTAGTGATGTCTACGATAGGATCGATAGAGCGAATACCGCTACGGCGCAGTTTTTCCTGCATCCATAATGGCGTAGGCGCTTTCACATTGACGTTTTTAACCACACGGCCTAAGTAACGTGGACACGCAGCAGGCGCGTTAACGTTAATCGTGACCTGTGCATCTGTCGTTGCCGTGACGGCTTGCCACTGTGGCTCAACCACTGTTTGGCGGTTTAACACGCCCACTTCACGGGCAAGACCTGCCATACCTAAGCAATCGGCACGGTTAGCCGTTAAGTCTACATCGATAACGGCATCATTAAGTTGCAGATAGTCGCGGATATCAGTGCCTAATGGCGCGTCCAATGGCAATTCGATAATGCCATCGCTTTCGACGTTAATGCCAAGCTCGCTGTAAGAGCACAACATGCCTTCTGATGGCATGCCACGCAGCTTGGCTTTCTTGATTTTGAAATCGCCAGGTAATACGGCGCCAACCATAGCCACGGCCACTTTAAGACCCTGACGGCAGTTTGGTGCACCGCAGACGATATCGATAAGTTCGCTACCACCAACGTTGATTTTGGTCACGCGCAGTTTATCGGCATCGGGATGCTGACCACACTCCACCACTTCACCAATCACGACACCGCTAAAATCGGCAGCAACGACTTCAACGTCATCGACTTCGAGACCGGCCATAGTGATCTGGTGGGATAATGCTTCACGGCTGACTGAAGGGTTTACCCATTCACGAAGCCAAGATTCGCTAAATTTCATGCTATTACAGCTCCGTTATTTAAATTGCTTCAGGAAACGTAGGTCGTTTTCAAAAAACGCACGTAAATCGTTTACGCCGTAACGCAACATAGTTAAGCGCTCGACACCCATACCAAAAGCAAAACCAGAGTATTTTTCTGGATCTATGCCAACGCTGCGCAGCACATTCGGATGTACCATACCGCAGCCAAGCACTTCTAGCCATTTACCATTTTTGCCCATCACGTCCACTTCCGCTGAAGGTTCAGTGAATGGGAAGTAAGATGGACGGAAACGCACTTGCAGATCTTCTTCGAAGAAGTTACGCAGGAAGTCATGCAAAATGCCTTTCAATTCGGCAAAGTTCACATGCTCATCAACCAAAAGCCCTTCCACTTGGTGGAACATAGGCGTGTGAGTTTGGTCGTAATCGTTACGATAAACACGGCCCGGAGAAATAATGCGTAATGGTGGCTTTTCAGTTTCCATAGTACGGATTTGCACGCCCGAAGTTTGGGTACGCAGCATCAGTTTAGGATTGAAATAAAAGGTATCATGATCAGCACGCGCAGGATGGTGCTCAGAGATATTCAGTGCGTCGAAATTGTGGAAATCATCTTCAATTTCAGGCCCCTGCTTTACCGAGAACCCTAATTCCCCGAAAAAGGTTTCGATGCGCTCAATGGTTCGAGTCACAGGATGTAAGCCACCGATCTCTTGGGTGCGGCCTGGCAAAGTCACATCAATCTTTTCAGCGATTAATTTGGCTTCCAATTCCGAACTTTTCAGACCATCGATGCGCTCAGTTAATTTTTGTTGAATCGCCTGTTTAGCATCATTGACCGCTTGGCCAAAGGCTGGCTTTTCTTCAGGGCTTAAGCTACCCATCATTTTCATCATGTCGGTGATCTTACCTTTCTTACCAAGGTAATCGACACGGATATCATCCAGTGCTTTTAGATCACTGGCCTGGTCAATAATGACTAAGGCTTGTTCTACGATCTCAGTTAACTGCTGCATTTTCTCTTCCACTGCATAGTCGCGCTTGATAAACAAGTGCTATGGGCGCCAAACTTTCAGGCTATTTGGGTGCTCAGGTTATCGGGCGTTAATGCCAGACGCTTTGCTAGCTATAACGAAATAAAAGGATAGAAATTTTACGCGAGCGAGCGGCATATTACTAGGGCTTATTGGGGGTTTTTATCATGCAAATTCATGTGTTACCCCAGTTCAGAGCCTGAGTTTTGCTCAAGGGGAAACCCAAACCTCAATTCTGACGTAAACAACTTCCGCTTTCAGCCACTAGCAGCATTTGTAACTAAACTGTAAACTCACATCTGTACCTTGCCAAAATTGCAGCAAACAACACAATAACGACTGCAATTAGACTACATTAACCATATAAATCATTACAAAACAGAAAACTATAAAGTCTATGGCAAACTGACCGATATAAATTCGGTTTATAGCCCATTTTATCGAGGCACTCATGAAAGAAGTAAAATTTCGCTGGATAGATCAATATCTTATCCATATGACCTTAAAAACTAAATTCGCTATTCTCTCTATCGTTCCCATGTTAATGATTGTCGGACTGGCGCTTTTCCTAGATAACCAATCCCAGCAAACCTTAATTCAAGGACAGCTCAACAGTCTGCAAAATGCTTCACAACAAATCAACCAAGTCACTGGCAGCTTATATAACAAACTACCAGAGCCAGAACGCCAAACTATCCTTAATCAACTTAGTCGCGAAATTGAAGGTAATGTCAGCATTGTTTCGGTAAATGAAGCCGACAGTAAAGCGCAATCCATCGCTCGCAGTGGCGGTGGTATCGATGATAGCGGTAAGCAACCTAGAGCTGTGAGTCGGGTTAACGATCAAAACCTGATCACGATTATTCCCCTAGACAGCAAAGAAATTGATGCCTTGCTCGCCAACGATAACCTGCTGGTTTATGGCCTAATGGCGGCACTCTTGTTTGTGCTATTTTTGTTCAGCTATTACATTTCAACCTTCGTAGGCGGCGCACTTTATACGACGGTGATGGCATTAAAACGGGCCGCATCGGGTGATTTAACGGGGCGTTTAAACTTCTTCGAAGTGAAGGACGAGTTCAGTATCTTAGCCATCAGCATAGATACCTTAGTAGAACGTCAACATACCTTAGTAAAGCAAATCGCAGAATCGACCGCTAAAATACGCGAAGTTGTATCATCGTTTCGTAGCACAGCGCAGCAAGGCCAATCCTTGGCGGTAAACCAGAGACAACATCTGGACTCCTTAGCGACGGCAATGGAAGAAATGACTGCCGCAGTGAAAGAAGTTGCCCGCAATGCCGAACAATCCTCAGCCGAAACCCAAGAAGCCAATCAACAGGTTAGCGCGGGCGGGAAAGATATTGAAACCACAGTTAAGGCCATCGATGTGTTATCGGATGAGATCTCCGCGGCCTCAAATGCGGTGGGTGTACTCAATGACAACGCCAGTAAAATTGATGAAGTGGTGTCAACCATTAATGCGATTTCCCAGCAAACCAACCTACTGGCACTCAACGCGGCAATTGAAGCGGCACGCGCCGGTGAACAAGGTCGTGGCTTTGCCGTGGTGGCCGATGAAGTACGTACTTTAGCGGGGAGAACTCAGGCCGCAACGGTTGAAATCAAAACCATGATCGAATCACTTCAATCGGGTACTCGCAATCTGACACAAGTGATGTCACGTACTGTGAATCAAGCTAATGAAGGTAAACAACACGTACTGCAAACGGGTAAAGACTTAGAGTTTATCGCCCACCACAGCAACAAAGTGTTTGAAATGAGTGTGCTAATTGCGACCTCGGCCGAAGAGCAATCGGCAGTGGCCAACGAGATTGCGACTAACTTAATGGAAATTCGCAACCAATCACACGATGTGGAGCAATCGGCCAACCAGTCGGTTTCAGGTTGTGATGAGCTGCAAGCAACAGCTGGTCAACTTGATCAGTTGATGGTGGGATTAAAAATCTAGTCGAGCATTATTTGATGGAATTTAAATTCACTTAACACCCAAAATGCACAAGGGAGCGAATCGCTCCCTTGTTGTTTTCATTCTGACGGTCACGTTCCAATCAACAAGTGTCGTTTCAATTAATAAGTTAATTTTCAATCGATAACGCTACAGCAAAATGAATTCACGTCTGTTAATCAACGTCTTTAAGTGGCCATAGCACGATATGATCTTCAATATCCTTCACGCGTCTTTCATCCACCACCTTGCCTTGGATCGACATACCCGCTAAATGCATCGCTTCTTTGGAGCCTGTGAGCAGCGGATGCCAACTCGGTAGCTCACGCCCTGCCGCTAGGCGGCGATAGGCACAACTGTCGGGCAACCAAGTTAACTCATGGATATTATCAATCGTGATCACTGTACATTGGGGGACATAGGTGAAACGGTCACTGTAATGCTGACAGCCTGCCGTTTGATGATCGAGCAAAAGGCAAGCTGCATTGGTGTAATACAAGTCTTCGGTTTCATCATCTATCAACTTGTTTAAACAACATTTACCACAACCGTCACACAGGGATTCCCACTCGGTTGTGCTCATCTGCGCTAATGTTTTACTCTGCCAAAATGCCATGATTAACTGTATCTTCTTAATAAAAAACCCGCTCAATGCGGGCTATTTTACACTAATTTGTCGTCAGATACGCAATGCCACTGAGATTAACGAGTGTGGTTTCACGCGCCTGAGCTCATTAGCAGCGTCTTGATGCTACCCAGTTAATCTTTGATCCCAAGGCTCAGCTTATGCTCAGCCAATAAATTCACCTGAGGTGGTGGAATTTGTAAATAAAAGCCATTTTCTGCCATTGCTGCTCTGACTTTATGTATATCTGCCATAC
Source organism: Shewanella sp. NKUCC05_KAH (assembly GCF_019345585.1). Classification (NCBI taxonomy): domain Bacteria; kingdom Pseudomonadati; phylum Pseudomonadota; class Gammaproteobacteria; order Alteromonadales; family Shewanellaceae; genus Shewanella; species Shewanella sp. NKUCC05_KAH. The sequence continues at coordinate 83,542 of NZ_JAHKQZ010000002.1, forward strand.
CTAACGCATCGCGTTTAGCGATAGGAAACACCATCACCAACTTTGGCACGCCAAACATTTCCATCAAAGGCACTGGAACATCGTCAAAACAATCTCTTTTCTTCACAAATAAATAAGTATCAGCCTTTCGGCTACTTTTATAAACGGCACATAGCATAAGAATCAAATATCCAATAGTTCAAACTTGCCAGTCAATGGGGCACACTATAACATGGTCGCCTAGTAATTTAATTGTAAAATCAGCGAACCGACTGATGATTTCTGGAGAATAGTGCCGGGATGTCAAAACCTAGCTTAGAGTTAAAAGGCGCTTCTTTTACTCTTTCAGTGCTTCATATTAATAGCAGCGATTTACAAGCTGTCATGACTGAATTAGACCATAAATTGGCACAGGCTCCTCAGTTTTTTCTGGGTGCTCCTTTAGTCGTCAATCTGAGTGCCATTCAGCACGACAGCTTGAATTTAAGTGCGTTAAAGGATCTGCTGATCTCACGTCAATTAGTGATTGTTGGCATAACGGGCGCGACAACCGTACTCAGTAAACAAGCAAAAGACTTAGGCCTTGCCATAGTCAAAGCGGGAAAACAGAGCAGTACCCCGCCGCCGGCCCCGCGCCAAACTAAAATAGTGAAGCAAAATATTCGTTCAGGCCAACAAGTCTATGCAAAAAATGGTGATTTAATCATATTTGGTGCGGTAGGCAATGGCGCAGAAGTCATCGCAGATGGTAGCATTCATATCTATGGCGCATTACGAGGGAAAGCCATGGCAGGCGCCGCGGGCGATACCAGCGCCGTTATCATTGCCCACTCTCTGGAGGCCGAACTCGTTTCAATAGCAGGGCAATATTGGCTCGCTGAAAATCTACAACAACATAGCTCAGATAAAAGCGGCTGCATTCGCCTAAACGGTGAGTCGCTTATGGTTGAATCATTGCCCCTCTAAATGGCAGAACAAAGGATAGAGAGAAACATGGCACAAATTATTGTTGTCACTTCAGGTAAAGGCGGCGTAGGTAAAACCACATCGAGTGCTGCAATTGCGACCGGTCTTGCCATGCAAGGACACAAGACAGTCGTTATTGATTTCGATATAGGTTTACGAAACTTAGACTTGATCATGGGTTGCGAGCGTCGTGTTGTTTATGACTTCGTTAATGTGATCAATGGTGAAGCCAATTTAAATCAAGCGCTGATCAAAGATAAACGCTGCGATAAGTTATTCGTTTTACCCGCTTCACAGACCCGTGATAAAGATGCACTGACCAAAGAAGGCGTCGGCCGTGTTCTAGACGATTTGGCCAAAGACTTTGAGTTTATTCTGTGTGACTCTCCCGCAGGGATTGAGCAAGGCGCTATGATGGCACTGTATTTTGCCGATATCGCTATTGTGACCACTAACCCAGAAGTCAGCTCAGTACGCGACTCAGACCGTATTTTAGGTATGCTGCAAAGCAAATCACGCCGCGCAGAACTGAATCTAGAGCCGATAAAAGAATATTTACTCTTGACTCGTTATTCACCGAGCCGTGTAAAATCGGGCGAAATGTTGAGTGTTGACGATGTTCAAGAAATTCTGGCCATTGAGTTACTCGGCGTTATTCCTGAGTCACAATCTGTACTGAAAGCCTCTAACTCAGGCGTACCTGTGATTATCGACCAAGAAAGTGATGCAGGTTTAGCCTACAGTGATACAGTCGCACGCTTACTGGGTGAAGATGTACCAGTACGCTTTATTACGGAAGAAAAGAAAGGTTTCTTACAACGGATATTTGGTAGCTAATTATGTCTTTACTCGACTATTTCAAAAGCAAGAAAAAGCCTAGCACTGCGGTAATGGCAAAAGAGCGCCTACAGATCATCGTGGCTCATCAACGTGGACAAAGGGACACTCCCGATTATTTCCCACAGATGAAACAAGAGATCATTGCCGTTATTCGCAAATATGTGCCGATTTCTGATGATCAAGTTTCTGTGCAGTTAGATCAAAACGACGCCAACCTGTCGGTACTCGAGCTTAACGTCACTTTGCCTGACAGATAAGTCGATGACACAAAAAATGTCATCTTCAATTGAAGATGACATTTTGATGTGGATGTTTTTCAGCGATAGCTTCAAGTACGAAATATTAAGCACTAGACCTCAAGCTTTGCTAAAGCCTCAGTTGCTAATTCCCCTCGCCAACCGCATAACACTGCCGGTAAATCCCCTTGTTGCTTATCCCAACGCCATTGCAAAAACTCATGGATATGACGTTTAGAACCGAGCATTTCCTGCGGCACATCATGCTTTTCACATAATTCGACCAAACAGCTTTTAATCGCTTTAAAGGCCGATTTGTAGCCTGATTTTAACGCCAATACATCCACTAACTCGGGTAAATTAACCAAATCCGCAGTTTGTAGCACACGTAATAAATCTTTGCCGTGAATGCGTTTTTCCTGTTCGGTCAAGTCATTGAGCTTAAACAAATCAGCCGAAGTTTTAGGTTGCTTCTTCGCTAATGCGATAAGACCATGATCTTTGATCACAAAACCTAAAGCTAAATCACGGACTAAGGCTTTTTCAAGGCGCCATTTGGCGAGCACTTTAAGGTAAGCCAATTGAATTTCAGTGAGTTGAAAAGCATTTTTCACTTTCAAATAGGCTGTATCGAGATCAGGATCGGCAAGCCTGCCCTGAGTCATCCTTTCCCCTTCCTCGTATAACCAAGCTAAACGCCCTTGGGCGCTGAGTTTCGCTTCAAGTTGAGGATAGAGCTGATACAAATACAGGACGTCATTGGCGGCGTAGCTTAACTGGGCTTCCGTTAAAGGACGACGGATCCAATCTGTACGCGATTCACCTTTATCGATTACTTCACCAAGGCAAGTTTCAACTAACTTGGCATAACCCACACCGTGGCCCATACCACACAAAGAGGCGGCAATTTGGCTATCAAACAAAGGCGTAGGCTGACATTTGCCATAGTGCGCAAAAACTTCTAAGTCTTCACTGCAGGAATGCACTAGCTTAACGATATTCGGGTCCGATAACAGCGCCCAAAACTGGGCTAAATCAGGTAAAGCGACCGGATCAATCAAAGCTAAGGTTTTACCATCATAGGCTTGAATCAAACCTAACTTGGCATAATAAGTACGAGTACGAACAAACTCGGTATCTAACACGAGTATCTTACTCTGTTTATATTGGGCAACGAGGGCATTAAGGCTTGCTTCATCACTCACATATTGAAACGCTGACAAATTCTTCTCCAGATCCTGTGGGTCAATCACAGTCCATAAAAACAAAAGCCGGCAAATGCCGGCTTCAATCTTACGCGCGCTTAGCTTCGTCTCTAAGCTCTCGTCGCAAGATTTTACCCACGTTGGTTTTAGGTAACTCGTCCCTAAATTCTACCAGCTTCGGCACTTTATATCCCGTTAAATGAATACGGCAGTGCTTAATGATGTCTTCAGCGGTTAAAGATTTATCTTTTGCCACCACAAATACCTTCACTAACTCGCCACTGGCGTCGTTTGGCACACCAACGGCAGCCACTTCAATCACTTTTGGATGAAGTGCGACCACTTCTTCGACTTCGTTAGGGAATACGTTAAAGCCTGATACTAAGATCATGTCTTTCTTACGGTCGACAATATAGAAGAAACCTTTCTCATCCATATAACCAATATCGCCCGTAGCTAACCAACCGTCAGTGTCGATCACTTTGGCGGTTTCTTCAGGACGTTGCCAATAGCCTTTCATCACCTGAGGACCTTTACCAAACAGCTCGCCGGTTTCGCCTTGGGCTAATACCTTGCCGTCATCATTACGGATTTGGATCAGTGTCGAAGGTGCAGGAAAACCAATTGAACCGTTATAACCGTCTAAGTTATATGGACAACAGGTTAATAAGGGTGAGGCTTCCGTCAGACCATAACCTTCAAGTAAACGGGTTTTAGTAATGGTTTGCCATTTATCCGCCACGGCTTTTTGTACCGCCATGCCGCCACCGATAGAGAGTTTTAAGCGTGAGAAATCCAACTGGGAAAAATCATCACTATTCACTAAAGCGTTAAATAAGGTATTCACCCCAGTTAATGCGGTAAAAGGATACTTTTTCAACTCAGCCACAAATCCTGGGATATCGCGAGGATTGGTGATGAGTAAATTCTGACTACCTTTGTGCAAAAACAGCAGGCAATTCACGGTCAAGGCGAAGATGTGATACAGCGGCAAGGCCGTTACGACAAACTCACTGCCATCGTTTAAAGCGGGAGAATATGCACCATCGGCCTGCAATACGTTTGCAACAATATTGCCATGGGTCAACATAGCGCCTTTAGAGACCCCAGTGGTGCCTCCTGTGTATTGTAAAAACGCTAAATCATCGTTAGTGACTTCTGGTTTGATGTATTGCATGCGACGACCCGTTGATAAGGTATCGCGCATTGATAAGGCATGGGGTAAATCGTATTTTGGCACTAACTTCTTGATGTACTTCACCACAAAGTTCACTAAGGTACGTTTTGGTGCACTTAATTGATCACCTAAACTGGTGATAATCACGCTTTCAACAGGAGTTTGCTCGACCACTTCTTCTAAAGTGCGGGCGAAGTTTGACACCACCACAATGGCTTTGGCGCCAGAGTCAATCAACTGATGTTTAAGCTCGCGCGGTGTATAAAGTGGGTTAACGTTAACAACCACCATACCTGCACGCAAAACACCAAACAGTGCAATGGGATACTGCAACAGGTTTGGCATCATCAAGGCGACACGGTCGCCCTTTTCAAGCTTTAATTCATTTTGTAAATACGCAGCGAATGCTCGGCTGCGTTCTTCCAATTTACGATAGGTTAGCGTGGCACCCATGTTGATAAATGCAGGTTGATCTTCATACTTAGCCACCGCCGTCTCGAACATGTCGACAAGCGATGAGTATTGTTCCACATTAATTTCAGCAGGCACATCTTCTGGCAAATGATTAATCCAAGGCTGATCCACTACTCTCTCCTAAATCCCCACAACTGCGGAAACAATATCCATACAAGCGTCAAGACTCGATAAATACCGAGTTAAAATACCGGCTTACATTTTATAGTTATTAATTTACTCGTCATAAATCATACGAGCGTTTTAATTTTGATCATCATCACATAAAAAAAACAAAAAACCTAGCGTCTTTTTTATACCCATATAAGCAACCTATTAAACGAATTTGCGGATCAAACGTGCAACGCCTTCGGCATTGTCCATATGCACATGATGATCGCCCTCAATTATGTGCTCAGACAAATGCTTGAACCACGTTCTGGCCTTAGGTATCGCGCTCTGCAACTGGCTAAATCCCTGTTTGCCACAAATTAATAAGGTTTCAACATTGATGTCCTGCATCAAGGCATCAACTTGGGCGAAGGTTAATCGTTGGGGTGAATCTAATCTTAATCGAGGATCACTACGCCAACCTATGCCATCACCTTCGGGCTGCATATTACGATCGAGCAACAAACGACACCAAGGTTCGGCAAGTCCTGTTAAATGTGCCCTCGCCCGCACCGCAGTATCTATACTGTCGTAAATCTTTGCCTGCCCATGCTTCTGAGTTAAATACTTCTCATGCTGATAGAAGCTTTTTTTCAATCGCGCCTTAGCTTGCGTTGGCAACTCAGACAAGGGGCTTAACGCTTCGATCAATACCAGCTTGTTAACCTTTTCGGGAAATGTCGCCGTGTAAGCTGAGGCGATTATACCGCCAAGCGAATGCCCAATCATTGCCGCTGGCTTTTGCGGTAATGCCGTTAACAACGCGTCTAAATCATACAAATAATCAATCCAATGCAGCGGATAGTGTCCCGGCCTATGTGCAGAAAAGCCGTGTCCTGGCCAATCAATGGCGAGCACTTGATAATCGAGTAAATGCGCTGTTAAAGGTTCAAAACTGTTGGCGTTATCTAACCAACCATGTAAGGCAAGCAATAAAGGTTTATCCTTCGCCCCCCATAATCGGCCCGCGACCGTAATATGAGGTAATACAAATTCGATTTGATTTTTGGGGGCGAAAGATTGCCACATAATGCCTCTGATGTCAGGTAATTAAGATGATTTTTTGACAAATTTAAGTGTCATACGGTCACTTTCACCGATCGCTTGGTATTTTTCTTTATCGGTATCACCCAAGGCAAAAGAGGGCGGTAGCGTCCAAACACCTTTGGCGTAATCTTTCGTATCTTTGGGGTTCGCATTGATTTCTGCACTTTCAACTAAGGTAAAACCTGCTTTTTTGGCTAAAGCAACCATAGCCGCTTGATCCATATAGCCAGTGCTGAAGTTCATTCCTTCGTTGGCTCTATGCTCTACCACGCCAAAGATACCGCCGTCCTTCAACACTTTATAAGACGCGGCAAACACGTTTTCCAACTGATCTGTCGATGCCCAGTTATGTAGATTTCGGAAGGTTAATACCAGATCAGCACTACCGTCAGCACCTAAATCCATCTTATGTGGAGGATCGAAGGTAACAATCTTAGCATTGCCCATGACGTCTTTATTGGCCGTCATCCACGCAGCATACTTAGTTCCCGCGTTCGCGCGATAACGATTTCCGGGAGTATCTGTTGCAGGAGCTGTTTCGAAACTGGCTGCGATATATCGGCCCTCTTTAGCAAGATAAGGCCCTAATATTTCACTGTACCAGCCATTACCCGGCCAGAGTTCAATCACAGTCTGTTTTGGGGTAATGCCAAAAAAAGTTAAGGTTTCAGCGGGATGACGATAAACGTCACGACTGGCATTTTTAGCCTGACGAAAATCGCTTTTTAAGACTTTATCTAAGCTTTCATCGGCATAGGTAACACTCGAACATAAACCAGCAAGCAGCAGACTGGCAACTAAGGTGACTTTTTTCATTGTAATTCTCCATGGATACCGAAGGCTTAACCTAGCAGCCAATGGCCAAAAATCCAAGGAATAGAAGTCGGAAAACTAAGCTTTAAGCGACATAAGTGGTTATAGCTCAAAGTGATGAGCAAAATCACCTTTACCTAAATCAACAAAGTTCAAAGCAGAAAAACGATGGGGAAAACACTAGACGACTGAGGCCTTAAACAAGCTTGAGAACTAACGACTCGCAGCGTTATCGACACGGCGCCACGCAAAATACAAAGCGCAGGCACTGGTTAATAACCATAATCCCACCCAAATCCACGCGGGGATCCAAGAACGCTCGGCCAACATCACTGCATCACCTTGACCATCAAGCCCGAGCAACACTGTCGGACTCGCAAGCGCATTAAGCATGATCATCAAGCCAATAATACGCAAAAACTGAGTCAACATTTTGTTTTGACTGAGTTTAAGCGGTAACAACAAAATAATAGTCAGCACAGCTAAAATCGCTAACGTGAGAATATCCCTGCCCCAAAGCAAGCCGCTTAGCACAACTAAGGCACCTAGCAAGGCAAAACTCACGCGGATCCCCTTTGGCCAAGTCGCTAATAAATAGATTAAATATCCCCAACAGGCTGCACCAAAATACCCAGCAAAGCCAATAAACATCGGCGAGCCGCCTTGGCTAAAACAAAATCCTGCTCCATTCGGAAACAACTGAATATGGCTGACCACGCCCGAGCTTAAAATCGTTGCAATGCCATGGGACAATTCATGGAAATAGCTTTCAAGCCATTTAAACGGCACGCTCAAATAGGGAATTCGAGTTATCAATAAAGCTAAAACTAGCTCGATAATAAACAAACCACGGCTTGGCACACCGCTTGTGGCTAAGCCTGTCAGTTTAGAAGAGGAAAATCGCGAGGTTGAACGGGAAGACGTTTTTTGATGCTCAAGCATACAAGTCCACACCCACCATTTGCTGAATTTCATCGCGTTTGGCGGCATGTTGGGTTTGTAAATATTGGGCAATCGCTCCCTGATGGCCGCGAGTATCTTGCTCATACTCGAGGTGCGCACCAAGCCTTGACTGTAAATTTCCCGCTACGTTTTTACTTTTAGGCTGAGTTTCTAAACTAAGGGTTTCGACGGCATCTTGCTCAATCACTGGGCGTGACGATTCAGGCGCAGTCAGCCCCTGAGCGATAGCGGGTCTATTACTCGCTACAGCATTCGTCAAACTCATTTGATTCACATTAACTTGCATCAAGAAGCCTTAAGTTTGCACTATCCATCGTTAAGCCATTCATCGTAAAGAATGCTTAGTATCAGTTGCCTGAGATTCTATCGCAGATACTCAAGCAAAGAACAGCTTATTCACGGCCGGGTAACTTTTTCCATGTGACTGTATCACGTAAATACACAGGTTCAAGCTCATCGACCGAGGTTGTCAGTCCAGCTTTTATGCCTGCTTCAGCCAATATCAGCATAGCCTTTGCATCGGGATATTTCACGGCCTCGAGAGCTAAAATCCCCTTGCCGAGTGCCAGCAAATCGGGATAAGCATCAAAACCTGTGCCGCAGCCCACAATTGGCGCTTGAGTATCGAGCTGAAGCAGTACGTCCGCAGGCGCACTGACCACTTCTTTACCGACAAGCGTTGCAATACCATCAACGGCCACAAACTGGCCCCAATACACTTCCCCCATGCGCGCATCAATGGCGCACAAAACTTGCTCGGCTTGATGCTCGCTAATCGCCATTTGTGCCATTGCCGCTAAGGTTGAAATACCAATCACAGGCAAATCTAACCCCAGTGCCAGACCTTGCGTCATGCTCGTGCAAATACGGATCCCCGTAAAACTGCCAGGGCCTCGTCCGTAAGCAATCGCAGTCACTTTATCTAAGCGAATGCCCGCTTGCTTGAGCACTGAATCGACCATAGGCAGCAGACGTTGACTGTGTTCACGCGGCGCATCGGCAAGTTCAGCATAAATCTGACCTTGGTATTGCAGCGCAGCTGAGCAGGATTCGGTACAAGTGTCTAAGGCAAGAATACAAGCAGAGTGTTCGTGTGTTATTGTCATTTCAAAACCGGATTGCGGGCAAGATTTCGCATCAAATTTACATAATCTGTATTGAGCGAATATGCCATGAGAAAACTGGCGCAAATAATAACATCAAATGTCCGAAAACAAAGGGCTAAGCAAGCAACTCAGCTAAAATAGCGCCCTCATGATATTCAGTCGCAAATCTGGACGAGATGAATTTATGTGATCTAAGTCAATGATCAATAAACTCATTAACGAATATAGCTCGCTTGGGGAAACTTTTTCAACTTTGATTGTCAGAGCAGAAAAGTAAGGGGCGAATTTATCCCTTGCCATTCCCTTAGTATTGTACGATTGCTTTAACCCGCCTTCGATAAGGACATTTCATGTTAAACACGCCTCCATTGCGTCGCTTAAGACGCTTACGTAATTCAGAAGCAATGCGCGATCTGCTGCGCGAAACCCATATTTCGCTGAGCGATCTTATCCATCCCCTGTTCATTGAAGAGCACATCACCCATGCCGTGCCCATCTCCACGCTACCTGGCATCAGCCGCTTACCTGAGAGCGCACTGGCGGATGAAGTTCGCGAGCTTTATGCCCTCGGGATCCGCTATGTGATGCCCTTTGGGATTTCCCACACTAAGGATGATAAGGGCAGCGATACATGGGACGACAATGGTTTACTCGCCCGTATGGTGCGCACCATTAAAGCTACCGTGCCTGAGATGATGGTGATCCCCGACATTTGTTTTTGTGAATACACAGATCACGGCCATTGCGGCATAGTTCACAATAATGAAGTCTGCAACGACCTCACAGTCGAAAATTTAGTTAAGCAATCGATAACAGCCGCCAAAGCTGGCGCTGATATGTTAGCACCATCGGCCATGATGGACGGTCAAGTAAAAGCCATTCGCCAAGGGCTCGATGCCGCAGGTTTTGAACATGTGGCGATTCTGGCCCACTCGGCAAAATTCGCCTCTTCTTTTTACGGTCCTTTTAGAGCCGCGGTCGATTGTGAACTCAGTGGAAATCGCAAGGGATATCAACTGGATTATGCTAATGGTCGTCAAGCCCTGTTAGAAGCCTCATTAGATGAAGCCGAAGGCGCCGATATCCTGATGGTTAAACCCGGCACACCCTACTTAGATGTGCTCAGCCGTTTAAGACAAGAAACCCACTTACCACTCGCCGCCTATCAAGTCGGCGGTGAATATGCGGGCATTAAATTTGCCGCCCTTGCGGGCGCGTTGGATGAGCGTGCGGTGGTGACTGAAACATTTATCGGCTTAAAGCGGGCGGGTGCAGATTTGATTGTCAGCTATTACACCAAACAATACGCCCAATGGTTAACTGAAAGCCGATAGTTGCGTCGGTAGCGAATCAAAAGTTACGCTAATCGTTAAACCCATAGCTATTCTGCTTGTTAAGAGAACAACTAGGTTTTGCACTTTAGAAACCCCATAAAAAACGCCACCTTTATTGGTGGCGTCTTTGTATTTAACACCCTGTGCTAAATCGCTTAAGCCTTCTGTAATCTTGCAAACAAGGCTTTTACTTTTTCCACTTTAGGACGCACGACCATCTGACAATAGGGCTGCTCACCGTGTAAAGCGAAGTAGTCGTTGTGATAATTTTCAGCGGGATAAAAAGTATCAAACGCTGAAACCTGGGTCACTATCGGCGCATCAAAAACCTTGGCTGCTGCTAACTGAGCAAGCATAGCGGTAGTTTGCTCTATCTGCTCAGCATTATGGGTAAACACCACGGAGCGATATTGTGGCCCCTTATCATTACCTTGGCGATTAAGCGTGGTCGGATCATGGCTCTCAAAAAAGACCTGTAATAGCGTCGTAAAATCAATTTCCTCAGGGTTGAACTCGATATGCACAACCTCAGCATGGTCAGTTTGGCCCGAGCAAACAGATTTATAATCGGCATCATGGGCTTCGCCGCCGACATAACCTGAAGTGACATTCACCACGCCCTTTAGGCTTTTAAAAATCGCTTCGACGCACCAAAAACACCCTGCACCAAAAGTCGCAAAGTGATTCGCTGCTTGTTCAACAGCGTTATCCATCCCTTTGAAAACCATAGAAACTGAGTTAACACAGTGACGGATATTGTTAGGTGTTAACATTTCACCTTCAAAGACATGCCCCAAGTGACCGCCGCACTGGCTACAAACAATTTCAGTTCTGCGGCCGTCAGCGTCTATATGGCGGGTTACAGCGCCAGCAATTTCATCATCGAAGGCAGGCCAGCCACAATGGGCATTAAATTTATGCTCAGAGCGATACAAGGGGGCATGGCATTTTTTGCATAAATACAAACCCTTAGCATCGTGCTCATAATACTCACCACTAAAGGGGCGTTCAGTGCCTTTCTCTTCGATAACATAGCGTTCAAAATCGGTCAGTTTATTCATATTAATGCCCTTTCGACTCACGTCGTTGTGTATTTCGATATTCTTTGATTAAGAAGCTGATTTATAAGGAAGCCAACATAAGACCCACTCCAAGCAAGATTTCTTGCACTCGGCTTCAAAATGCGGCTGGTGACTAAAATCTTACCACTCAAGTAACTACTAATATAAGTGCTCATATAAGCGACTGCATAAATGACGGAAAATACGGCAGTTGATCCAGATCACAGTCGCTGAGTATTTGCACCCACATCAGCGCACGGCTACACTTGCAGCGGGTCAAATTACAACTAAATATAACAAGTAGAAACCAAAATGAAATTAGAAACCATTGATTACCGCGCTGAAAACAGTGCCCAGCAATTCGTTGAATCACTTCGGGAAACTGGCTTTGGTGTTTTATCTAATCATCCGATTGATAAGCGCTTAGTTGAAGACATCTACACCGAGTGGCAAGCCTTTTTTAACTCAGAAGCTAAAAACGACTACATGTTTAAAAAGGAAACCCACGACGGTTTCTTCCCCGCATCGATTTCTGAAACTGCCAAAGGCAACACAGTCAAAGACATTAAAGAGTACTACCACGTCTACCCTTGGGGCCGTATCCCCGATTCACTGCGTGCCAATATTCTCGCCTATTACGATAAAGCCAACGCGCTGGCCGCTGAGCTTTTAGAGTGGATTGAAACCTACTCACCAGAAGACGTAAAAGCCAAGTTTTCGATGCCATTGCCAGAAATGATCGCCAACAGCCAAAAAACCTTGCTGCGCATTCTGCATTACCCGCCGATGACGGGCAGTGAAGAAATGGGCGCCATTCGCGCCGCGGCACATGAAGATATCAACCTTATCACAGTATTACCTGCTGCCAATGAGCCTGGATTGCAAGTGAAAGCCAAAGATGGCACTTGGTTAGATGTTCCAAGCGATTTTGGCAACATTATTATCAATATCGGTGACATGTTACAGGAAGCCTCTGGCGGCTATTTCCCATCGACCTCTCACCGCGTCATCAATCCTGAAGGTACGGATAAAACCAAGTCACGGATCTCTTTGCCGTTATTTTTACATCCAAACCCTGCTGTAGTGCTATCGGATCGCTATACCGCTGACAGTTATCTAATGGAAAGATTGCGCGAACTCGGGGTGATCTAAGCCTTAATTCAGCCTATTAATCCAAGTAACAATCGCAAGAGACAGTCAAGGATTAAGCGATTAAAGCGCCTTAGGGCGCTTTTTTTATGACATTCGCCACCTTCAAGGTAGAATAGCCGTTCTTTAAGTTATTTAGGACAAGGCGTTATCATGGCAATTCAGTGGTATCCGGGGCATATGCACAAGGCACGCAAGGAGATTGAAGAGGCTATGCCTCAGGTCGATCTTGTTATCGAAGTGCTGGACGCGCGTATTCCCTACAGTAGCGAAAACCCCATGGTGGCTCAGCTTCGAGGCGACAAACCTTGTATCAAACTGCTCAATAAATCTGATCTGGCCGATCCAGAGATCACCGCACAATGGATTGAATACTTAGAGCGTGAGCAAGGCGTCAAAGCCACAGCGATCACGACACTGCAAGCGGCAATGGTGAAAAAAATCCCTGATCTCTGCCGTAAGCTAGTGCCAAGTCGCGATAAAACCGAAAAAGACATTCGCACTATGATCATGGGGATACCCAATGTTGGGAAATCTACCATCATCAATACCTTAGCTGGCCGTGTTATCGCCAAAACCGGTAACGAACCTGCGGTAACCAAAACCCAGCAACGGATCAATTTACGTAACGGTATCGTGCTGTCGGACACCCCGGGTATTTTATGGCCCAAAGTGGATAACGAAGCGAGCAGCTATCGCCTTGCCGTCACTGGCGCCATTAAAGATACGGCGATGGAATATGAAGATGTGGCCCTGTTCGCCGCCAAGTATTTCTTAACCGCTTATCCAAAAGAGATTTGTGAGCGCTATAACTTAAGTGAATTACCCAAGGATGATGTTGCACTTCTCGAGGAAATCGGCCGCAAACGTGGTGCGCTGCGTCCAGGTGGTCGCATCGATATGCACAAGGCATCAGAGTTATTACTGCATGAATATCGCTCGGGGAAAATAGGCTTACTCTCGCTAGAAACGCCTGCGATGGCAGAGCTTGAAAAGATTGAAGTCGCCCGTATCATGGCCGAAAAAGAAGCAGAGAAAGAAGCCAAACTGGCAGCAGAGAGACTTAAACGTTCAGGCAAACGCCATAACGACTAGTCAGCCCGCCACTCTGCATTTCGAATATAAGGCGCAGATTTTGTTAAAGACGTTAAAGACAAGACGCTGATGACTTTTATATTCCAGCTTATGGCGCTCATTTATCAAGTTTAAAGTTAAAGCCAATATATTGAATATACTGGCTTTTTTATTATCTGAAACGAAACTTTCGCGTTAAAAAACACTTTTACGCCAATGACTTCTGCGTGCCTGATATAAGCTCTCAATATCAGCCATTCATCATCCTCTTAGCACAATACACCAAGGAACCATCTTGGGTTTGACTGCACAGCAAAGGTGCTTTAGTCGCGGGATAGATCTACCACTTCTTTCAAGTTTTCTAATGGTACCCACCCTGATTCTTCGCTGACAGCTTTTATACACCATACCCAGCCATTCAACATTCGTGTGCCAATGAGTTGTTCACCTTCATGCACATTAAGTTCTCTTGCCGTATAGTCCTCAAGCGCCAGCCCGTTGGCATTTTTTAGGCGCTGAATCACTTGACCAGGAACCCAACCAGCATCTTGCCCCGGCGTAGTGCAAAGGAACCAGAGATCCCAGCCTTCAGGACCTGCATATTTGTCTCCAACGGTAAGAGAATCACCTTTTTTGAACGTAATGGGGTTAGGAAACTCGCTTTCATGTGGATTGACAACGATATATTTCTTAGTAGTCATGTGTTCAGCTAACCTTTTAATAAGTATTTGTGAACGTTAAACTTATTGGCTTATCAAAGCACGCCCAATTAACGCATTGTTTGAATGAAACTTATCAGTTTTCTATCAAACATACTATCCGACAACACACGCATGCACAGTTTTCAAACTAATTATCAACATAAAAAACTGTAATATTTTGATTTTAAATACGATGACAATAAACTGCATTATGAGTAGGAAAATGCCAGTTAGCGTAATATGAAGGTATATTCAGTTAGCCAAAAACCGCGCCAATTTGCACGCGGTTTTCAATGGGAATTAACAGCGAGTTAATGAATAATTACAACTTTTTAACTTATTTTAAGGTCTTCCAAAACATGATCTGCTGCCTGGAATGCCAACGCTGCCAAAGTGAGGGTTGGATTACCCGTTGCAACCGTTGGAAACACTCCGCTACCGACTAAAAACAGATTGCTATGATCCCAAGATTGCTGACGAGGATTCACCACCGACGTATCTCTGCAGTCCCCCATTCGATACGTCCCCACAATGTGTCCAGCACCGTAAAACGTAAAATTATGGCCCTGATATTCAAAATTATTCGACGTTACTTGACTCTTATCACCATAAAATACCGGCGCAGGCGGAGCCTTGGTATATTCCCGCGCATCAAGGGCGTCAAAGAGTTTGGTCGAAATATCTTTAGCCGACACGAACGCATTGCGCACATAATCCTCGCGTACACGATAGGTTAATTTGGGGCGCGGCAAACCTAAGTTATCTTTCAGCGTCTCCGACAACTCGACACGGTTTTCCGGATCAGGTAATTGTTCAATTAAATAGCCCATACGAATTTGCCGTGTGTAAATACCATTCAAGGTATTCACCAGTGAGGCACCAAATAAAGCGCTATTCGCAGACATGGCGGGATCAAACCGTAATGAAATTCCCTGCTGATTGACAGAATCCCCATTTAATTGCGAATTATTTTGTCCAAATACAAAATCAGCTAAGGTTGTGAATGGATCATTTGCTGCCCACTGCCAACCTTCATTGCCGATTTCAATACGATAGGCGGCACGGTCTTTACGAAAGGCGCCATCGCGTAAACTTTCGATACCCGCAGTAGATAAAGGCCCTCGAAAACCGTAGACAGGATCTTTCGCCAGACCCCAGGCCAAATACATAATATGATCCATCAAATTACGCCCCACTTGATCGCTATGGTTGGCGACGCCGTTCGGACAGGCTTTATTACGTTTAGACATGAGCAATAATTTAGGCGTCTCAATCGCGTGAGCTGCAATCACATATTTTTTACCCGTAACGGTACCGCCGCCCGTCGCTATCCCCCCGTGAGTTTGATAGGTCACATAATCAATACCAACTACATCCTTTGTATTTTCATCCACTTGAACATTTGTCGCGACGTGACGATAAAACACATCAACATTACCGGTTTGCAATGCTCGCCCGAGCGTCACAGTAGCATCGTATTTGGCTTGGATAGGGCAAATAGGAATACAATTTGTATTCCCCGCACATTGACGGCGTTCACCCGGTAATGAATTGCGCCCCTGAGGGGTTGGCGTGACTGACAATTGAATATTGTCGTACACCATATCGCTCACAGCTTGTTCATATTGTTGATCAACTAAAGATGAAACAATGCCAGGCATTGGGTAATCGTAATTCGGCCCATAAACACCATCCGGTGAAACATTAAATCCGCGATAAAGCTGATCCATTGCCTCTTTGTCACCGGCGACGCCAATCTCATTGGTCGCCTGTTCATAGTAAGGAACCAGCGCCTGATAAAATTGTTTTCCACCGGGCCAATCCACGCCCTGCTTATACTGGGTTTGCAATTCAAAATCATTGGGCAATAAATGCAAACTGGTTCCCAGCCAATGCCAAGTTGTGCCGCCGCCAATGCGCTCATAGGAACTGGCAAAAGCAAACTTTGCTTCAGTACTGTCAGGTTTCAAATGTTCAGGCTGCGGCGTGTAGTCGAAATAACATTGCTTTGGATTACGCCATGCGCCAATTTGCAACACGGTATAACGCGGCACATTTTCCTTCGCAGGATCAGGCAGTCCGAGTGGATTATCCGCCGTCGATGCCGCTGGATTTTGCGTAGTAGGAGGATAAGGTGACTCAGGTGTTTTGGCATTGGCTTTAAAAAAGGTTTCCATGTAACCACTGCGGTCAACAGGCACTTCCTGCCCTGCTTCGAGGATTAATACTTTTTTCCCCGCCATCCCCAGTTGATAAGCCATGATAGAGCCCGCAATACCAGAGCCCACAATAATGACATCGTAATTGGTTTGCGCGCTCATACTGCACCTCCTTGATGACCCGTATATGCCGACAGTGCAGCGGGTGCTTTTGCCCAATAGCCATATCGATAATTTGAATCCCCCATCGGATGCGCCTGCATAACTTGCCAGACTAGACCCGTGGTATAACTTTTTGCCGAAATCATATCGCTAACCGTGGTTTCCGGCTCTGTATCCGTCGCGGGAATAATGGTTGGCCATGCACCGGAGTACCACATAAAAATCAATTTACGACAGGCCAATACAAAATTAGCCCCGTTGTCTGGCACCAGCATTTGCGTGCCAATTTGTTGATCTGATAATTGCTGCGCTTTTAACGCCGTAAATTTGTGCAGAATAGTTGTAACTAAAGTTAGGTCCTTTGATTCTTCGGTTATTTTTTGCGTAAACACGGCTAAGTATTCGGATTTAATATCCACGGGATCCAATGTCGGGGCAATAATACTGGTAGCAAAGCCGGTTAATACCGCGCTCAAACCAATAAAATTATTCATAGTATCGGCAGTCGCGCCTGTAATATCAGTCATGATGAGTTCCTTTCGTAAATTATTGCGCGCGTTGCAGCAAGTAAGTGAAATCTGCAAAATTACCGTTAGTGGTTGCCGCATTATTGTGACAAGCCATACAGCTACTTGATGTTTGCTTTACCGAACCTTGGATATAAGTTTCGAGCGTGGTGTTCGCTAAAAATGAGGGAGCAGGCACGCCCGTTGGATCGGTGGGATTTTTAGCATCGGTAGGCCATTGCGTACTGACCAATTCGTAATTCATCCATACCGATCCCGGCACTACAGCGTCGAGTGCAGCGTGATAACTGGCATTTAAGGCTTTAGCGTCGGCAGTGATAGGAATGACGCGTTCCACTTGAGTTGGTTTAGTGTGCGGGTTTGCCGGATCCCACGGGCGTGCTGGTGGTTCATTCACTTTGCAGTCAGTACATTTAGCATCGTAAAAATTATATGCCGACAATGATGCTGACTCACCTTGGGTTGGCGCGTTAGCGACATGCTCAAAGGTAGACCAAATCCATTGTGGTTCACCCGTGGTTTTGTGAGCAATGTGAAACCCCACTAGACCGACTTGTTCAAGCGCACACGCGGGCTTGACCCCGTGTTGCTCTTCGGGATTGTTATAAACAAGCGCGTAAGTTGTATAGTAATTCGTCGAATCAAACTTGCCGCCCATTTTTATCCATGAGGCTTTAAGCATGATAGAACCTACCTGCCCGGTTTTACTGTCGCTCGCGGTAAAGTCGACATCGGCATTAAACTGTTTCTGTCCTTTTTTACTGTAAAGGTTATTGTCCAAAATAAAATTGAACATGGTTTCATTGGTTAATATTTCATAACGGGTATAAAGCCCGTTTTGATCAATCAATGGACCCGTTGTAAAAGGCTCACCACTTTCATCCAACACATTCGGGGTCTTCCCTACTTGCGTTAAATAAATAGTCCCTTGAGGAATGGACTTGGGATCAATACTTTTGCAAACATCCGGCACATTATTGGACTGATCCCACCCAGGTGGTTTTACGCCATCGGGTAAAAAAATCTCCCGGCTTTCCTTCCAATGCAGCCACACGACTGGCTGGTTAGTTTTTTGCCCAATGGTGGACGTGGTATTAGGTGTGCCATCGGCATTTGCTGGCCAGTTAAGTGCAATAAACGATTGCCAAGAAAAATCATCAAAATCATGTTGCAGGCTTTCGAGTGAGAACGGGGGTTTTGCTGTGATTTCCAGTGGCATAACAGGGCTTAACGTGGGTAGCGTTATAGCTGTTTTTGTCTCTACTGGTGCTTCTGCATGTACAGCAGCACTCATACACAAAAAAAGCGTACTGTAGCTAAAAGATTTGATAGACATGAAATTAACTCTCCTTGTTATTGGGACTTATTCAATGCTTAAAACGTTTACAACTCCACTTTCTTTAACGACTTAAAATCAGGGCTTTCACAACACTCGCCACTGCAGGCGTGATGTCACAATACAAATAGCGAACAAAACTTGACCTCAACCAAATCCCAATAAATGGGTTTCGATATTAAAATTGAAGTTTGCTGTTTTGATCGCAGTCTCTGGCTTACTGAGCCAGTCTGAACAGATTGATTGATACGGATAAATATTAACGTCTTTCATTGAAATTCCTTTTCATGATTGCGTTTTATCACGATACCTTGAGTCTAGATTATTCATTGAGGATCACCTCAAATGAACCTAGTAATCTCAGTGGAAGGGTTAAACACTCCTGTGTTCCCGTAGTGAAAACAATTCTATGCTGCAGAAAGAAAAGTAACCTTCTGAAAATATTCCATGTTAAAAGATTGTTTACGTTTCACTTATTGTCAAGCGTGAGGCAGGAGGTTTATTTTATTTGCAAAAAAGCTCGCCGCACGACACGACGATAACAGCGGTAAAAAGCATAATGTGATATCAAGAGTTCAACATTGATCTGAAGTCTGCGAGGACCAAGCGTGGACAGGAACTAACTAAGCGATCGTAAAATCGGTCGCAACTACGCGCGGCCTATTCTTATTTGGTAGCCATTGATTCAACAATAACTGTCAAAGTTTGGAAGATTTCGACTCATTTTCATCATTAGATTCTGTAAAGAGTCACTCAGCATCTGATTATATGGCCTTGCTAATGACTTTATAAACACTTTGACTGAAACAGAACACAACTTGTTCTTACTGTTGAAACAGGAAATCTATTTTCTTGTACTGACGAAAACTCTAAGATTAAAAATGATGCCATTTGGGGATGCTTTGACCTACTTAGGTAGCCCTGTGAAATATGATCATATCGTTCCACTTGCTTCCCACAATTGAGCCGCAGTGTACCTTCACAAACTTGTTATTCACCGATGTTTGTGCCCATAACCAATACATTTATACCTTTATAATTCACTTGTTCTATAGGCTTAAATCCATGATGTAAGTACAAACCTCCAGTTAAATCTTCTGTTTGAAGATATAATTTTTTCACACCTATTTTATGTGCTAGCGATATTATCTCTTTCACAAGTTTTGAGGCGACACCCTGTCCCCTAGCCTGCTGAGTGACGTAAACACCACCAAGCCAAAATTCAAATTCTGGGTATATGTCCATTTCTCGAATTTTTAGCTCTGCTGAACCAGCAAGAACACCATTTACTTTTCCAATGATCAGAATAGGCGCGGTATCTCGATTTATTGATGCAGAGACTTTTTCAGCGACTTCCTCCTTGGTATAGCTACCATTGTCTTGGCACCATTCGTTGAAATACCAACTAGCTACCGTGTCTATCGCAGAGGGATTATCGGCAAGTAATGAAATTTCCATATATGTCCTTAGATGTACAACGATTTGATTTTCTTTATGAACAACATCTTACCAACTTAACCTTGTAAGGCAAGCAGCCCACAACCATTGATGTTTGTAGTCAAACTATACTGATATCTATTAATGACTTTATGATGATGTTTACTTTGCTGTGGCTTTATTGAAAGTTAGGACTGGCATGACTTCTAGGTTGAAAGTAACCTCATCACATTAGCTTTTTTATAGCCACAACTTTATTCGCCCTACTTGCATTTTAAACTTTGAAACAAGCTTTGGGGCATTTTAGAGTTAACCGATTTTAAGCACGCCACGCTTTAATCGCTTCTGTTGCTAAACCAGCTAGCTGTTTTGAAACTTCACGACCTTTGTAAATTGACGTTGTGTCTTTTGCGATTGGAACAGAATAATGAATATCGTGAGCAAGATTATTTAGATACTCGCGGCCACCACCTTCATAATTTTGCAGTTCCTGACCATTGAGCTGGATCATATAGCTATAGCCAAATGCACTCATGTTGCAATTTGCATTCAAGTACAAGCGACCTTCATGCTCCAAAAGGAACCATACTCGGTTTTCAGAATCCATTACTTTCATCGTCATCTCGCATAAGGGGATTTACCCGCACTTATCATAAAACCCAAACCGTAAATGGAAATACGCATCTCAACGGAACTTTTCGGTCAATTGATCTAATAAAGCTTCCATACTCTGCTCGAGGAGATCGAGCACTAGTTCAAAACCCTGTGCGCCGCCATAGTAAGGATCTGGTACTTCCGTTATTTGCGTATCAGCATAGGACAACATTAACTGTAACTTGTGTTGATACTCAACCGGACAACGGCTAAGCAGATCCGCCAAATTGGCATTATCCGCAGCTAGAATTAAATCAAAATGCTCAAAATCAGCATTCACCACCTGCCGCGCCCGCATGCCCTCGAAACTAAAACCCCGCTTTTTACCAGCCTCAATAGCGCGGCTATCGGGCTTATCCCCTTGGTGATAACCAATAGTACCCGCCGAATCCACCTCAATATTAAGCCTGCGCTCAGCAATCTTAAAACGACAAACCGCCTCTGCCGTCGGTGAGCGACAAATATTACCCATACAAACCATCAATATTCGCCGTACACTTTGATTTTTTAACATGAATACCTCATAGCTTAGTATTATCAATAATTTATCTAATGTGCTTAAACCTAGATGTAAACTTAATATGATAAGCAGCTTAATACATTAATTATTTACCTATAAATACAACATGTTAAACCTATAAAAGCAAAATATTCTTACGCCAAACCATTATCAAAAATAAAATGCGCGCTACGATCCGAAAGTTAAGGGTGTCACCTCAGCTAAAATATTCCCCTTGAGCCATATACATACCAAGTACGCACAAAATTTAACCTAACCCGTAAAATATACGATAAACAGCACAGAAACAAATTAGCCTCCTTGCTAAGGATTTTTTATCGACTAGGTTTATATGTCAGAGTACGGTTTAAAATAAAACTGACTGTTCACCGCATACTCGCTCAAATAAAAAATACACCACAAAGTACAAGAAGAGGAAAAGTAAAATGGATTTTATTGAACGAATCGATGTTCTATCAAAACGTATCCCTCAAATTGCTAATAGCCTTCAAACTGAGGAAGCGACTAAGAATGCCTTAGTCATGCCATTTTTGCATACAGTTCTAGGATATGATGTTTTTAATCCTAGCGAAGTTGTCCCAGAATTTACGGCAGATACTATAGGTAAAAAAGGTGAGAAAGTTGACTACGCATTAATTAAGGAAGGTGAAGTGCAAATCCTTATTGAATGCAAAAAGTACAATGAAAAGCTGTCCATAAAGCATGCGTCACAACTATTTCGTTATTTTTCTGTCACAAACGCACGCTTAGCTATTCTTACAAACGGTACTGAATATCAATTTTATACCGATCTTGATGCTCCTAACAAAATGGATGAAAAACCATTTCTGATCTTAGATCTTGAAAATATTGATGAACACTTAATTCCTGAAGTTAAAAAGCTGACTAAAAACTCGTTCGACGTTAACTCAATAGTCAGCGCGGCAGGAGAACTAAAATACTTGAGTCAGATAAAACGTGTTATTAGTGAGCAATTTAAAGAACCTGAAGAAGAGTTTATTCGCTTTTTTGCCTCAAGGGCTTATGATGGGGTTCTTACACCTAAAGTAAAACATCAATTTGCTGAAATTACTCATAAAGCACTAAGACAATTTCTCAACGACAGCATTAATGAACGTTTAAAATCCGCTATTGGCAATGATAAACCAACTGATGAAAACAAAAATTTAATCGATACCCCAATCCCATCCAATGATGAAAAAATTAAAGTAGTTACTACTGAAGAAGAAATTGACGGTTTCAATGTGATAAAAGCTATATTGAGGCAAAAATAGAAGTTAATCGAATCATCGCAAGGGATACCCAAAGTTACTTTGGCATACTATTGGATGATAATAACCGAAAACCCTTATGCCGCTTACACTTCAATGCTAAACAAAAGTATCTAGGATTAGTGGATGAAAATAAAAATGAAACTCGTCATCCTATTAACTCTGTAGATGATATTTTTAATTTCAGTGAACAACTATTATCGACAGTCGCCTATTACGAATAATACTATCAAAATATCAATTGCGCATTACTCAGCGTAAAGACTTATGCGCAATTTGATTTACTAGGAACGGCTACTCAGTTTCAACATCGGTTCTTACCCGTAAAAAACTGGCAAACCGCGGTAAACCGTTAACGGTAAGACCAAGATATTTATAGGTAATGATAGTGCCCACTGCGGGGGGATGTTGGCGCTCTGCGAGACTAAAACCTGTGCCAATACTAAAAATTCGGCCGTCTGGCGTTTGCACTTTTAATGCGCCCATCTGCCCTGCAAATTGACCTTTACCAGGGATATAAGCGATAACAGTAGCTTCAGCATCATAATAAGGTTTTAGCTTCATCAAATGAGGATTGCGGCCACTGATATAAGTCGCAGAACTGCGATGCAGCATCAAGCCTTCGGCGCCTTTTGCAACTAAGGCATCGAGTTTTTGATACAGGGTTTCAAGGCTTTCTACTTGGAACTGCACTATGACTTCAAGATAATTCGATTTGCCACTCAGTTCAGTCAGCGCAAATTGATAGCGATGCTGAAAGTCGCCACTCGCCTTGGGGACATCGAACACCATAAATCGCACTTTGCGCCAATCATCATCCTTAGCTGAGGTTTGTCGAACTAAACTCGACATCGCTTCAAACTGACCTCGCCCAAGCCATAATTCACCATCGAGGGGATAATTCGGAAAATTCGCAGTAAACCAAATGGGTGTGGCGATGGCATTTCCCTGCCGAGTGAATAATTCCTTGCCATTCCAGTAACCTCGAACCCCGTCGAGTTTCTCACTAATCAAAAAATTTTGAATATTAATATCTTGCGAAGTTCGAGTCGCATCAAACTCAGTAGCTAGTTGTATGGCAGGTGGTGAGGTTTGTGCGTTAACCGAAAGAGTTAAACCGCAAAGTATGAGCAAGCTGAGCTTAAAAACACTAAAACGGATGAACTGATTAAATGTTAAATTTCGTAACGGGTTAGTATGAGTCATTCCCTTGCCCACGCGGCAATATATCCTTCATCAAGCTTAGGCCGCACGGCTAAAGTTGCACTAAAATAACCGCAAAAGTCACTAACTCCCTAAGTTAACAACGAATGTTGATGATCAAATTTGCTCAGTTAATTGTTTATGCACTTTTCATCTCAGGCTATACTGCGGCCAAATTTATGACTCAGTCAAATGTTAACAAAGACAACAGTAGGATTTATCCACCCTGTTTTGAATGAGTAGAACCTCAGCGCTTTGTCGCTAACGTCAATTGGAAACACTATGAAACCAGCCAATAATCACGGTATTAAGCGCATATTCAGAGCGACGGGATTTTCGATGAAGGGCCTAAAAGCCGCTTGGATCCACGAAGCCGCCTTCAGACAGGAATTAATCTTGACGATAGTCATGTTACCCGTAGCCTTATGGGTTGATATCAGCACTATTGAACGCCTTATGCTGATTTTCACGTTGTTTATCGTGTTGATTGTTGAGCTATTAAACTCGGCGATTGAAGCTGTGGTTGACCGTGTCGGCAGTGAAATACACCCGTTAAGTGGCCAAGCCAAGGACATTGCCTCGGCTGCCGTCTTTATGAGTCTTGCGCTTTGTGGATTAACTTGGCTGGTTGTATTAACACCGCTAGTGCTTTAATTCTTAGTTTCTAAACCGTTGTATGAGAAACCATTGAGCCATCGTCCCTTAAAAAGTCGATGGCTTGTTTGATCTGGGCTAAGCGGTCATTCTCAGCCCAATACGCAAGATACACATTTCGTGAAATGGCATTCGCGCCGCTGACGAGATGCAATTCGCCGCCGCGCAATGCATGTTGCACTAGATGCTCAGGTAAAAATGCGCAGCCGCCATTATTCAAGATGAAATCTAACGCAATACGTGCTGAACTCGTGTGCAGCGTTGGCACTGGCAGCGAGGCATATTCCTGCGCGTGAACAATATTGAACGCCGTACCCCAATCGACTTTTACATATTGCCCCGGCACAACCGCTTTTACCGTTTGACCTTTTAAGCTCGACACCAACAACAAATTAATTTGCCCCAGTTGTACTATCTCAAATTGATCAAGCTTTGGCGGATCGAATGAAATCGCAATATCGAGGGTACGGTCCATTAGCTGACGCGTCATTGCATTCGCGGGTAGCACTTCGGTGCGCAACGCCACGCCAGGTAAACCGACATGCAGTCCCTGTAAATAACCTTGCAAGTAAGCGTCCCAAATATTCGGCCCTGCACCGATGGCAAGCTGCGTTGTCTGTAACTGGCTGAGGGAAACATCTTGCTTAGCCCGCTCCCATGCTGTTAACACCGCCTCGGCATGACCAAGCATACGTTCGCCTGCTGGCGTGGGCTGAATATTATTACGTTGCCGTTCAAATAAGGCGACACCCAAAATGCTCTCAAGCTGTTTCACCCTAAAACTCACAGCGCTTCGGGTGAGATAAAGATTCTCAGCCGCTTTACCAAAATGGCGAGTACGGGAGACTTCGAGAAAGGTTTTTAGTAAATCGGTATCCATAAAAATTCTTGACCAACATAGGCAAATTTTTTTGATTTATAAATCAATAATACTAGCCAATACTCCAGTTGCAAATCTTTGTATATCAAAAACTAGAGGGTATCTGCCATGTCTGAACAGTCTTTTTTTAACGCTAACAAGGGTTCTGAGACGTTTAACGGCTCAGTTGCTGCCAGTTTTGTCTCTCAAAAACGTTTCTACGACGACGCTAATTTCCCCAAAGGCTTTAAACGAAGCGGCGATTTTACCAATAAAGAAGCTGAACTCCTTGAATTGCATGGTCATGCGATGAAGAATTTAGCGGAAGGAAAAACGCTGCCTTGCACCTCTGATGAAGCCCAATTTGTGGAAGTCGCCAAAGGAAATATCGCCCCCAGTAGCTTGTTAGAGCAGATCTGGGTAAAGTATCGCAGGCTCGCCATGGGGAAACCCTTTTATGCCGTGGTTGGTACAGTGCATTTGCCTGCAACCAAGCCCGAGATAGAAATAGAGGCTGAGGCTGAGGCTGTATTTGATATTGAAGATGATGTTCAGGATGAACCTGAACCCGAGGATAAAGAATGAAGATTAAGGTTTGCTACTAAATGCGTGGTTGGATTTTATATAAAGAAACCGCGACTCAGCTAAAACCTGAATGGTATGAAATTGAGCGTCTACTGGCGGCAGCAAAAGCCGATAACATAGAGTTGGAAGTTTATGCACCTGATGAATTTGATCTGACTGTCACCAGAGAAGATAACAAGAGTATTTTATTGAATGGGCAAGCCGTCGAGCTGCCCGATTTTATCATTCCGCGAATGGGCTCAGGCACGACCTACTTTGCTTTAGCCATTATTCGTCACTTAGAAAGATTAGGGGTATATTGCCTCAATCCATCTAAAGCCATTGAAATCGTTAAAGACAAGTTATTCTCCCAACAATTGTTGGCCGAGAAAAATCTGCCTACGCCTAAAACCATGTTGGTTAAGTTCCCCGTCGATATCGCCCTCGTAGAACGCCATCTCGGTTTTCCTGTGGTGATAAAAACACTTTCAGGCTCACAGGGCAGTGGTGTGTTTTTATCCCATAAGGCGCGTGAATTTGACGATTTAATGCAGCTGATTGAAGCGACCAATAAAAACGCTAACATCATTCTGCAAGAGTTTATCGCTAACAGTCATGGGCGCGATCTACGCGTATTCACTATTGGTGGTCGTGTGGCGGGTTGCTATGAAAGGCGTGGTCAAGAAGACAGTTTCAAAGCCAATGTCAGTGCCGGTGGTTCAGCGCGTCCATTTCAGATCACTCCTGAAATTGAATGGCTTGCCACCCAAACAGCCAATATTCTCGATCTTGATGTTGCAGGTATCGATTTATTGTTTGATAACGGCCATTACAAAATTTGTGAGGCTAACTCATCTCCAGGGTTTGAGGGCTTAGAGTCCTGTTTGAATGTGGATATTGCCGCGCAAATTTTGCATTTTATTCGTATCCGTTTAGGCATGTTTAATAAAGATGAACCAAGTAGCCCAAAAATCGTAGCTGATAGCGTAGAGGCTGAGACTTCTACCCCGCCACCTCTATCGTCTGCGTCCTCTATCGAGACGAAATAGAAGCACTAGGACATATCAATATCTAGCGGGATCGTACCGCTAGATATTCTCAATATCGATGATTCTCCGCCATGTTTGTGTCTATATCCATTTGTATCTCGCCCCATCAACAACGCAACAATCCTAAAGCCGTTCAGGAAGGAAACACTTGTCCTTAGTCTTTCAATCCACAATTGATGTGATCGCTCACTCAAATTTCATTCAACCTCACGAGAACCAGCCCTACTTTTGTTTTGAATCACAATTTTTTGCATTTTTTAAAACATTTTGTTCACATTGAAAAATTTGCTGTTAAACTCCAAATGTTGTTTTTTTATGGCACTAAATTCTGACCTTATCGCTAAACATAATAAGAATAATGCAGGAGTCACTCCTTAACATGTCGATCCGCCTATTACCCCTAATCATAGCGTCACTGCTCAGCACTCAAGTGCAAGCCGATGATTTTACTATTCAGTTAGGCGGCTTTTATTCGCAATCAGACACCAATATGGAAGTCACTAACCCTATTTCGGGTAATAATTTCACTTTAGATTATGAGTCCGATCTACAACTTGCAGAAAACGAATTTTTACCCTTTATCGAGTTAAATTATCACTTTAACGAACGGCACAATATCTACCTAGACTGGAAACAGCTTCATCGTAACGCCGAAACCCAAGCCTTAACCAAACCCTTCCAGCTCGAGATTAACGACACCATTTACGATATCAAAGCAGGCGGTAATCTAAATTCAACTTTAAACATTGATGTACTGCGCTTCGGCTATGGCTATGATGTATTTCAAGGCAGTAACTATGATGTCGGTCTATCACTTGGTTTACATACTATGTTTATCAAGACAGGTTTTGAAGGGGTGATTGGTGTTTGCGCTTCATCGGAATTACTCAATAATGTCTGCGGTAGCCAAGCAATTCCGCGCATTGTTGACGAAAATGTCACTGCACCACTGCCCGATATTGGCATATATGGTCAGTATGAATTTGTTCCCGGTTGGCAAATCACCAGCCATGCACAGTATTTCTATATCAAACTCAATGATGTCAAAGGCGAACTGGTTGATATTAAAGTGGGGGTTAATGCACAAATCACCCCAAACTGGCGTATGAGCGTGGCCTATAACTACTATAAAGTTGACGTTGATATCGCCCAAAATTCGCCGAATAAAGATACTCAAATCGCCGATTACAACATCTATTACAATTTTATTGGCCCTATGCTTTCTATCAGTTATTCCTTTTAATTTTATAAAAAATCTCTTCCCATATTGTATTAAACACCCCTTCTAACTCAAACAGTTGCCCGAACCCTAGCCAAATTAGTGCTAAAAAATAAGGGCGCCTACTGGACGCCCTCATGATTCAACCCATTAAACCTATTTACGGCCATCCTGCTCACGTTTGGCTTTAAAGTCTGATGATTCAAGCCAATGGGGCCAATCTGAACCATTCGCTAAAGTGGTTATCATACTGGCGATCAAGTCTAGGTCTTGACTCACCCCCTCCAACGTCCAATTTGGATCATAATCATCGGCTCCTTGGTGATATTTATGCGCAATATAGTCAGGATCTGTATCCCCAAGACTCATAAATAACAATCCTGGTACACCTTGCTGGGCCAGCGCAAAATGGTCTGATCTGAACATCAATCCATTCTGTGGTCTTGGATCCGCTTTTACCGAACGGTCTTGGGCTTTGGCAGCTTTATCTAAGTATTGCTCCAACTCAGATACCCCTTCCCCATAGCGCAAAATGTAATCCACGCCTTTATTTACATTCATGCCATCGATATTTAAAAAGGCGACGATATTTTTGGTTGGCACACTGGGATGCTGAGCAAAATGCTGTGCACCAATCAGACCCGTTTCTTCTGCAGTAAAGGCACTGAAGAGCACCGAGCGATCCAGTGGCGCCGTGCTAGCTTGCTGTTTGAAGTAACGCGCTAACGCTAAAACCCCCGCCACACCACTGGCATTATCGACCGCTCCGTTTAAAATCTCTGACTTACCGTCTTCAATCACAGTACCGAGGTGATCCCAATGGGCATGCATCATCACCACTTCGTCGGGGCGCGTTTTGCCAGGCAGTAAAGCCGCAACGTTATGGGACTCGGCGCGTTCAATTTTATTGTTTAACGTGAGCTGCGCGCTCAACTTAAGTGGGATAGCCTTAAAGTTTGGCTTGGCAGCTTGCCGTTTTAAGGTATCAAAATCCAATCCCGCTTTGGCAAAGATTTTTTGTGCGGCCTCGTGCTGAACCCAGCCCATCACGCCCACTTGACCTTGGTTATTATTGGCATCGACCAGAGTAAACTTAGTGCCCGTGTTGGAGTTTTGCACCACTCCCCAGCCATAGGCGGCTGGCGCGGTTTCATGGACAATAAACACGGCCTCAGCGCCTTGACGCGCCGCTTCCTCATATTTATAAGTCCAGCGACCATAATAGGTCATAGCATTGCCTTTAAATATTGTTGGATCTTGGGTCGCAAAGCCGGGGTCATTCACGAGTACGATGACCGTTTTGCCTTTTACATCTAACCCTTGATAATCATTCCAGCCATATTCGGGTGCATTGATACCATAGCCAACAAATACCACATCACTTTTATTCAAGCTGACTTTTTCGGCGATTCTTTGGGTTCTCGCGGTAAATTCACTGCCATTGGCAAATTTAAGTCCGCCGATATCAAGCTGCATGTTTTGATCGGCACTAATTTGCGCCAAAGGAACCGCCTGTAAATAGCTATCGCCAAATCCGGGTTTGAGACCCATATCTTTAAATGCTGTCACTAAATAGTCTAAAGTTAACGTCTCACCTTCAGACAAGGGCGCGCGTCCCCCAAAAGCATCGCTCGCTAAGGTTTTCACATCGGTTCGGTATTGCACGAGATCGAGACTTTTCACAAATGCCGTTTCAGCAAAGACAGGTAATGAGATAGTGGCCAACAGACTTGTGGTTATGATTAAATTTTTCACAACTTTCTCCCAAGTTATTATCATTATTTGGTTTTAAGGATAGACTTTACCATATCATCTTTAATTTATGATGGAAGTCTTAGCGCAAACGGAGTCGCTACATCCAAGAGTAAACGGTAATCATGTCTCCATCTGACCGATATTTTTGTCGTTGACCTAAACCTGACTGCAACAGAATAAAAAATAGCGAAATTTTAAAATATCCGTGTATTTTCATTGAGTAAGGTAACAATATGTCGCTAGAGTTATTACAAGCCGCTGCACTGAACCTCAAAAAAGCAGTGCCTCTGATGCTCAAACATAAAATTCCGACCACCCCCGTTAACTATGCGCTTTGGTACACTTATGTTGGTGAACAAAATCCGGAGTTAAATCAACAACTCGATACTGTTATTGCCCAATACAACACTTGCCCTCCAGTCAGTAGCGAAATCTTGTATCGCCAATATGTTGCCGACCCAGTTGAACTCGATGTCAGAGAAATGCGCCAAAATCTGGATGCTATGGTGACTGAGCTTTCCCAATCACTCAAAGATACCAATCTAGATGCCAATGACTTCCAGTCACGTATCGAAAGTAATTTTGAAAAGCTCAACCGCATCGAAGACGAGGGCTTTAGTGTTGAGCAAGTACTCGATCTGGTCCGCAGCTTAGTGAAAGAGTCGGACAATATTCGCTCGAGCACAGAGTTCTTTACCGGTCAGTTGCAGAAGGCTCAAACCGAAATAGACGCACTAAAGAAAAAACTTGAACAAACAGAAAAAGACGTTCTCTACGATGCACTGACAGGCTGCTTTAATCGCCGCGCCTTCGACACTGATTTTGCAGGAATGATAGCCCAAGCCCCCTTAGGCACTTGTGTGATCTTGGCCGATATCGACCATTTTAAAGTGTTTAACGACACCTATGGCCACCAGCTCGGCGACCAAGTGTTACGCGCTGTGGCGAAACGACTACAGGAATCCTGCCGCGATGGCACGAAACTGTATCGGTTTGGCGGTGAAGAATTTGCGATTATTGTCCCTAAAAGTCAGCTACGCATCGCAAGGCAACTGGCCGAAGCTATGCGCCGTGGACTCGAAAAACTCAGTTTAAAAGACAGACGCAAAGACGAACGCATCAATAATATCAGTGCTTCCTTTGGCGTCGCCCAATGGCAAGAAAAACAAACGGGTATGCAATTGATTGAAGCGGCAGACAAATTACTTTATGAAGCCAAACGCTTAGGACGAAATCGTGTGCTGCCTATCAGTAACTGATGGTTATAACTTAGCCTGAAGCCGATAATTCAGCTTCAGGCTAAGATGATTAACAAAAGAGCATTTTTTTGAAAGCTACATGAAGGATTTAAATGAGATTTCAGATTAATGTTTGAAACTGCGAGAAACAGTTCCAATATTCCCTTGCACGCCACTCCCTATTGAAACGGATGCATTCGTACCGAGTGTTTCCATCGACTCATTTTCGACGGGGATCGCCTGCACCACAAACCGCAGTTCAGCACCGCCTTGAAGTGAATCGAAGGGATAACACGTAATTAA
The DNA here is from genome assembly GCF_019345585.1 of Shewanella sp. NKUCC05_KAH. Lineage (NCBI taxonomy): Bacteria > Pseudomonadati > Pseudomonadota > Gammaproteobacteria > Alteromonadales > Shewanellaceae > Shewanella > Shewanella sp. NKUCC05_KAH. The sequence goes on from NZ_JAHKQZ010000002.1 coordinate 114,727, forward strand.
CGTTAAGCGATTATCATCGGATGGCGCCATAAAGTGAGTTTCTGTTTCATGTACGACCTGAGTCGCCACCACTTCATAAATAATGTGATTGCCTTTAAGCGTTTGTAACGATAATCGACGCCCCACGGCCATGCCATTGAGTATCGCAAAATGCGTATCCCTGTGGCCGGCAATCACAGTATTGCCTTTTTGCCCCGCTGGCGCACTGGACAACACCAGACTCGGACCAAAGGCCAAATTTCGCCCAGAAGCCCCCGCAAGAACATATAAACTGTCATTAAGCTCTGCTTCAATATTGTTGTTCGCCGCCACTTGCTCACGATGAATAGACAGCTTTGCCACGGGATAGGTATCCGCCCATGACCAAGGTTTATGGGATTGACCATCAGCCAAGGTTTTAGTCCACGCCTGTTCAATCAAATACTGTGCAAAGTGTGCTTTAGCTTGCATATAGAGTCCCTTTCCTAACAATGTTGCGCCAATTAAAAATAATCCCACCACTAAAAATCGCTGTGTTCTGCTTTTGCTCATCGCGCTTAACTCATCGTTCACTGGTAAGTGCCACCAAGGCCGCCTTCTCTTCCCGTCTTTGTCGAACAATCGATCCAGTAAGAATCAAGGCGAGTAGCAAGGTCAGCGCACCTAATAACATATCCAAACGGCTTGACGTCGCGGTTTGCGGCAAGGCTCCAAAAGGTTGCCAACCGAAGGGCAAGTACTGACGAACCACGGCATCACGGCTCATTGCAGTTGAATCAATTGGGGTTAAGTCCACCGCCACTAAGCTGGTATAGGCGCTGACTAAGTGATAATTCATTGATAAGGCCGTCACTTGCTGTTTGACCTTGTCATCATTCGCGCCATTTTTACTCAACTCCAATGCACCAATCTGTTTACGCGCCCACAGTAAGTCTAAACCTGCACCTTGATGGGTCATCAATCCTGCGGAGTTATCCTGCAGCGAGAGCGACTGTTGCCAGTTTTGATGCCCTTGGCGTCCTGAAATCACTAACTCCTGTGGCTCACGGGCGCTGCGCTTTAAACTCACGAGCACTGGCTCACCGCGGTACAGATCGGCAATCGGTGATGGCCAATAATCGGGCACACTGCCATCATCAAAACGCACTTGAATATCGGTTAACACTGGATATTGAATTTTGCTGAGTAAGGCGCTGATCTTCTCATCGACCTCATCCACTTTGCCAATATAGGTAAAAGTGCCACGACCGAGTTCAGCCGCCCTTTGCATAAAGTGAGAATTAGGTGCCGAACCTATACCGACAGTAAATAGTCGGCTTTCACCTATTTGATAACGGATCAAATCAAATAACGCTTGTTCATTGCCCACAGAGCCGTCGGTCATAAAGATCACTTGGCGCAAAGGCTGCGTTGCATCAAGCGATACACTGCCCAAGGATTTTGGCAAGGCAGCGTCCAGTGCTAACGCCATTTCAGTGCCACCATCGGCCTGTAAACGGCTCACAAACTGACGGGCCCGTGACAAATTCGACGAGGTCGCCGGTAATGACACTGTTGAGAACTGAGACAAACTGGAGTTAAATTCGATAATGTTAAAACTGTCCTCCGGCTTCAGTCCTTTTAACGCGTATAACAGTGCATTTTTAGCTTGAACGATAGAATCCCCCGCCATAGAGCCCGAAGTATCAATCACTAAAATTAATTCACGGGGCAAACTCGGCTGAGTACTCTTTTCAACCTTAGGAGGCAACACCATGACGAGACTGTAATTATCATCATTTACGCCGCTGGTTTTACTTGTCTCAAGTGTATCCTGAGACAGATTTTCGCCATCGAGCTTATGGGTTTTACCTTGCTGATTAAACACCCAAGCCATTGGGCTCGTGCCCTGCTGTACTCGCCATTGCAGCACAAAATCACGATTAGCGGGCACACGTTGCGCCAGCGATACATCGACCGCGCCGCTGTTGTCTTGCTTGAGTTTGATGTCATGGTAAGGACTCTCAATGGACGCTTTATCAACCCCCTTTGCAAGTAAGACTTGAATGTCTGCCTTCAGCACAGGGTCGCGTCCACTGGCGCCGTCCCGCACTGGTGCCACAATCCGGTCAGCATCAAACACCTGCGAACTTGTCACTCGGCTTGATTGGCGCACCTGTGCCATAGGATCATGTGAGTCGCTAGCACTTGAATCCGATGTTAATCCCGGAATATAACGGGGCGCGACCACCAGCGGAAAACGTAAACTAAACAAACCATCTTCATATTTAATGGTCTCCTGATAGCTGATTTCTACAATCAGCTCCTCTTGAGGTGCTAGGTTTGCGACTTCGGTCGTGAACATATTAGGCCGCTCTTGGCTCACTAAGCTGGCACGTTTGCCTTCAGCTTTCGCTTGCTCAAAAATCTGCTTGGCATCAGCCTTAGGATGAATTTGCCCCTCGATCACTCTCTGGCCTATATGTAATCGCAACGAATCCACCGCAGCCTCATTGGGCAGCGGGAACAAATATTGCCCATTCAACACAAATTCAGTATTGTTGCGAAAAACCTGTTTCACGCTCACGCGATTACTTAAGCCAGAGACTTGCATCGACACTTGTGTATCGAGCGGCAAAGATGGCACCCAAGCACCGCTCGGCTGGCGATAAAGCAACAGCCCCTGCGTAATATCATCGTAATTAATGATGTGTGACTCAGCACTATTTTGCCCGACCAATGCCGAAGCCATATTCTGTGGCACAGATAATGTGCCGGTACTATTCGGCGAAGCCAATGCCACAAAGGGCAAACCCCAACACACGGCGGCACTGATCAGCAATACCGCTACCGCTTCACTCACTTCTTTTACCCTTTTCCCTGTGATCATCACAAAGGCTTCCTCTATTAACAAATATGAACTGATGTTGGTTGTCGTTAATATGAACGACGTAAAATGGACTGCTTAAATTGACCGCTAGTCAGCAGAGTGCCTTGCCGTCAAGGCCAAATGAGGCTGTAGTGTTAATGTCACGCGGCGGTCGAACACATCCGATTCTCTGTCTTGGTCGGCTTTCAAAGGCGATAAAGCACCAAAGGCTTGAGTGGTCATACGCTCGGCAGTGACGCCTTGCTTAATCAGGTAGCCACGTACCTCCAGTAGACGCTGCTCAGAAAGGGCTTGGTTGTAACTCTCATCACCACGGCGGTCGGCATAACCCTTCAGCTCAAGATTGAGTTCTGGTGACAAATTCATCACCTCAGCCACATCATCTAATTGAGGTAAAAAATGCGATTCAACCTCAGAGGAACCGGTACGAAACTGTACGCTAAGCCCCAAGGCGAGTTCACTGAGCAATTGACGTTGCGCTGACAGCAACTCATCCAGCTCTTGCTGCGCCTTGGTATATTCGCTCGCCCGTTTTTCGGCGGCTTGCTGTTTTACACTCCACTCGGATAACTGGGACTCTTGCAAATGGATCTGTCTTTGCTGAACATGCAATGTGTCTGTATCGCTGACCGATTTGCCAATTAAGGTGCCTGTGAACGCACCAATAATGGCCCCCACTGGACCACCGACTAACGCCCCCACTAAGGCTCCACCACCGAGGCCAATGAGGGCTTCCGGTTGTTCGTCCTCGCTTGCGTATTCGTCATCCATCGCTATACCGCTAGCATAGACATCATTTTCTAGGGTGAGGTCTTGTCCTATCACTTGGTTTTGCAGTGAAACCCGCGCCGACACACTGGCTACAGGTGCGCTTAATAAACTCAAAACCAATAGATTAATTAGTGTCTTTTTCATCATCTCATTCCTTTTTGATTATTAGCTGAGCTTGGACTCGTACCTGAAGCAATCCACTCAACACCACATCAGGTCAAACGGGTACAAAACTGAATGGGGCTATTAAACACAAGTGGAATGGCATGAGCAGGGATGGAAAATGGCAATACAACTATCAATTGTGGCAACAAAATGGCAATTGCATTTGTGGCCTTTTTTCTCGGGTAAAATCCTGTATAGTCACGAAAACTTACTCCCCCAAGTCAATAGGAATACGGCTCTATGAAGCGTATAGCCATAGTGGAAGATGAAGCGGCCATTCGCGAGAATTACAAGGACGTGCTGCAACAACACGGTTACAGCGTGCAAACCTACGCCGACAGACCATCGGCCATGCTAGCCTTTAATACCCGTTTACCAGATTTAGCCATTATCGACATCGGCTTAGGTAATGAAATTGACGGCGGTTTTATGCTATGTCAGTCATTGCGCGCCATGTCGAGCACGCTGCCGATCATCTTTTTAACCGCCCGTGACAGTGACTTTGATACTGTGTGTGGCCTGCGTTTAGGCGCCGATGATTACTTGAGTAAAGAAGTGAGTTTTCCCCATTTAACCGCACGGCTAGCCGCATTGTTTCGACGTTCTGAACTTGCGGCCAGCCAAACGGCGCAGGAAAACTTGCTCGAACGTGGCCCACTGACCATTGATGCCAACCGCATGCAAGTCTATTGGAACCAGTTACCAATCGAGCTTACCGTAACCGAATTTTGGATGGTGCATGCGTTAGCCAAACATCCTGGCCATGTACGCAGTCGCCATGAATTAATGCAAGAGGCTAAAATCTTTGTCGATGACAGCACTATCACCTCCCATGTGAAACGCATTCGCAAAAAGTTTATCGCTACCGCGCCAGAGTTTGATTGTATTGATACTGTCTATGGTATGGGTTATCGCTGGGACAGCTTAGCCTGATCTATGGCTTAACAAACCTTTAAGCGCGGCGTTGAACCAGATAACCTTGGATGAATGAACTTTTAAACCCATTAATGCTGATCCCTAACTTATGACACGTTTCCCCTTTGGTCTACGCACTAAAGTCATCGGCCTTAGCCTGTTCTTGCTCTGCCTACCTTGGCTAGGGTACCAATATGTGTGGGAAATGGAAAAGTATCTTCGCCACGGCCAAGAACGCACCTTAGAAGGCACCACTCAAGCACTGGCCACCGCGCTGCACGAGCGGCCGAAATTGTTCGATGGGCAAGCGAGTTTTTTAAAGCAAGTGGAAAAAAGCCGCGATCTATACGCCTATCCACTGGCGGGGGCGATTCTACTCGACGGCAAACTCAACGAATGGCAGGAATATCAGCACAGATTTATCCAATACGGTGAGGCGCACCAAATTATGCGTGCCGATCCGAACGCCCCCCTGACCTTAAGCTTTACCCACATGGTCGGCCAATACGATGGTTATCTGTATGCTTTTTTTCAAGTCATTGATCCAACCGTGGTACTGCGGGGTAAAAATGCTCTAAGTGTCGATAGAAACGATCATCTCTCGATTGCAACACTCGCGCCCGACAATAAATTCAAACGCTATATCGTTGCCACGACTCAACCCGGCTGGATCAGCGCCTTCGAATTACCCGCTAATCCTAAGCAAACTGTGCCTGTTACACCTGAGGTACGCATCCAAGGACAATGGGCGACGACAGATGTGGGCTACAATGTCGAGCTGCGTATTCCCTTAGACATGGTCGGCAGCAAACTCGGATTTGCCATTGCCGATGTCAACGACAGCAAATACCGTGATGTCGCTGCAGTTGTCGGCACCTCGGCCTTAGATACGGTCGACAATCTCGGCACTGTGCTGGTACCATCACCGGAAATTGAAAGTATTATCAAAGGCATGAGCCACTATAGCTCACGTATTTGGGTGGTAGATAAACACGGTCGCGTACTGGCAAAATCCGGCGACATTCGCGCTAATGACAGTGTATGGACTCGCACCTTAGAAGATGAAAAGAGCACCGCGCTGTGGGATACCTTCAAGCGTGATTATCTGCATCCGCTGTACTATAAAATTCTCACTAAACCGCCCAAAGACTTTATTGATTCCTTACAAGATTCCACCGAGCTTGACGGCAGTCATATCCAAAAAGCCCTCGCGGGTCAGCAAAGTTCGACTTGGCGGTTAACCCCAGACAACAAAGCAGTGGTACTCGCCGCTGCGAGCCCCATTTGGATTGATAACAATGTGATGGGTGCCGTCGTCGCCGAAGAAACCACCCACGGAATTAGAACCCTACGCAACCGAGCGCTGGAAAAACTCTTTAACGTGATTTTGACCATAATGAGTATGGGCACCTTGGCGCTGTTCTTCTTCGCCTCGAGTATTTCTAACCGCATTCGTAAATTGCGCGATGAAGCCGAAAATGCCATCGACAGCCAAGGCCGTGTGCGTAATCACCTCAAACCGTCGAAGGCTCGGGATGAAATTGGCGATCTGTCCCGTAGCTTCTCTAGCATTGTGGGGCGACTGGGTCAGTACACTCACTATCTAGAAAACATGTCGTCGCGCCTGTCCCATGAGTTGCGCACGCCCGTGGCTGTGGTGCGTTCATCCCTTGAGCATTTAAACCTGCAGACCTTAGATAAAGACACGCAAAAATATGTCGACCGCGCCCAAGAAGGTGTCAGCCGCTTAAGCATGATTTTAAACAACATGAGCGAGGCAACACGCTTAGAACAGAGTTTAACGCAGGCCGATATCACTAAGTTCCCACTCTCCCAAGTGGTCAGCGGTTGTATGCAAGGTTATCAAATGACCTATCCAGAACAAGGCTTTAGTGTGAAAGTGCCCGAACAACCACTGATGATGCAAGGTGTGCCAGAATATATCGCCCAGTTAATGGACAAACTTATCGCCAACGCCATTGAGTTTTGCCATAAAGACAGTGCTATCGAAGTCACACTCACCCAAGTGGGTAAGCAAGCAACTCTGCTTATCAGTAACTTAGGGCCTGAACTGCCCATTGATATGTCGGAGCAGATTTTCGATTCCATGGTGTCGGTGCGGATTAATCAAGCCCAAGATAAACCCCACCTAGGCTTAGGTCTGTATATCGCGCGATTGGTCGCCGAGTTCCACCAAGGACAAATCCTTGCCCGTAATCGCAGCGAACATAATGGTGTGGATATCCTTGTTACCTTACCTTTAAATTAAGAACATGCGGGCTTTAAGTTAAGCGTGTTACAGCTTTTAAGCCCTGCGTCATAATCTCAACAGCTAAAATACAGGAGGCCAATAACATGAGCCAAACTCATCACGCGCCTCCTGTCATTTATGCGTGCAGATGCTAAGATGACCGCCATAACAATCGATAAGAAACGCCAATTATTCTCCCAAATTGTTCAACCTATTCGTTCAACCTAAATGCCAAGGTAATGATCCAATGACAGATAAACATCATCAAGCCACTCAAATCGTCAGCTTAGGTCGAGACAAAAAATGGACCAAAGGCGTGATCAATCCGCCCGTCTTTCGCGCTTCGACTATCGTCTTCGAAACAATGGATGAAATGCGCCACGCCGCGAAAAATAAAACCAATGGCGAGATGTTTTATGGCCGCCGTGGCACCCCAACCCATTTTGCCTTTCAGGCTGCGATTGCCGAACTAGAAGGCGGCGTCGGTACGGCGCTGTATCCTTCTGGCGCTGCGGCGATCAGTGCGGCGCTACTGTCATTTTTAAAAACGGGCGATCACCTGTTAATGGTTGATAGCGTGTATGAGCCAACGCGGGATCTGTGCACCCATATTCTCGGCGGTTTTGGTATCGAAACCACTTACTACGATCCGCTGATTGGCGCAGGCATTCGCGACCTCATTCGCCCCAATACTAAGGTACTGTTTTTAGAGTCTCCGGGCTCCATCACAATGGAAGTGCAAGATGTACCGACCTTGTGCCGCATCGCCCACGAACATGGGTTGATCACTATGCTGGACAACACTTGGGCCTCGCCCATCAATAGCAAACCCTTTGAAATGGGTGTAGATATCTCAATTCAAGCGGCGACCAAATACATCGTCGGTCACTCGGATGTGATGATAGGCACGGCCACGGCCAACGAAAAATACTGGCCACAATTACGTGAACACAGTTATTTAATGGGACAAACCACATCGCCAGACGATGTGTACCTTGCTGCCCGCGGCCTACGTACCTTAGGCGTGCGTATGGCGCAGCATGAAAAAAATGCACTGCAAGTAGCCAACTGGTTGAAAACCCGGCCAGAAGTCGATCATCTGCGTCACCCCGAGTTCGAGACATGCCCTGGGCACGAATTCTTTAAACGCGACTTTAGTGCCTCCAACGGCTTGTTCTCCTTTATCTTAAAACAGGGCGATGCCGATGCCGTCACCGCACTGGTTGAAAATATGAGTCACTTTAAGATGGGCTTTTCTTGGGGCGGCTACGAGAGTTTAATCCTCGGCATTTTCGGCATTGAAAAAATCCGCTCGGCGACGCAATGGGATGCGAGCAAACCGTTAATTCGTTTGCATATTGGTTTAGAAGATCCCGCTGATTTAATCGCCGATCTCAGTGCTGGGTTTGAACGCTTTAACGCAGTATTGGCGGCCAAAGCTAAGTAACGATATTTAATGTACTAAGTGCTAGCAGAATATAAAAAAGGGGCGGAATAAATATTCCGCCCCTTCTCTTATCGATACTGACACAAATACGAATTTTTATTGCAATATCATTATGCTTATAGCAAATAAACCGCTAAACCATAAACTCTACAGCGATTAATGCGCTTTCGTTCCAATACTTAATGCAGGATCAACCCAAGCCGCAGAGCCATAAAGCGGCACTGTTGAGAGCGCATGTTTATGGCTGCCATTGGTCTCTTTCGTCGAATAGGACAAATACAACAGAGTCTGATTTTGTGCATCATAAATCCGGCGCACTTTTAATGACTTAAATAAAATACTCAGGGATTCAGTGAAAATCACTTCGCCGTGTTTCCCCATGTCTATCTTCGCCAGATCGGCCGCAGTAATTGGCCCAGTTTGACGGCAACTGATTCCCATATCGGACGGATCGGCAAAATCTAAATTGGCTTCGATACGACTGATATGGCAAGTCACCCCAGGTATTTTAGGATCGTTTTTAGCATCAATAATCACATCTTTAGTGGTAAAAAGCCCTAAGCTCACCTTACCCACATCGTCACCACAACCCGCAAGCAATAAACCTACAGAGGCCGCAAACGCACACTTCAACAGAGTTTTCATTCATACATCCTTTTACATTAGTGCTGATATGCTAGCGCTTATATATTAATGCGTAGCGAATAGCTTTTGTGCCCAGCGAGTTAATCCGGCTGTCACAGAGCCAAAGTGATCGCCGACCACGACCGGAATATCGGGATAAATACCAGCGATTTTTGCATAAATCGCAGGGCTACGTGCCGTCCCCCCCGTCACGTAAATCACATCGGGTTTACACTCTGCTTCAGCGGATAAATCCTCAGTTGCTGAGCGGTTTACCGCAACATTTGTTGCAGCCAAAGTTTTTGCAGCTTGCGTGAGCGCTTGGTGCATCAGGGCTTCCACTTTCGTCAGCGACGGCTCAATGGCATTTTCAAACAATTCACGACTCACACCTGCGTGCAGCGCCGCTTCGATAAAATCCAGATTAACATCAGTATTATCGGTATCTGACAGTGCAATTTTCGCACGCTCGGCTTGGCGAACCAGTTGATAGCTTAACTGCTGCTGTTGCACCTTTAACAATCGCTTCAGTAACTGTGGCTGCTCGGCTTCTTTAACCAATTCATCAATCAATTTACGACTACTTAAGGTACTGAATTCTCGCTGGGCGCTAATATCATTCACTGCGACCGCATTCCAAAAGGTTTTACTGGGCATAGGTTTGCCATTGATCATCAAGGAACCTAAACCAAAGTGCGGCATAAAGGCATTCATTGCAAGGGCGATATCGAGATCGTTACCGCCGATACGCTGACCACTATGGCCGAGGAAATCTTCACTGCGATCCGCTTTTTGTTTATGGGCTGGGCCCATTTTGACAACAGAGCAGTCCGTTGTACCGCCGCCTACGTCGACGACCAATACCGTTTTGTTGTCGGTCAAGGTCGCTTCATAATCCATCCCCGCCGCTAACGGCTCGAACAGAAAATCAACGTCGATGAAACCCGCGCGTTTTGCCGCTAAGGTCAAAATGGCTTCGGCCTGACGGTTACTCTCTTCACCGCCTATACCTTGAAAGTTCACCGGACGACCAATAATCGCATGGGTGATCATCGCAGTGCTACCCTGTTTAACAAGGTCCTTTTCAACTAACACAGATTCGGCGCGCACTTTAATGTGCTGCATCATCAAGGTAACAATATCTTCAAACAAGGCCACTTGTTCGGGTCTAAGCCCTGTCGCGCCTAAAAAAGATTTTGGCGAACGGACATAGAATCCCTCCTCCGGCATCTCTAAATACGCGCTCACCGCCTGCTCGCCAACAAATACAGCCTGAACATCGGCATCGAGATCTAACTCATGGCGCACCATACGGGCGCGACTCAATTGCGCGGCGCGCTTTTTGGCGTAATCGGCTTTTAATTCAGTGGGAAGGCCACGATAAACCGCCTCGGCGATCAGTTCCCTGTCCATCGCGTATAAGGTCGAAGGCAAATAAGCTGATTGCTCTGATAACGCCAATAACTGCACACCATCATCCAGCATGATCCCTACGGCGCAGTTAGCACTACCATAATCAAATCCAACAAACATACCTTTTACTCCCGCGATAAAAAAGCCGAGCAAGATAACATAGTTTGCGATAATGCCCAAGGAGTTAACACTGACGGATTTATTCTCCAGTAAGCCACGCTTGCACAGTTTCTCAAGGCTTAAATCGCAGTGACGCGAACAGAATTTAAGCTCAATCCAAGATGATCATCATAAGGTCATATTTCTGTCACACTCGTCATCAAGTTGACATATTTCCCTCGTATCTTTATCCCAGATAAATCCCAGACTGATTTTGGCGTGTACGCAATATTTATCATTGAAATTCCTTCACTTGTCGGCAGTAAATCTGATTGCACAACGGCGGATGAATGCTATTGTATATTGCGCCATGACGCTTGCTTAAAGGAGCTGTGCAGTGTCCCCGAATACCGATAAACTTTCGATTGATAAAGAACTCTCTTGGTTGTCTTTTAATGAGCGGGTATTGCAAGAAGCCTGCGATCACAATGTTCCCTTAGTGGAGCGAGTGCGCTTTTTAGGGATATTTTCCAATAACATGGATGAGTTTTTTAGGGTGCGTGTGGCTGCGGTCAGACGCTCCATTTTGCTGTCATCCCTGCAGGAAGGTCGCAGTAATAGCCGCCATTTAATGGCCAAGATCCAATCGAAAGTCATGGCATTGCAAGAAAGGTTCGATGGCATATACACGGATTTAATGCGCGAACTTGTGCGCCGTAATATTTTGTTAATCAATGAGAAACAATTAAGCGAGTTCCACAGCGACTGGCTGAAAAAGCATTTTAGAGACCATTTCAAACGCCATATCGCGCCGCTTATGGTCAATAATAATCGCGATCTGATCAAGCAAATCAACGACGACGCCACCTATTTGTGTGTGTGTTTGTTCACTAAAGCTCGCCGCCAATACGCCTTAGTCGAAGTGCCGACTAAAAATGTACCGCGATTTATCGAACTCCCAGCCGAAAAGAGTAAAGCGAAAAAATATCTGATTTTATTAGATAACATTATTCGCCACTGCGTGGATGAACTCTTTGGTCCCTTCTTCGAGTACGATGCTATCGAAGTGTATTCGATGAAGTTAACCCGCGATGCCGATTTTGATATCACTGACGAGCTTGAACAAACCCAGCTGGAGAAAATGACCAAGGGATTGAAAAAACGTCTTACCGCCGAGCCTGTGCGCTTAGTGTATGACAAAGAAATGCCCGAACACATGTTGGTGATGCTCAAAGAAAACCTGAACATCAGCTCGACCGAATGTTTGATCCCAGGCGGGCGTTACCATAGCTTTAAAGACTTTATCGCCTTCCCCAACCCGAGCCGCGACTACCTCGAAAACGAAAAACTACCGGCGCTCAATAGTGCAGGTTTTGGCCGCAGTGCCAACAGTTTCGATGCGATTCGGATGGGCGATATCATGCTCAATTATCCGTACCATAAGTTTTCCCACTTTACCGAAATGGTGCGCCAAGCGGCCTACGATCCGGCGGTGCGCTTTATTCGAATTAATTTATATCGAGTGGCGAAAAAATCCCATGTGATGCAATCGCTTATCGATGCAGTGAAGAACGGCAAACAAGTCACCGCCGTAATTGAACTCAGGGCCAGATTCGATGAGCAATCCAACATCGAATGGACCCGCATCTTGGCCGAAGCGGGCGTCAAAGTTCACCACGGTATCACCAGCTTAAAAGTGCATTCCAAGTTGTGTTTAATTGGCCGCGAAGAACAAGGGGAAATCAAACTTTATTGTCACGTCGGCTCAGGCAACTTTAACGAAGGCACGGCGCGGGTCTACACTGACTTGTCACTGTTCACCGCCAATCAAGAAATTGCCCGTGAAGTGGAGCAAGTGTTTGACTTAATTGAGCATCCGTATCGCCGCGATAACTTCCAGCATTTAATCGTGTCGCCCTACGATGCCAGACAAAAACTGAGTCACTTGATTGATAATGAAATCGTCAATGCCCAAAGCCATATGAAGGCGGCGATTACCTTAAAACTAAATAACTTACTCGATGAATCCTTAGTACAAAAGCTCTATGAAGCCTCGGCGGCTGGGGTCAAAATCAAGTTACTTATTCGCGGCATGTGTTCGCTTATCCCGCAAATTCCGGGGATCAGCGACAACATCGAAGTCTATAGTATCGTCGACCGATTCCTCGAACACTCGCGGGTGATGCTGTTCCACGCGGGTGGAGAGAACAAACTCTTCATCTGCTCCGCCGACTGGATGAGCCGCAACATAGATAATCGCGTTGAAGTGAGTGTGCCGATTTATGATCTGCGCCTAAAACAGATGATAATGGATATTTTATCCTTACAGTTCAATGACAACACTAAAGCACGTGTCATTAACAAGGAACAAAGTAATCCTTATCGGAATCGCGGTAACAAACGAAAAGTGCGTTCTCAAATTGCCATTTATCAATATCTGATTAATTATGAGAAGCGCCAACTGCAAGAATTTAATGCCTTACGTATGTCCACCCATGAGGGTGACGCTGAGCGAGAAGTGAAAACTCAGCCTGACATAACACCTGAGTTACGGGCCAAAGCCAGCTAATCGCTGGCTTTATATCGCTTTGATTGCCTAAGGATAATCCGATTGGTAACCACATATTCGCACACACAGTCACACGCTACGCCCAGCAATGTACTCGCAAACTCTAAATCGCGCCACTTTGTCGCCATCGATATGGGGTCGAACAGTTTTCATCTGGTCATCGCACGCGAGCAAGATGGTAGTTTGCAGATTTTACATAAAGAAAAACAACAGGTTCAGCTCGCCACTGGACTCAATGCGCAAAATATTCTCGACAATGACGCCATAGAACGTGGGCTCAATTGCCTACGGGATTTTAACCAACGATTTTCCAATCTCGACCAAGCGCAAGTGCGATTAGTCGCCACCCACACTCTGAGAATCGCCAAAAACCGCGATCAGTTTATCGAGGCGGCGCTCGCCATCATGCCCTATCCGGTGGAGGTCATTTCGGGCCATGAAGAAGCGCGTTTGATTTATAACGGTATTGCCCAAAGCCAAGTGCTAGGAAAAAGTAATTTAGTCATCGACATCGGTGGCGGTTCTACCGAAGTGGTGATCGGCCAGAAAAATACCCCAACTCAGTTATCTAGCCTGCGCTGCGGTTGTGTGAGTTTTAATGAGCGTTTCTTTATTGATGGGCTCATCACCCCAGCCTCATTTCGCGATGCCCAAAGTGCGGCCGATAAGCAGTTCGCGTCGCTCTCAAAGGAATATTTCGCGGGCGGCTGGGAACTCACCTTGGGTAGTTCAGGCACAGTGAAAGCCATCTGCGAAGCGATTCAAGAAGAACACGGCGATGAAACTATCACGCTGCCACGACTCAAACAGCTCAAAATCAAGTTGATCAAATGTGGCCATATTAGCCAAATCCAATTTGCCAACGTCGATGATAAACGCATTCCCTTAGTGCCCGCCGGACTTGCCATTTTGATCAGCTTTTTTAGGCGCTTACCTATTCAAAAACTTGAGTTTAGCCCAGGCGCACTGCGTGAAGGCGTACTCTATGAACTGGCAAAGATTGGTCAGTATCAGGATATTCGCCACCGCACCGTCGACAGTATTGCCCAGCTTTATCATATCGATATGGCCCACGCGGCTAAGGTACGCGACACTGCTATGGCCTTGTTTGAACAGGTCGCCGATGAATGGCAATTAAGGCCCCATGCGCGCTTGCTCGCCTATAGCGCGACCTTACATGAAATCGGATTACACATTAATTCAAAATCCCTGCACAAACACGGCGGTTACATTATCAGTAACAGTGACTTACCTGGGTTTAGCGAAGCATTACAGCTGGATTTAGCACGACTTATCACCAATCACAGAAAAAAGCCTAACGAATTAATGCTCGCTGAGCTCGATCCCAACCATAAGCTCACGCTCAATCGCCTGCTCTGCTTGCTTAGGCTCGCTGTCTTGCTCAATCTTGGCCGTATCGCTAAGACGCTGACCTTAGATCATATTAAAGTGATCCCCGATGGACTCATGCTAGTACTACCAAGCCATAAGCGGAAAATCAGCTTGTTTATGAAAGATTTACAGCGAGAACAAAAACAAATGCTCACACTTGGAATGAACCTGCGTTTAGTGTCTAGTCTGACTTAGCTGTTACGGCGTTAGCTCAGCCTAACGTGGCCGAGGCGAGTGTGGGTTAGCTCTGTGTGAGTGTATTTAGCGAAGGATTCGGCACTGTTCGGCGCTAAAATATTGCCCTTAATCGAGGGCCATTATCTCGCCTAAAACAAGGTTAAGTTAGCTGTCAATCTGGCTAGGTAACCGGATTTCAACAGCATAGCGGTAGACTTAATCTATGCGCCACAACAGATTAAAGTTTAAAGGATTTTTAACCCTTCACTAAAGCACAAATTCCTGCTCGCGCGTTTGCCGCTGAGTGGGAATTTCTGCTATCATCCACGGCTGACTAATCATAATTCCACGAATTTAAAGATAATCAGAGTCAAACCCTTTTTATCTCGCGATATCAGCCCCATCGCCTGCAGGTACAAGTATGATTAACCACTTTAGTGTGCTTGGTATAAAACCCAGTGCCAAAGAAGACGACATTAAAAAAGCCTATCGACGGCTGTCAAACAAATATCATCCCGACAAGTTGTTAGGCGCCTCGGAAGAGGAAAAGCAGCAAGCCGCCGTACAACTTGAACGCGTTAAAAATGCTTATGATGTGTTGTCCGATCCTAAGCGACGAAATGCGTTTATCAAAGATTTCAATAACGTCATAGTGACCGATCCCGCTAGTGCCATGCGCGAGCTGTGGGATCAATTTTATCCTTGAGCGTTTTCTAGAGTAAGTGCCAAATGGTCAAAAAACTGAATATCTCACGCATTAATGAGCTAAAAAATAATGCCTACGACAATATCGAGTCCTACGACGATCCCGATACACCTAAAGCGCTAGAGCAATTTACTAGCCAAATCAAAAAGGTGTTAGAAGCCGATCCTAAGATGCTCGATACTGTGCCTGAGTACCTGCCTGTCGCGCTTTACGGTCGAATTAAGTTTCCCGCCGAAGCCAAACTCAAGTGGGCACATTGGATAAACACGGCAACTCAACCCGAGTGGGATGAGTTTAAAGTCACGATTGGCTTTAACAATGCTGATTTACCTTTAGTGTTAGCCGTGCGTGGTTACTCGGAAACCTTACTGATTGAAAGCTGCGCCGTGCTGTATTTACTTGAAACTCAAGGTAAAGCAACGCCAGCAGCAAAACATCACGACGATGAAGATGATGACAACGATTATGTTGGCACCTCAGATAACGACGATGATGATGAAGGCGAAGAGGAAGATGGCTACTACGATCACTACGATGATGAGGACCGCTAATGAACACTAGTCTCATTGAGATTACCGTCGCCGAAATTAAAGAGTTGGCGGACGTAGAGCCAAAACAAGCGAGCAAACGCTTTGAAATCATTGCAAATACCATGAGCGACGAGCAATTAGTCGAAGTTATCGAGCACATGGATATCGTCACGCTGACCCAAATCAACAGTCACCATGATATCTCTTGTCCTTCGATCATGTCTGAACTCATGACCCCAGAACAAATTCGCGACATCGTCTGTCAGCAACCTTTGTACTGGGAAGAAAAAATCAAAAACAATGCCGAAGAACTTATTCAGCATACCTTTGATTTTTTGACCTATTTAATTCGCATCCAAGATAGCGAAGAAAAGCAAACTGCGATTCTAGAATGTATCGCCGAAGATCCAGCGGGCCTGTTCTACCTGTCGATCCCTTTCATCGAAATGATGTTAGGCGAGAAACATGAAGATGATGACGGCTACACAGATCTCTATGATGACGAAGAAGACACTGAAACCATCGGCTACGACAGCCGCGTCGCCAGTGAAGATGCACACAGCCTCAGCATAGACGACCCACGCAGCCTAATGGCCTTGATCCACGAGCTCGCGCCCGATGTGGAAAAAGCTATTAAGAGTCTGCTGCGAAACGAAAGCTCAGGTTGGGAAATGATCATCAGCAAGTTTGTCAACGAGCTGGTTATTCAAGCCAAAGAGAAAAACCAAGTGACGGATGAATACGCTGAAGTCGATGATATGTTTAGCTTTTTGGATTAAGGAATTATTTGATGCAACTGGTACTGCGTGATGTAGATCAAGGACCCTACCTGAGCAAGGTATTGATCCAAGGCCAAGCAGACGAAACGCTGAGCGGTGAACAGCTGTCACAAATCAAATCCAAAGCCATTTTGATGAGCCTCAAACTGGCCGATAAGTTTTACAACAAGTACAAAATGCACCTGCTCGAACAAGCGGCGCACGATGTCATTGGTGTGGTGAGTCTTGGTTTGATGGAGTTATCAAACCAGAATCCGCAGCAGGCGATACGCCTGTTGATCACCGCCGATGGCGTAGTCAAATGCTTTCAAAAAGGCTGGAGCATGCTCAGCACCGTCAGCAAGCACAAACTCGTCAACGGCAAGTCACTGTACGGCGATGTCGACAAGTTCTTGCTTGAACAAGTGTCTAGCCCGCCCGATGCGGAAGAATGGTTAGGCTATGAAGCCTATCAAGATGCCCTGCTTGAGCATCAACGCCAACAGTCAATTGCAGCCCTATTGGCACAGTTTTACGCGCAATCGAGCTATGATCCGCTAGATTTTCTCAATCTAGAGAGTGTATTAGCCGAAGCGGTACTGTATCGATTGTTGTTTGATGGCGCCAAAGTCAGACAGGATTTGAAAAAGCGTATCGGCAAAATCACCTTAAAAGAGGAGTGGTTTACCCGTGAGCGTATCGAATTGGAAACCCAGAAAGCGTTAGCAGAATTACCCGCAGAACTCGCTGAAACCATCAGTAAAGATCTCGGTAAAAACTTTGTCCCCGCCCTACTGCGTACCCTGCACTTTGCGAAAAGCTACCGCGAACTCTTACTCAGCGACGCTTCACCCGAGCGCTTAGAAAGATTCGAACATAAAGAAGGTCTCGTCGGCCTCCTCGGCTGGCCACTCTACATAGTACTTTGATCGGGACTTTAATCAGTAATGTGTTCAGTAGGTTAACGAGTACTTGAGTCGCTTAAAAATGAGTGCTTTATTGAAAAATAAAGCACTTTTTTAATGTCTTTTGTCTCTATGCTCAAACCCAACAATCAGTATTGACGTCTCAGTTTTGAGTGGTTTTAGCTTGAAAATAAGTAACTTACAGAGATAAAACTCTTCAGTTAGATAAATTCTGGAGATTCATCCCTCCTCAGATAACCCCAAATCCGAAACATACCATTTTCTATCGAATAAGGAATTGAATATTGGGCTAATTGTGCGCTTACAACATCAGAAAAGTCCGTCACTCGATCCGCCACTAATCTGCCTAGCCATTCTCTTTTGAATGGATCAACTTCTAACCACTCAATGGTTTCTGCTATTTCAAGTAACTCGTGCCACCACACGGCAGTAAAACCTGCATTAGGGTTTTCATCATAAATCAATTTGTATCGCACATAGGGAATAAAGTCTTCAGATCCATTTAATACCTTTTCAAGCTCGCACCACTTTGTTTTATTCATTACAGACGAAAGCTGATGCTCGTTTACATACTTCAAAACTTCAGAATTCATTTTTTAGTGTCTCAAGCAACTAAGTGAAAAACTAAATGATATAGCTTTAATAGATATATATTGCCAATAAAAACTAATTAAAATGACAGATAAAATGATGGACAATAAATTAGGCCATCCATTTTAAACCGTGGAGCGCTTATTGGTTTGACCTACTCATATAAGCTTGCCATCGTATTTACTCGTCGACAGGGTGAATAGAAGCCTAGGATTCTAAGTTTATGAACGAGAGCCATGGAGGGCGAACGGTCGTATCGCAAATCACCACGGCTCACCTTTCGAGCATTCGCGTAACCTGTAGGTTTAAAAGGCATACGTAACATACTTTTGGACAAAACCTTGTTAGATAATTCACTCTGCTTAGTCAGATTCGGATTAGCCATTCTATTAGTAACATCTCTGTTGACTGTAAATTAATCAACTCTCGATATTACTAGTCGGAATAGGCATAGCAGGGAGATGAATCAATTCTATAAAGATTTGATTCATCTCAAGGGAAAAAAGCGCCCCAAAATAGCTGCAAACGGGGCATTGGGGATAGCGTGAATCAGTCTGATGTAGAGTGATTCACGGGCACGATTTTTAGTTAAACAACCATGAGGAAATCTATGGCTAATGCTCGACTCACCGAGCAGATTTAGTTGGTCGCTCTTTAGACGTGTTTTTTGCACTAAAGCTGACAACTACTATGCTTTTGAATTTATCAATCAACAAATATAGATTCTTCTGAAGAATCGGCATCAAGTAACATTTGAGCAAGGACTTTATCTACCCTTTTACCGTCCATATCCATAATTTCGAGTCGCCAACCTGCAACTTCAACAATATCTGTGGTTTGAGGTATTTTCCCTAATTCATACATTAAAAATCCATTTAGCGTTTGATAACGCCCATCCTCTTCATTTGGCAATTGCTTTATACCTAAAGCATCTTTTAGGTCAAAAATAGGGATTAGACCATCTAGTAATAATGAGCCATCTTCCCTTTTTATCACCATCTGATCATTCACATCTTCCTGAAAAAACTCACCAGTCAGTGCATCCATCATATCTTGAAGCGTTACCAGCCCTTTCAAATCACCATATTCATCAACAACAAACACCATCTGCGAGCCTGTAGTACGAAAATGCTCAAGTAGCTCCATTCCAGATAAGCTGTTGGGTACAAAGTTACAATTCTTAACGAGATCCACCAGTTCTAAACGTTCACCCGCGATAGACTGTGAAAGGAGTTGTTTAGCTGAAATAATACCCACCATATCATCAACATTGTTACGACAAACAGGAAATCGTGAGTGAGGAGACTGCATAACAGTTCGCAGATTTGCATCAAGAGGCAGGTTTAAGTCGAGAAATACAATATCAGACCGTGGCACCATCAAAGAAGAAATAGTACGTTCATCTAATCGAAAAACATTTTTGACCATCGCATGTTCATTGTGCTCAATCACCCCTGCAGATGAACCTTCTTGCAACATAGCCTGAATATCTTCCTGAGTCACATTGTCGTCAAGTCTATGCGAAAATCCCATTAGACGCATAAGAGCATGAGTTGAACCGGATAACATCCATACAAATGGTTTGGTTGCTATTGCTAGAAATACCATTGGTTTAGCCATTAGACAGGCAATACTTTCCGCACTGACTTGACCAATTCGCTTGGGAACTAACTCACCAATGACAATTGACACATAAGTGACAATGATAACCACTAGAACGGTTGAAAAGATGTTGGTTAAATCTGGACTTAGACCAAAAGTCTGAAGCCAAAGTGACAAAGGTTCGGCGAGGATGGATTCACCAAATATTCCGTTTAAGATCCCTATTGATGTTATGCCTATCTGCACAGTTGACAAGAATTGCGTTGGATCTTCTGCCAGTTTGAGCGCTGCTTTAGCAGTGCTGCTACCGCCATGAGCAAGGGCTGTTAGCCGTGACTTGCGAGCAGTCACAATGGCGATTTCAGACATAGCAAATAAGCCATTTAACACAATCAAACCAATAAGAATAAAAATTTCCATAGTAGTGGCTCTGGGTTCCGCTTTAAGTTGAACAAGAAAAAATGAATAGACAATTGATACTGAAACTCAATGAGCTCAGCTAAATATCGAAAGATAGCTTAGATACAACTCATGAAATAATCTTCTTAAAAAACAAAAGAATATAACGAAATGACCTTTCCCAGAACGGGCTTGGGGTATGATTTGAAATTCTCAGAACAAACCATCTACTAGCTGCTATCAACTTTTTGATTAGCCGTGTATTTGATTGTGTAGAAAGTTGTCTTAACTCATTAAAATAAATGGAAAGACAATGTTTATTGATAATGGCTGCAACAACTGAAGTTACAGCGTATCGTCGGTGAGGGTCCATAATCCTACATAAAAAAGTGATTGTAATTCGCATATTAAACGAAAAGAGAGAGTTGTAAAGTATTAGTAATTAACATAATTAGTACGAATACTTAAGCTCTGATATTAAAAATATTATAGCTTAAGTGTATGAGTAGTGAAGACTACTTAGGTCATCAGTTGTATGGAGCACTTACGTTTTTACCTTACTTAAGCACACTAAGGTTAACAAAAATTTAAGAAAAACACCTAAATTTTAATGAAGCTCTAGTTGATTAGAATAAAACCAAAAGGCATAGTGCGCACATAGATTTTAACCGTTATCACATTGAAGTGAATTTTTGCAAAGTGTCCTTATCCGATCTCCAATAACAGTGGCACTGAGTGAATGATCCATTTTGTGAGAGTGTAAAAATGCTATACATAAAAATTTTGGGCAATGGATGCACAAAATGCACAAGTACAGCAGCGTTAATCACTACTATAGCGACTAATCATGGCATCAGTATTAACTTGATTATGGAATCAAATCCAGAAGTGATGATGGACTATAGAGTGGTGAGCTCACCAGCGGTTGTTATTAACGAAAGGTTAATGCATTGGGGCTCTACTCCCCAACCATACATGGTTGAATCATGGCTAAACATTTTGCGCTGAATTGTTGCATTATCACTGCTCAATAAATCAACCGATTACTTTCTTGTTTTACCGTCACCTCAGATCCCAATTAACATTCTATACATATAGAAAACAAAGAAAAATCACACATTATTATTTGTTGATTTGTTACCTTATTTTTCCCAAATAGCTGTAAGCACAACAATACTCATTAACAAAGGCCGGTCAAATATTCAAGCTTGATACGACGAGTCTACTGGTTTCAATTAAGAATGGGGCAGAAGTGCTTTACCCAAAGCTAACGCCAAATACTAGATTTTGCTCCCGAGAATCACTTCAAAGTCTGATCAACTGTAACGGTTTATGCAATCCCTGATGGTCAGGCCTTACTTTTTGGTAGTCATTACTTTATGTATCTCAAATTATCAGACAACAAATGGCTGAACTTCAAGCTGTAGTAAACTTTGGGGCAATAGCTTTTTAGCTAAACGAACAGCAGAAGGGTTAGTTAAGATTGGCATTGTTGCACCTGTAACCTTCTAAAACAGGGATATTTTATTAGAGCCCTCAGGGAAGCTTCTTGTTAAATAAAGAGGCGGCGAGTCACTGGGGAAACAATGAAAATTGATGCGTCACAACTGACAACAACTTTATTTTGCTTTTGGGCAAAAAGAAAAGCCCGCGGCTGCGGGCTTGGCGTCACTTTAAATATCAGCGGAATACAAGGACTGGTTTAACGGTAAGTCAGCGTTGTGGTATCCGTTAACTTGTCGTTATCTTTAACGGTCAGTTCAACAGTGTGTTGTCCACGACGGGCAAGGCGCAATACCACTTGACCGTTAGCGCGGGTGCCATTGTCGAACGTCCATTTATGTTGCTTGATCACGCCATCGGTATCATAGCTAGTCGAGATAAACATATCGACGAACAGTAAATTGATACGCTGAATTTGCGCAACGGGTGGTTGTTTCACGTTGTCAGCAACCACTGTCACCATTTGCGACGTGCTATGGGTTAGGCCGTCATTATCAGTCACAGTTAGCGTGACTAGATACTCACCGCTTTGGTTGTAACTGTGAGTCACTACCTCACCCACTGCGGCAGTGTTATCACCAAAGCTCCACTCAGCTGACACGATTTGTCCGTCGCTGTCGGTTGAAGTGGATGTCAGTTGCACCGCGGCGCCATTCACCACTTGAGTGAAACTGGCCACTGGCGCGACTTTTTCCGCTTCGAGCAAGAGTGAAATCACCACAGGATCGTGATCCGATGAGCGGTAAGCATCACTTGCGAATAAGTCTTGGATTTGAGCAGGCGTTTTAAACTCTTCGTTGTAATCCAAAACGCGTGGTTCGTCGGTATTGATATGCCACTGCGTCACATCCACCACTTTATCCACCAGGGCAGCGTTTGCTAAAGCATGGTCCAACTGACCCGATTCAGCCGAGAACACATAGGAATAAGGATTTGGCTTTTCAAGTTTGGCAAACAGCTCACTAAAGCCTGCATTACCTAAAGCAGTTAATGGATCTTCCTTCGCATAGGCGTTCAAATCACCAATCAGCAATACGCCTTGATCTGGATATTGCTCGCTAATCCATTGACCTGCAGCCGTCGCCGCACGGGTACGAGTGATATTACAGTTGCCTTGACCGTCGTTAAGATCAGGTTCGCCCGCACATTCACTGCCCTTAGATTTAAGGTGATTAACCGCAACAACCACGCCTTCTTCACTGCCGTTCACGCTAAAGGCTTGCGTCAGCATTGGACGGTTTTTGCTATCGTCAAACAGGGGCTGTTGATCGCTATCTAATGGCGAATTTGCACTAGATAGAATACGTGCAGCGCCCTGCGGCGTGACTTTATCACTGCGATAAATCAAGCCGACTGTTATGGCATCGGTGCCAATCGCATTCATGCCTGTTGGCGCGATATAAGCGTAACGTGCTTCACCCACAGCGGCATTCAAACCTGCGACTAAATCGGCAATGGCTGAATTAGCGCCAAAGCCATCGTTTTCAATTTCCATCAAACCAAATACGTCGGCACTAATGCCCACCATGGCACTGACAATCTTCGCCTTTTGACGCTCAAACTCGCTTAAGGTATTGGCACCACGGGCGGTTGGGAAACCTGCGCCTTGGCCGTCGCCATTGAAGTAGTTAAGCACGTTAAAGCTAGCGACTTTTAAATTACCACCTTCATTCAATGTGGGCGCAACAGGGCGTGGGTTTTCCGCCACAAAGTTCACCGTTTCGATTGGCATAATGCGATACAGATTAAAGCCATAGTGCATTACACCCGTAAGCGATGTGGCTTTATCGCCTACACGCACAGTGTTTGATGCGCTCAAACCAGGAGCGGGGAATTGCACAGGATCAGGATTCTGCGCCGTTAAACCGTCATCCAATAAAATACTGTCACGTTGGTTGGCTGCGCTCACCGCCAGCGCATCCGCGCCCGGCGCAGCCACCTGCGTACCAATAAAGTGACGCTGACTGCCTAATGAAATCTCGCCATAACGGCCTAGGTTATAGACTTCATTCACCACTAAATCTTGGCTGAAACGAACCCGCATGCCCTCAAAGGGCTCAAAATCATCACTGCTGTTAACAGGTAAGGTCACTAGCGCGGCCGTTGGTAACGTTTGTCCTGTGGCACACAACTTGTGATCAGATAAAGTCGTTAGTTCAGTTAAGCCTTGATATTCAGTGACTTTGGCTTTTAAACGAATACGATCGCCTGCCACATAAGCTGTGGGCGCAGTGCCGGTATATACAAACACACCTTCCGAGGTTTGGGGATCGCTATCGGCTTCATTATCGGCCATTTGTACAAAAATGCCCTTAAGACCAGCTTCTTGATTACTGACGACAACCGCCTCAACCACTAAAGTTTGACCATTAAGAGGGCTGGCAGCGCCCGCGCCTTGAAGCGCATGAATTGCTGTGGCTTCTTCGCCGCACACTAAAGAGCTTGGTGGAGGGTCGACTGGATCGGTTGGTGTACCCGCACTGAACTTACCAAGATCAGAAACATCGTCCTTAGCAAAACCTAGCCAAGTGCTAAAGCTTACTGCATCGGTACTGATAGGATCGGCAATCAGCAGATCAGGATTACGGCGCAGGGTATTATCTTGAGTGGAGAGATCACCACTGCCCCACTCGGCACCGGGATCAACACCGACTTGGCCTAAACTATCAATGACTTGATTTTGATAGGTCAGTTCAATCGCATCGTCGCCGTTAAAGAAGCTGGCGCTACTCTGTTGATTTGTGACCGCAAGGATATCGGCAGAAGAGTCATTATCGGCAACCACATAAGTCGCCCCCGCCGCTAATGAGCCAGTGAGCGCAATGGTCGTGCCGACATTTGTGCTGCCATTAAAATAGAAGCGCAATTGGTATTGGCTTAAATCAATAGCGCCCGCGGTTGGGTTATACAGTTCGATAGCTTTATTATTGCTGCTGCCTTCGACGTATTCAGAAATGATCACATTATCCGCGCCATGGGCAAGCCCACAAACGCTGCTGATGGCTAACGCCAGCACAGTTTTAGTGTTAAACATTGAGACCCCTAAATGTATTGTTTTAATATTTGGTATTTAATTGATGCGCTTAGATGCTTCAAGGTGATATCACCTCGAAGACTGACAATACTATAGGCGGTCAAGGTTACAAATTGGTTGCATCAAAGTTGCAACTTAAGGTGGATATTATTCGTGCGATTTAGCGATCAGAACTAGGAAGAAAGCAGTACGGGAGATGCTGGCCGCACTACACAGTGCGGCCAGAGATAAATCGAGGTTAATCAAGTAAGCAGAACAAATGGATGGCAATCCTGACAACCATGACACAGGGTTATAAGGGCTGAAGCTTTTCATCGAGTAAACTGACGAGCAGTAACTCACCTTGCAAATTCACTCTAAACTCACCGTATTTTGCTGCACTAAAATGATCGGCTTGTCCTTCTTCAAAGAAAAAGCTGTTCGATGCGAGTTTAATTTGATTACCACGGACACGAAACTGCACTCGTAATTGATCTTTACCGAGTGCTTGGTCGGTATAAAAGTCCACAAAACGCGCCACTTTTTGCCCATCGACAGCCAGCAATAACTGCCCCTGCATTTGTTGCGGCGCTAAGGCGCTACGCACATCGCGCGCGATTGCATATTCAAGCGCCATGTAATCACCCTGCATTAATGAGCGCGGATCGACCGGTGCTAATGCAAAACGCACCACTTGGCCGTGATTAAGCAGTTGTTCGAATTTGAAAATGCGCCAATTCACGCCAGCGAGAATCGCCACTGTTGTGAATAATACGAGCCCAAGCGCCCATTTATGTGAAGCCGACAGTTTTCCCATCACATTGCCCATCACACAGTCTCCTTGGCATTTTCATT
Organism: Shewanella sp. NKUCC05_KAH; assembly: GCF_019345585.1. Taxonomy (NCBI): domain Bacteria; kingdom Pseudomonadati; phylum Pseudomonadota; class Gammaproteobacteria; order Alteromonadales; family Shewanellaceae; genus Shewanella; species Shewanella sp. NKUCC05_KAH. The sequence continues at coordinate 140,281 of NZ_JAHKQZ010000002.1, forward strand.
GGCAGGAAATAACCGCCACATCACTAACCTTGCCACCAACAGCAAGGCGCCTAAGCCCATCAAATAACCAGATTTAAGTAACAGAGTCGTCTCTAGGGAATAATAATACCCGCTGACAAATAACAGCGCCGACACCATTCCCATACCTTTCAACCAAGACTCGTTGCAATAATGACCAAGCAAGATCAATAGAATAGCCGTTGATAAACCCTGCATAGGTAAAGATAAACCGCTAACGATGACTAAACCGATAACACACCCTAGCGCCGCTGGTGAGCTTAGTGATTGCTGGCGCTCGCGCAAGATTGTCACCAATAAAAATCCGCAAATAGCGAAAATAATCAACAGATGAGTCAGTGTCAGCCACAGGCTTTGCTGCCAAGGGCTAAATAAGACTTCAAAAATACTGTCCATACTAAAAGCGTGCATCAACTGCAACGAAAGCAACGCGAGTGCGAAACCATAGATGAGCATCCGAGCCCTGCGATAATGACGCCCGAACTGATTGATATTTAATAACACTAGACTAATGACTACGGCAAAAAGGCTCGGGCTAAAATTGAGCAGTTCAAATTTTGCCATCAGGCCAATCACGCACCAACTTAAGCAAAAAGCGAATACAAACTGGGCTAGCCCATGGGCAATCAAGCACCACAATAACAATGTAATACCCGCCATACAGAGATACCATGTGAGGCTAAAATCATTGTTAATTAAATCAAATAATCCCCATGCCACACTGATCAAACCACTCAAACAGGCGGCAAAAGCAAATTGTTCAATAAAAATCTGTTGCCGCGGTAAAAAATACAGCCCAATCCCCAAGGCTAAATAGGTTAAGCCGATAAATAAAATGACATCTTCTTCAACATGCTCAAAAATGGCACCAAACACTGCCATCATGAAGCTCAATAAAAACAACGCCGCTATCCAAGCAGCAAACGCCTGCATAGTGGCAATATACCAAGGGATATCATGGTCTTCTGGTATTTGAACTGCACTAACATTGCCTTCGGCATACAAAGCTTGCCAGAGTTTGATTAGACTTAATTCACTCGAAGCGTCGATTGACGTAACACTATCAGTGCAGGGTCGAGTGATCATTTCGCTATCCTGTAAACCATTATTGTTGCTCATGAACATCTCCCACGCCCACGCACCCTTGGCTGGCGATTCCTACAAACTGAGGTTTAAGTTTCCCGCTTAGCTCCCTCAACCAAATACTCAAACCTGTGCTTGCCAAAATGATATAAAGCCCAATAAACAAAAATCCACCTATGGGGTCATTATCCTCAAACATCAGCTTTATCAGTAACGCGGCACCTACGGCAATCAGGCTAAAACCGCCCAAGGCCAAGGGATATATGCGTGGTAATCTATAACGAAAAATAACGAATCCGAATATCAGATGGGCAAAATAACCACAGAAGATCCCAGTGCTGAAGCTATCACGTTCAAGGAAATCGTCGAAAATAAGCCAAGTGATTAACCAAGTAAAACAGCCCATAGCAAACAATGAACAGGCATATTCAAGGATTGGCGCATGCCAGCGCCCCGCGACTTTGTGGTCTAAAAGTACAAAAGCATAATAGATAAATAAATTCAAACAGATAAAGATCAGCAATTGTCCTTGAGCGCCCCAAAATAATCCCCAGAAATGGGAAAAGGAATCCAGAAATATCCCTATGCTGAGGTTTAGCAATCCCACCAGCAACAGCCACAAACCATCAAATCCCGCCACCCAAGCAAAGGGTAAGATAACGAATGCCCATAGCGCGAATAACTGCCAAGGATCGGCGCCCGTTTGATAGGTTTGCCCAACTAACGCTAATAAGCCACCAACTAACACACTTGCGGCCAGTAGCACGCCATTGGCGGTCGTCGCACCAAAAGTGCTGTCTTTACGATAAGAACTAACAGGGGAATAAATGTTGGCACGATAATAGAGCCAAGCAAATGCGCTGATAGCGAGTATTATCGCCACTTCAATCAGTCCAAATTTGGCAAATCGCCCCAAAGATTGCCAATTATAGGCAAAGAAAAAAATCACCCCACAGGCAAAACTTAACGCACCAAACCAGAGTAATAAATGAGCGATTAAGCGACGCCAACTCGACCCATCCGGCAAGACTGTCACCTGTCGATAAAGCTTATTCGCCTGCTCTTGCGTGATATGTCCCTGTTCAACCCAACCACACACTTGAGATTTTATCTTGCTCAATGTGAAATCTCCCTCATCCTGTTTGCGCTAGCTTACTATGACAGATTTAAAATTCGCACTTTATCGACAGCATTGAACAAATTAAATTGTGTATACTTGTAAAAAATCATTCATGCTAAAAATAACAAGGGGTGACTATGATATTGAGCCAGTTGTGTCGTCTACTCTTTTGTTTAGCCTTAAGCATTAGCGCATTTACCACGGCTATCGCCCAAGAGAAAGTTCAGTCGCCAGCGATTCCCAAGTCAATTCCGACAATTCATGTCGGTGGTTATCAATTTGCTCCCTATGTCCATCAACAACAAGACGGCCGTTACACAGGTCTCACACTCGATATCATTAATGCATTAAATCAAGTACAACAAGAAGTGGTCTTTAAATTTGCCGTCACCAGTATTGAGCACAGATATAAAGCCTATTCCTTAGGTCGCTTCGACATGATGCTCTTTGAGAATCCCGCTTGGGGATGGCAAAAAATAGCGACTCAGTTTATTCCGCTACATATGATAGATGGTGAAGTCTTTATTGCACTTAAAACTAAAGCTCATAACCAAAGCTATTTCAAAAACTTAACCAACAAGTCAATTGCGTTCATCAAAGGATATCACTACCAGTTTGCCCACTTTGAAACCGATGCGAACACGCTGGCAAAGCAATTTCGCCCCTTGTTCGTCAGTCACAATAACGCCTCTATCGAAAGTATTCTGCGTGAACGCGCCGACATAGCGCCCGTGACTAACTCTTACCTGCAGTATTATTTAAAGGTTCATCCAGAAGAGAGAAAATTACTTTTAATATCAGATGAATGGGACCAAAAATACGCCAATGGCATTTTACTCAACCCCAGTTCACAGCTCGATAGCAAAAGGCTCTCACACTGGATTGAACTGCTCATCAATAATGGCAAACTCGCTGAACTCGCCGCCCAATACGGTATTCAATTAACCCCATAATTCGCTGTTTGTTTTTCAAACTCTGATGCTTCAATCGCGATGATTTACAAACTATCATGAGCAATTTACGCGGCAGACAAGAGTGGCCCTAGCATAGCCAAAATACCAATGAGTAAGAAAATCAGCGCTTGCACTATGATCATCTGGCCACTATTGGGTGGACTCAGAGTGGCAATGTAAAACTGCCAAATCGCAAAGATCCCATAGTTCATCCCGAGGAATAACAACAGGCTAAAGGCATACATCCCAGGGATCACCTTTAGTGCACAGGCTAAAAGTGCAGCCGTTGAAACCACAAAAAATACCGATTGGCAGTGAAATAAGCACAGTAGCATTTGCTTGCTTTGCTGTGACACATTTGCCTTCAAGAGCGGCGCCAATAAAACCCGCTTACCATAGATTAAATGGTAGCCACAGACTCCAGCACTCAAAACAGTCGCTGCCATTATTGTTAATACCATAGTGCTCCCATTTAGTACTCATATGTGATTATCTTTGAATATCGTAAACTGAATTAAGAATTTAAAACTGGGGAGAATTTAAACCCAAGGCTTAAATTCTTGGCCATGTAACTAGGACCCTAAAAACTGCGATTGAGTTTCAGCCAAGCGAAAATAAGCAACTTGGTTCTCAGCCCCTAAACCAAACGGGGCTAAAATCTATGGGAAAACCGACTCAATATGAATGACCCCATCAGCTCCTTAGTGCTTGTACTTTAAAGCAAAAAAGGAGCCATCAGGCTCCTTCTCTTCACAATCCGTAAACGATTACCCTGACTAAAACCTACGATTACATCGTCGCCATAGTCCAATAATTTAAACGCTTTTGTGGATCGGCTAACAGGTTTTTACATTCTTCTTTATATTTACCCATTAACGCACCTAAGTTGCTTGACCCACCTAAGCTTTCGATTTGACGGGCTTTAGCATCGGCAACCGCTTGAGTGACCTCTGCTTCAGAGCTGTATTTCTTAGCTAAATTCTCAGACTCAATTTTAGAACTTTTTAAACGCTCACCCACGGCCTGCATTTGTGGTGCATTCATCGCGCCAATGGCTTCTGAGCTAATTTGATAGTAAGCGGCACATTCAATGGCTTCTTTACTAAACGCTTTTTCTGCTTCATCAGCCCAAACTGCAGTACTGGCACTTAAGACTAAACCACCTAATACTAACGTTTTTACCTGAGTTAACATGTTACTTTTCCTTTTAATCGCCATAAATAAACCTACTCAAGCCCTCGGTGGAGCTCAAGTTCGTAGATATAAAAATCTTGGTTACGTACAAACCCTAAACTTTCATACAAGCCCTGCGCGCGCTGGTTTTTTTGCTGTGTTTCTAACATCAAATAACTCATATTATGCGCTTTGGCATAACTGGCGGCCTGTAGCACTAACGCCCGCCCAATACCGACACATCGGGCATGTTGAGTCACATACACATCATTGAGGATCAACATAGGGGCCAAACGTAACGATGAAAAACTGGGATACATTTGAACAAAACCTAATCCAAGCCCTTGATTATCCTTAGCTATAAATATCACCGATGAGCCATCTGACACTCTTGAATAAATAAACTGCTCCGCAGCCGCGAGATCATCCCTACGCCCATAAAACTGTCGGTACTCATTGAATAACACTGCAACCTCATGGACATGAGTCACATCTACTCGAGTTATGATGCTTGCCATGGGCTTTTCCTATTTATCATTAGAGTGTTGGCGGTCGTTGTCGCAATCGAAATTGCAGACTGTTTTTCACCGTTGGCCACTCGGTATCAATAATGGAATACACCACGGTATCGCGGATAGTGCCGTCCTTAAGAATCTTATGATTTCGCAATACACCATCTTGCTTAGCGCCCAGTCTTGCAATGGCTTGTCTCGAAGCTTGGTTATGCCAATGAGTACGAAACTCAACGGCAATGGCGTCTAAGGTTTCAAAAGCAAAGGTCAATAACAGCAGTTTAGCTTCAGTATTAATCCCAGTGCACTGGGCACGTTTAGCATACCAAGTGTATCCAATCTCAAGACGGCGATTATCAGACTCCCAGTTGCAAATTCGCGTGCATCCGACGATTTCCCCTGACACTCTATCCCGCACCGCAAAGGGAAAACTCTGGCCCTGCGCTTTTTCTTCGAGTGCTTTAGCCACATAGAGCTTCATCTCAGTTGGCTCAGGGACACTGGTAAACCATAAACGCCAAAGTTGACCATCTGTCACGGCTAGACTCAATGCCGCCACATGGGACAAAGATAAGGGCTCAAGTACAATATGCTCACCACTTAAACAACCTAAGTTATCTTCACAGCCCACAGTATCGCCTCCGTTAGATGATAGAAAAGTGTGTTGTAGCGCACGTTTTTATCTAGCCTAACATTAAACGAGAATAAAAAAACACCCTATTTTCAGCATGATTGGACAAATTCATTCCATTGTTGGCGGCTTAGATTACCTAAAGCTTAAGAGTGTAAAAAAATTTGAAAAAATGAGTAGAAGACAGTTAAAACAGGTTGGAATAAATACTGCTGCGGAAGAACACGCCGTGATGGCCAATCAATATCCGAGAAATAGCCAATGACATTGCGCAGTCGCGATAAGTAATTGGTGATTGGTGATTGATGATTGATGATGACGATGACCAAAAGCGGCAATCGAGAGCAAAAACACCTAAACCTGTGGGCAGCATTTAGGCGTTTGTTATAAGGTGAAGTTAAAAGCTAAAGTTAAAAGCCATGCACGCTGTTACTGACCCTAAACCAACCCGCAATGCTATTGCGCTGGGCCATGGTTTTGGTCACTTCATGGGGAAAACGCTCACTGAGGAAAATCACAAAATGGCCCATTTTAGGTGCGATGCGCTCAATCTCAATGTCAGCTTCATCATAGATAATCAACTCACCACAATCTGCCGCTTTCCAATCAGGATTTAAGAAAAACACTGTGGTTAAAATACGATTTTGGCTGCCCTTAAGTGCATCAACATGTTTTTTATAAAAGGCCCCAGGCTGATATACCGCATAGTGGCTTTCATAATCGAATAAGCCCATAAACAAGCGACGATTCAAGCCATTTTTGAGTTGTGTCATCAACTCAAGATACTGGGCATCGGGCTCATTTTGCTCTTCTAGCCACTGTATTCTGTCACGGCGAATGTCTGGATTTAAGTGCTGTTCAGAACCTCGACCGATAGAGGCAGCTTTTAATTCATATATTTCAGTTGATTGAATTTTTTCCAATAGTACTTGGCTAATACAGGAAGGAACTAAGTCAGATAAAAAGATATAGCCTTTGTCTACCAAGGCATCAGCGATCACGTCCAGCATTGCTTCACTTAATTGCGAAACCATTATGCTACATCCAAAAAAGGGCTACGCTTTTGCTGTACTCAAGGGCTCAAGGAGGGATTAAGTGAGCCTGATTTTCGAGGGGCGTCGATAAGAGATATGATTGCCATATCTCAACGATAAATTTTGCGAAATTCTAGAATAAAGAAGACGGAATTACAATAAAATAAAAACCTATATAAACAACACGTTAACATTAACCAAACAGTTCAACAGGCGCATCATGATCACTAAGCTGCAAACAACGCTCAAAGTGTAATCCAAGTTTGTTCAGCAAAGCTTTTGAAGCACTATTATGACTGCTAACAATCGCGACAATACGCTCAATACCTAAACTTTTACCTAAGTCAAAAGCGGCTTTAGCCGCTTCGAATGCATAGCCCTTGCCCCAATATTGCGGCAAAAAAGCATAGCCTATATCGACATTGTCCAGTGTCGGCCGTTTGATTAAACCGCAGATGCCAATAGTGAATCCATTCTCGGCGAGCACTACAGCATAAAAACCAAAACCGCACTCGGCATAACTTTTCATCGGTCCATTGACGATATAATCCTTAGCCTGCACAAGTGTGCGTACTCCTCTATCCCCGATATTCTCTATAAAACCTTGGCTATTGAGCAAGACTAACATAAAAGAAGCGTCGGCTGGGGTTAACTGCCGCAGGATGAGTCTAGGAGTACGCGCAACTTGCATAGAATTTCTCCACTAAAAAGAGGCGGATTTATAAATAACGGACGTACTGACTGCCGTCCTTTTGCGGTTTCTTAGGAGCAGTAACGGCTGGCGTACCCACATACAAAAAGCCAACAATTTGATCGTGTGGCTCAAGACCTAAAGCAACATTCACATTCGCATCAAAGGCAAAATCCCCTGTACGCCATACGGCACCTAAACCTAAGGCGAAGGCAGCCTGCTGCATCGCCATGGTCGCGCAACCCGCTGCAATGAGCTGTTCAAGTACGGGGACTTTGGAATGTTGCTGCGTTTTCGCCACGACAGTAATCACCATAGGCGCACGCATTGGCATACCCTTAGCTTTATTGACAAAATCCTCATCGGCGCCGCTCGCTTTCGCTGCCTCAACAAAGATATCTGCCAAGGTATCTAACCCTTGTCCTGCGGCAATAATAAATTCCCATGGCGCTAAGGCGCCATGATCTGGCACACGAATGGCAGCATCTAAGATGATTTTTAATTGACTCGCATCTGGAGCAGGAGCAGTTAATCGTGGGGTTGATTGGCGAGTGAGTAAAAGTTCAATAGCGTCCAAGTTCTTATCCTAGTTCGATATAAATTGCGCTCAAGCATAGCAAATTGCAGGCAAAGAGGCATAAAAAAATCCCACCGCTTGAGTGGGATTTAACTTGTTGAGTGCACTTAACAATTGAGTGGGCTTAAAAATTAAATGCGCTTGAAAATCCGATGCCGTTAACAATTGGGCCCGCTTCAGAAAGACTTACTTAATCCCACAGCGCTTAGCGATGAAATAATCTAGGCTAGTGTAACGACCACCGCCTAAGGTAAAAAGCGCCAGCAACATAATAAAATAGGTGATCGCAAACTCAATACCATTATTAAGCACAGCAAAATTACCTGAACTGGTCAGCCAGTCATAGTTACCGTGCTCCTGCAATAACTCTTTGGCTTTTATCAGTTTATCCCCTGCCTCAAGCACTCTGTCATTCGCAAGCCAAGAACTGCCATCGGCAATCGCTAACCAGCCATTTGGCCAATGCACAGTCAAAGCGGCGACCAACATAGTGACCATTAAAGGGATTGAAATCAGTCGCGTCGCGAGCCCAAGCAGTAACAAGATAGCGCCAAAGAACTCAGTTCCCGCCGCCAGTCCTGCCATTAACGCCGGCATTGGCAGACCTAAGCCCCAATCGGGATTGGCAAACCAAGCAACCGTATCTTCAAAGTGAGCGAGCTTGTTATAGCCTGCTTGCATTAACACAGGTGCAAGGTAAATCCTAAGGGCTAATGGCGCTAAGCCTTCGAAATAGCGGCTCATATTGAGCAGTTTCTGATAAAGGGATACGAGTGGCATAAGGTCTCTATTTAGTCGTTAGTAGGCTGATTTATTGGCTTGCAGGAATAGACCCAAGCAAGGCAATAAATCTTTCATGGCCTAGGCTTCTTTTTCAATCGCTTCCTGATTCAGTTCCTTGAGATCTTGAATGAGTCCATCTAACTTTTTATAAAAATGCTTAGACTGCTGCTCCGATAAGCTCGCATTCATCGCCAACAACAAAGTCCCAAATGCCTCAGTATTTTTACGTAAAAACACTTTATGTTGCTCTGACTTAAGCTCATCGGGCTGCGTCATCAGCAAGGTTAAACGCTCGGTTAATAATGTTTTATCGGCGCGCTGACCCAGTGCAACTTCAAACTGGCGTAACCATTCGTGTCTGTACTCAAGCCACATATCTAAGGTGGATAAACGCTGTTGATTATATTGGTGAATAAGCACTTTTTGCTCCGCAGTTACACTTCCAAGCCAATCATCAAATTGGGTTTGAAGGTTTTCATCGGCATCTTTTTGTAACTGTTCAGGGGTTTTACCCGCAAATTCTTTAACGAGCTCCTGCTCTTCCTCCCGTAATTTTGTGAGGATCTGCTTCACCTGTTCATCGGACAAAGACATTATGATAGGTAGAAGCTCGGGCAAGGCGAACTCAAACAATCGAAACCAATGCCGCTTAGCAATATTCACATGGTCTGCCCATAGCACTGGCGTTAACGTATTGGTTTTTATGAGGCCTTCGACTTCGGTCAATTGCACCACATAATGAGCTAACTCTTTGGATTGGTGCCAAATGACAAATTTTTCAATGAGGGCATCAAATGCCTTTTGCTGAGATTTATCTAAGGTAACATAATCCTCTTGCTCCCAGCCGATGGCCCAGTCGAGGAAATGGTAACTGAATTTAGTGGAGCAGGCGCTTAAGCCTAAGAGACACACAAGTAGCATCACGCCTTTTTTCATACTGAATAATCCATCCTAGAATTGTTGCTAATAAGACGCTTGAGACCATATAAAGTTGCTTTTTATATCAAATAAGTTTGTCTAATAAAGGTTTTCAGTATGTTCTACCCGCATGTCCCACCAATCGCGCGGTCAATGCCATAAGGGAATGAACCATTATCATCAGATGGAAACTAAGCACACGCAATAATGACTATTTGGGGGTGATCAGCGGCCAGAAGCAATCAAACCAAGCAAGGTAGTCGGCGCTACGACTGGGTTCTGTTTGCGCTGCCATCAATAATGCCCAGTAACAAGCAAATACCCAATACATGTCAATAGCAGCAGGCACTGCAGTTACTGCTTGTGCAGTAACATAAGGATGTCCACTCAGATACTGTTTCACCAACACACTTTGCTGATAGGGCGTTAACGCATGGGTCGCTAACACTACAGCTAACTCACACAGTGGATGCGACGCCGTCGCATATTCAAAATCGATACAACACAAGCGGTTACTTTTGAGTAACAAATTATGGGGATTAAGATCGCGATGGCAAAACTGCGGTTTGATTATGCAGGCTGCTAACTCATCACACCAATGTTTGATTTCGATTTGAATTGCAAGCAGCTTAGCCACCCGCTCATTCCAATCGTGAGTATTGCTATAACCAATATCACTACCCTGCTTCAATAGCACAGCTCGCCTTAATACTGGCTCACTAAATGTTGCAGAAGCCTGATAGGCAAGCATTTGCTGGTGATATTCCTGCCACTGCTCAGTGATACTAATAGCATAAGGCCCTGTAGGCAGATCGCGTAATTGCAGCAATAACGCCAATAGCAAACAATGGGCTTGGTTAGGGTGCGTTTCTTGTTCTGCTGCCGGAAACTGTGAATAGTTAAACGTCGATTGCCCCAGCACAAAATCAGCTGCACTCGTTTGGCGCTCTAACGCTGGCCAGTGGATTAAGCCTTCGTTTTCAATATCGTCACTTTCAATATAATCACTTTCAATAAAATCACTGAGGTAATAACGCTCATCTTCGCTCACCCACAACAGTTCAGGAGCAAGTTTAGCTTGAGCCAATTGCTGCCAGTAAAAACGCTCCTGCTGGCGGTTGCAAAAACTGTCCGCCGCACCCGCATTCACCCGCAGTACATAACTGCCTGTGGGCGTAGTGATTTTATAGTTGTGATTACTTAAGCCGCCCGCAAGCTCATGAATACTTAACACGTTAACTAGCCCAGCACTTTTGAGTATGGAGTAAAGTGCTTTGAATGGCTCGCCCACTGAGCGCTGCATCGAGGCGTTTATATCGAGCATTAACTGAGTAACTTCAAGGTATTAGCTTCACGGGCGTCGGCTAACGCGGTTCGCCACAGGAAATACCCCACGACCGCCAGACCCACATAAAGCACGAATAACAAGGATGTCAGCATCAAGCCTTTGCTGAGGTAAAGATAAATCGACACTATGTCGATAACCACCCAATAAAGCCAATTCTCAAGTACCTTTTTTGCCACTAAATAAGTCGTCATCACGGCGAAACAGGTTGTCGCCGCATCTAGATACGGGAATGCGGCTTGGGTATACGTCGCCATACCGTGACCAACCAAAAGCGAAATCACGCCCGTCGCTGCGATCAACTTTAAATGGGTTTTCAATGGCCAAGTGGTCACTTTTACGCCTTGATGCTTATCACCACCTTGGGTCCAGAGCCAATATCCATAGAGCGCCATCGCCATGTAATAGACGTTAAGCACAGACTCCATCAGTAGCGACACCTTCCAAAACAACACAGTGTAAATGGCGGTACTGGCAAAGGCCGCCGCCCAGCACCACACACTGGCCTTCATCGCCAGCAGTAAATATGCCATCGCCAGCAATACCGCGAGGGCTTCCCATACGGTCATCACATGGACTTCACCAAAGGCCGTATTAACGCTCTCGACCAAGGTTAACCATAAATCTGTCATAGTGTTGTTCTCATTGCCTATTTGTCGCTTACATGGCGGTCAATCATTATTCGCTGTGGGCTAAATTCAGCTCACCACCGATAAACTTACACACAAATACTGCCTTGCCCCATTTCTCATGGGCCGCTTGCATCTCGGTCGCTAGCATAGTCATCACATCTAAATAATCGCCGCACACTTGAGTTGCCATCGCATTAGTCACGCGCTCGATATTGGGATAACTATCCACGCGGCCAATAAACCACTTGATAGGATCGAGGTAATTTTCATTAAAGGGATACATGCTAATTTCTGCGGTCAGTTTCATTTTAATTCCTTGATATTCTGAAGTAAGGCTGTAGCCCAAATACTGGGCTACAGTTCAGTAAACACTTAAATGATTATGCTCACTTTAAAATGAGCTATTACATAAACTTAACGTTAAAGGTTACGCCAATCTGACGCGGATCGCCGTAACGAATATATTGCTTTTCCGCCCAACCGTTATCTGGCTCATTGCCAAAATAGAAGCCACGCACACCGTATTCTTCATTAAACAGATTGCGTCCCCATAAATATGCCGACCAGGCGCTCGCCTCATAACCCACGCGGGCATTGACGATAGTGTAGGGTTCAGAGCGGGATTCATTGCTGTCTGAATAATAGAATTCACTCTTACCGCTAAGATTCAGGTTAGCAAACCAACCCGAATTAGCACGATAAGTCCCGCCAAGGCTGTAGGTAACATGTGGAGAATGGGCTAGATCGCGGCCAGTTAAATCCACCTCAGTGCCATATTTGTCCTGATACTGGTAGTCACCGTAGGCCGTTTCTAACCAACCTAAGCTTGAGTAAACTTGCAGATTATCCGTGGCATACCAGGTTGCATCTAACTCAGCGCCATAGTTATTCGAACTGCCTGCATTTTCAGTGAACAAGATAAAACGCTGTGGTTTATCGGGATCTTGCTGTGATGCAGCCACCTGTTGATCTTGTCTGTCCATATAGAACAGCGCCAAATTAGTATCGATAAGTCCCGCTAACCAATGGGATTTAAGGCCGATTTCATAGTTATAGAGCGTCTCAGTACTAAACTCTTTTTTATCGTTCAATTCGACGGGCAAAGTCATGTTGAAACCGCCCGCCTTGTAGCCGCGTGCGACTCGGACATAAGCATTGTGTGAGTCGTTCAGCACTTTACTCACAGCAATATGACCACCCCACATGGTTTCGCTCGGGTCGAAATTATCGTTATTCGTATCAGAGTAATGGCTGTTGCGGCGCTCTAAACGTAGCCCCACAGATAAAGCATAATTTGAGCCCAAATCCGTATCAAGCTGGCCAAACAGTGCATAGTTTGTCGCCTCATACTCTGAGTCTAAGACTTCATCTAGCGAAGTATTGTACTCAGAATACAATTGGTTATCTTCTTTCAGATTCATGGCATACACACCAAGCAACCAATCAGTACTCTCTGCAAAAATACGGCCCTGCTCGGTAGAACTTAGGCGAAACTCTTGCGACGCGGTTTTACGCTGACCCGTTTTATCCCAAAAATAATCGTATTGACACGGCGCCAGATTGCCATTGTCATCATTGCATTGCTTAGAGGCCCAATATTCTGAGTTAGCCCAATCGCCATCGTAACTGTAATGGTGATCGGTATTCGCAAAAGAGGTTAACGAAGTTAATTCGAAGTTTTCTGCGCCAGAATAGGTCGCTTTAAAACCCGCGCCTGTGGTGCGCTGACTATCAACACCCGGTTGATCCGATGTTGTCTGGGTTGGTGAATTAGTTAAACTCCACACATCATAGCCATTATCAAAATCGGCATGCAGCACAGTTAAATCAAACTGCAAATCATCTGTCGCATACCAGCGCAGCTTAGCGCGGCCGCTGAATTCATCGCGACCATTGGTATCATCACGGCCTAAATACAGGTTATCGTGGTAACCATTTTGCTGATGTTGCTGCATTGACACACGATAAAGCAGCTTGCCAGAATCCGTTAATGGGCCAGAACTGAAACCGCTAAAAGTGCGTAAATCATCATCGCCTAACGACACTTCGCCGCCATGTTCAAACACATCGGTGGGATCGTTACTTTTCAGATAAATCAATCCCGCTAAGGCATTCGCGCCGTAACGCGTCCCCTGCGGTCCACGAAGCACTTCGACCTGCTGTAAATCGTACATACTCGACACCATACCAATACCGGATAAATCGATATCATCTATGATGTAGCCCACGGAAGAATTAGGTGCACCTTGGTATTGTTCCTGCTCCCCTACACCGCGAATTTGAAAATATTTCGGCCGCGAGCTTCCACCTGACCAGTTAAAATTGGCGATAGAATTAAGCAGATCTTCAAAGTGTTGCGCACTTTCATCTTGAATTTTTTGACTGTCGATAACGGTAATGCTTGAAGGCATTTTTTCTAAACTTGAACTGCGAAAATCCGCCGTCACCACCATGACTTCCATCTCAGGGCTGGGATCAGGTTTATCGATAGCGTCGGTTTGTGCAAAAACAGGGGTGCTCAGCGCTGCGGCGATGGCTAATGCCAGCGGCGCTCGGGCTAAAAATAAGCTTGGCGATACGGTTGAAAATGGGGATTGATGGTTTGACGTTTTACGGTTTGACATAGGACCTCAAATATAATGTTTGAGATCCGGCAACGAATAAGCGATTCAGAAGTGTGCTGTTAATTGGCCCATTCCTACGCCGGTATTAGCCGGATCAGGTTCTAAGGGTTCGTCAGATGACATCTCAGTTTGCAGCCGTTAACGTTAAAATCAGAGTAACATTAATGCACAACAAACACCCCTTGGCGGCGCCTAGTATACATGACGGAAATAAAAAGTGGGCACTCTTATCTCTGCGATTCAATTAAATGTCGCGAAAACCACTGCCCTTCAGTTCGTATGATGAAAATATCTTTAGTAGCCGCCTAAATCCTTTCGTCCATTTGACCGCCTATCATGATAATGCTATAGAAGGTCGCAATTTCGAACACAGTAAGAGGATCATAGTCGATGCAGCTAAAACCTTTATCGAAAGGACGTTATAGCCAGCGATGGGAGCAAGACTATCCACTTATTGAAGCGGTTGTACTTAGCTGTATCAGCGAAATAAAAATGCTCAAAAAAGGCGCTCACCTCATGACGCAGGGGGAAGCGATGGCATCACTTGTATTGGTGAAGCAAGGTCGCGTATCACTCGGCCATACCGCGAGAAATGGTCGGTGTTTTCAATTAGGTACTATTGATTGTGATTCACAGCTGTTTGGCGAAATGGAGTTCTTCACCCAGTACCATTGTCAACTAGACATTATTGCCAGTGAACCCTTAGAAATCATGTTGATTAGCGCTGAAAAACTGCAACATTGCCTCGGTCAACACCCTCAACTCGCGCTATTTTTCGCTAGTGCAATTGCGATTGACTACCAAGACACAGTGGATATTTTTACTCGGCGACTGCTCTATCCCATCAGTTATAACGTGGCATTTGATATTTACCATGAATACTTAAATGACTTGCCCGTAGATGGCTTTAGTAAACGTTATTTAGAGGCAGAACGATTTGGCACTACCGACCGAGTCTACCGTCGGGCGCTACAAAATCTTGAGGAACGAGGCTTAATTGAGCGGAAAAAAGATGGCATTCGGATTTGTGATCTCAACGCACTCAAGAAATTTGTTGAAGCAGGTATATAACCGCTTTCAACATAACCCACACTCGACTTAATTTAACAACCGAGTGTGGGATGGATGCACAGGTAAATTAACTTACCGATGGCGAGTGTTGTTCCATAGCCGATTTCATCCGACTTGAAACGATCAATAGCATAAATATCGCTGCGTAAAGCAGAGGTATCACATACATCACTGTTTGTAATCCGATAATACGTTCAAAGAAAGAACTGATGGCTGGGCTAAACATCGCCCCTGCACTTCCACTAATAAGAATATATGACACATTTTTGCTACTGGCTTTTTTTACAAAAGACACGCCATAAGCAATAAATGCATTATAAAGAGCAGCACACACAAAACCGTAACCATAGGTTAAATAAGCTATCCAATTAAGATTATTGGTACTGACAATGGCAGCGGTGATCACCATAGCTAAAGCAATAATACCGACTAAGAAATGGTGAATTTTTACACGAGTCACAATCACAGTCGAAATTAATGCACCAATTAGCGCAGCGGACCAATACTGGGTAATAATATTACCGGCATCTTCAAACGGAATATCAAATTTTTGTTTTACAAATAAAGGTGCCCAAGTTAAAAAAGTATATAAAGCCAGCATTCCTAAAAATAAACCAATACCTCCACTAATAATACCGAGATTCCATTCAGACTGTTGTTTCTCTTGTGTTGTAGACGATTGCTCGCAAATAGAGAAATGAGTGAACAAGGTAATAATGACTGTACCGAACGCCACTAAACCTACGGCTAAATAGCTATAACTCCATGATAATGAATTTGTTAATGCATAAGTCGTTATCAATGGAAAAATAACGCCTGCAATATTAAACGTTGCATCTTGCACCACTAACATTGTGCTTTGTAATTTCTCTTGCCACACAGACACCACAATCGTACCAGCAATACATAGACCGATACCGCCACAAAAACCAATTAAGGTCATTGCTACCATAACAACTTGTAGGGAACTGGTTAGATGTAAAGCCAGAGCAGAAAGAGCAACCAGACTGTAACTTATCAAGGTCATTCTTTTGATACCCATTTTTTCAATAAAGAAAAATGCTGCAATCGTTCCCGCGAGTGCACCGCCATTAAGCAATGAAAAAATTGATGCAACTTCGTTAACATTAGCAGCAAATTTCTCAGCTATGGGTTCAATCAACATCCCAAATTGGGTCGCAAAGCCCGCCATAATAAAATTGGCGAGAAAACTGATGGCTGTTAAAGTAATTTTATTATTCATTATGTCATTCCATAAGTGAAATGCTAAGGGTTCAAAGGATGGCTTTAAACCTAATTGAGGGCGGTTTCTAACGCGAGCTCGATCATATTATTAAAAGAGAGTTGGCGTTCTTCGGCCGTAGTTTCTTCACCGGTTAAACAATGATCCGATACCGTTAAAATGGCTAATGATTCGATACCTTGTTGGTGTGACAATCCATAAAGCCCCGCCACTTCCATATCAATACCTAATACCCCAAAACGTTCAAGTGCGGGGATCATATCTTCATCGGGATCGTAATAAAGATCACCACTAAAGATATTGCCAACTTTTACACTAATGCCTTTCTCATTCGCTGTTGTATAGGCTTTATGCAATAAAGAAAAGGTCGCAGAAGTTGCCATTTGGTAGCCACTACTACGCTTAGTGTTAGTAGGTGAATCCGTGCCTGCGGCTTGGGCTAAAATGACATCTCGCATTTGTACATGTTTTTGTGTTGCACCTAAACTGCCAATACGAATAATGCGTTTCACGCCAAAATAATTAATCAGCTCATGGCCATAGAGCACCATAGATGAAATACCCATACCATGACCCATAACGGAAATGCGCTGTCCTTGGTAAAAGCCCGTGTAACCAAGCATATTGCGAACATTCGTGACTTCTACGGCATCGGTGAGATAGGTTTCAGCGATATATTTAGCACGTAGTGGATCACCCGGCATAATAACAGTTTCAGCAAAATCAGTAGGTTGAGCATTAATATGAGCAGTCATCTTTCTATCCTCATGTGGTAATATGCTGATAGTAGTGCTCAATCACTGAATGTATTTAGGACTAAAGTCCGGATTTCATCTTGCCGTAAACCTTTTTGCTTAAAAATGGGTAATTTATCGCAACTTTCAATGTCAAAAAGACGAAAGCTAATAACATTTGAGTGACCTTAAGGTCATTGAACGTTGATGTAAAACGAATAAAAAGGCTTACTCCTTAAAAGAAGTAAGCCTTTTTAGAACGGGTTTAATATCAAAAAATCAATTAAACACGGAATAAACTAAACAGAAGCAAACTCAAGCTTAGTTTGAAAAGGTTTCACGCACGTATACATCAAATTTAACCACTTGGGCATTAGGTGCTACGGCGCCGACTTGCAATTGCTGTTTGCCGTGTAATTTCACCGATTTCCAGCTGGTCGCTTCATCTTCGATAGTAAAGCCGCTGGCATCGTACCAAGTGAATTTATATTGCACACGCATATCGGACGAGGATTTACTAACAATCAACGCTGAGCCCTGCACTAAATCACCGACTCGGCGTGCATCCACACTCTGTACCGCAATATCTCGAGCAAAGCTGGAATTATCGACGCGGGTTTCACCCAGTGAACTCACTGAAATCCCTGCGGTATGTGAGGCACAAGCACCTAAGGTAAGCGCTGCGGCCAGTAATAACCCTGTATAAACTTGTTTCATATATTTCTCCTAGTCACGCCACAAAATACGCAGCTAGCGCATCATTTCCCATTAAACGACAAACTAATCGAACAGTGCTGAACTCATGCTTAATAACATAGGCTAAATAAAGCATTCTCAATCTAAAATAGTGAATCAGTCATGCTTCATCAATCTAAACTTAATCAGATTAATCAATCAAAAAATGTGCCCGTGCAGTAGCAATAAGCTGCTTACGATTGGTTTGCCAACAATCAATATTCACGTTGGCGACTCGTCGACCCTGACGGGTAATACGACACTCAGCAAAACTATCCTTGTGCAGGCCTGCACGTAAATAGTCGATTGAAAAATCAACGACTTTAGGCACCTTTGCCGTTTGCATAAATACCATTAACTGCACTATCGCCGACATTTCCATAAAGCCCGCAATCACGCCACCATGAATGGCGGGCAACACAGGATTACCGATATTGTCGTCTTTAGCGGGCAATTTAAAAATCAGTTCATCACCAAAACGCTCCACCTTCATGCCAATAAATTTGGCATAGGGAACGTGCTCAAGTAAATGGCCAAAATCATTAAGTTCAGTGGCGCGTTTAACTATGCCTTGCACATCAATAGGCGCTTTAACCTGTGCGTTTTGAGTTGTACTGGCTGCATCTAGTATCGAATTATTTGCGCTCATCACTCTCTCCTATCGCAGGCACGGCTTCACCCATTAACGCTTGCCTAAAGGCATCACCGACCATTTCAGGGCTTATCCGCATAAAAGAGCCGACGGCATGGGCGATGGGATCGTCGATACTGTCTTGGTAAGCAATTGCACGGGTAAAGGCAATATTAGAAGACAACTTATAGCATTCCGCAAATCCAAATACAGGCTTATGGGGCTGAGCGGGCTTCATGTAGTCCACCCGCAAATCGAGCGTAGGTGAGATTTCTAATAGTTTGAATTTATGGAAAATAGCGCTCACGACTGCACTGCCACACGCGGTATCCATTAAGGTAGTGATCACCCCACCATGGATAACACCGGTATCGGGATACCCAATTAATTCAGTGCTGTAGGGCAACTCAATCAACACATGGTGCTCACTCGCCTCCAGTACCGTTAAACCGAGGCGACGACACTGAGCGAGTTGATCCACAAACCGCTGCGCCATTTGGGTCAGCGGGAAAAAATCCGAATTGACCTTCATTTGCCTTGGCTCAACATGGGCCCCAGAGGCTCCCCGCCCACAAGGTGGAAATGAATGTGATAGACTTCTTGTCCACCGTGTTGATTGCAGTTCATGATCAGTCGGTAGCCATCTTTAGCGATACCCGCTTCCGCCGCCAATTTAGCTGCAACCGTCATCATACGGCCAAGCACCGGCTCATCAGAGGCTTTCATGTCGTTCGCCGTAGGGATCAAATGATTCGGCACAATCAAAATATGGGTTGGCGCCTTAGGGGAAATGTCTCTAAAGGCAGTCACAAGTTCATCTTGATACAGAATATCCGCGGGAATTTCGCGACGAATAATTTTGCTGAAAATCGTTTCTTCGGCCATGGGGCGTCCTCCTTGGGTTAGTTGGCATAGTATACTAGCAATTCAATACTTTGTGTCTGCAGATATTTTGCTTTTCATTTGCCAGTTGCAGGCATTTTTGGCAGCATGGCCACCATTAAAACACTCAGGTTTTGTAGGATAAATATGATCCATTTCCAGATAATCCCCGTCGATCCGAAAGCCCATTTATTCGCTGTCACTATGACATTATCACAACCCAAGCCAGTGCAGGTCTTTAGCCTACCCGCTTGGCTGCCCGGCAGTTATATGGTGCGCGACTTTGCCAAAAATATCATTGAACTCAAGGCACAAGATGCACAAGGCCAAACGCTTAAGCTCACCCAACTAGATAAGCAAACTTGGTCGATTGACCATAATAGCAGCGAAATTATTCTGACTTATCAAGTATATGCTTGGGATCTGTCGGTGCGCACCGCGCATTTGGACACGACCCACGGCTTCTTTAATGGCAGTAGCGTGTTTTTATCCGCCCATGGTTTCGAAGACACTTTACATACCGTCTCTATAGAGCCACCCACAGAGCCAACATTAAGTGACTGGCGCCTTGCTACCAGCATGACCCGCACCAGTGGTGACGATTTTGCCTTCGGCCAATTTTCAGCTAAAAACTATGACGAGCTCATCGATCATCCGGTGGAAATGGGCTTATTCACCTTAGGGAGTTTTGATGCCTGTGGCGTGCGGCATGATATCGTACTCAATGGTCGCCACCGTGCTTGTATGCCAAGACTCTGCCAAGATTTAAAGAGCATTTGTGAGTATCAGATTAACTTCTTTGGTACGCCTGCACCGTTTAAACGTTATTTGTTTATGACCACAGTATTAGACAATGGCTTTGGCGGTTTAGAGCACAGAGCTTCTACTGCATTAATGTGTTCACGCAAAGACTTACCACTGTCGCTCGATGCGCCAATCAATAACGACTATCGCACTTATTTATCCCTGTGCAGCCACGAGTATTTCCACAGCTGGAACGTTAAGCGCATTAAGCCTGAATGCTTTTTACCCTATAAACTTGATGCAGAAACCTATACGCCACAATTATGGGCCTATGAAGGCATCACCTCCTATTACGATGACTTTCTTACCTATCGTGCAGGTCTGGTAGATGAACAAAGCTATTTAGATATGCTGAGTGAGACCTTCACCCGTGTCTATCGCAGCCAGGGACGCTTTAAACAAAGTGTTAAAGACTCAAGCTTTAATGCTTGGACTAAGTTCTACAAGCAGGATGAAAACGCACAAAATGCCATCATCAGTTATTACACTAAAGGGGCTCTATTTGCGCTGTACTTAGATTTAACCCTGCGCAGCGAAACCCAGGGCAAATACAATCTAGACCATGTTATGCAGATTTTATGGCAGGAATATGCTCTGCAAGATAAAGGCACCACAGATACTTGCCATCAAGCCATCGTGGAACGACTCCTTGGTCGTGATTGCCAAGATCTGTTTGCCTACTTAGATAGTACGGACGATATTCCGTTAGCGGCTTTACTCGCCGAATTTGGGGTCAACTTGAGTCTTCGATCCAGTCAAGGTGCGCAAGATGTGGGCGGCGGACAAGCGAAAGGTTATGAGATTGCATTCGGCGCGAAAACCCAAGCAGCACCTATAGGATTAAAAATCGTGACGGTCACCCAAGGCAGCCCTGCACACCTTGCAGGGTTAAGTGCA
This sequence comes from Shewanella sp. NKUCC05_KAH, assembly GCF_019345585.1. Classification (NCBI taxonomy): domain Bacteria; kingdom Pseudomonadati; phylum Pseudomonadota; class Gammaproteobacteria; order Alteromonadales; family Shewanellaceae; genus Shewanella; species Shewanella sp. NKUCC05_KAH. Next base: position 161,372 of record NZ_JAHKQZ010000002.1, read on the forward strand.
GGTGATGTGTTAATTGCCGCGGATAACCTACAAGTCTCAGGACAATTTGAGGCGCAGCTACAGCAGTATCCGCTGGGTGAATCGTTGAATTTACATTGGTTTAGACGGGATGAATTGATGACCGGTGAGTTAACTGTTGCTGCCGCGCCTAAGGATACTGTCGCCCTATCTATTCGTGACAAAAGCAAAATAGCGGCTTGGCTTGGACATTAATAGGCTTTCGGCTTAAGAACAACTTTTGAGAAATAATAAAAGGGGCTTTAGCCCCTTTTATCTGAGATAAGACTTAACTTAAATGTATATCCGTTTGTATATCAATACTGATATCGACTTAAACCACCACATCGTGCAAATAGGTTTGTGCCCACGCAATCGCTTGACCACGGCTAGACACTCCAATTTTACGGAATACTCGGTACAAATGGGTTTTTATCGTGCTTTCACTGACAAACAACTGATTGGCGATATCTAAATTAGTACTTCCCGTCAACAATGCTTGTAATACTTCACGCTCACGGATAGTTAACGGTTCAGTATCTTCGAACAATCCAAAATCATCATTTACCCCATTAATGAGCTGTATTGGGATGACCCTATGACCTCGTAAAATATTCGAGAGTCCGAGGCTTATCTCAGTTAAACCTGCATCGAGATAAAACACCCCTGCAGTTGTGGCAGCTTGCATTAAAAAACGTGCATCCACTTGTTTAGGGAACTGCAAATAGACAACCCGCACACTCGGTTGCTCACGGGCAAGTAAACGCTGAAATTGATGGGCTTTTTGAAGATCAACAGTCGCTAAATCGATCACGACCATGGAGGCATTATTATCTTTGATTTTCTCACACATCTCATCAGGGCTGACTTGGGTCAACTTAACGAGAAACTCCTGCGGCCAACGTCCTGCGAGCAATTCCATCAATACTTGCGATCGTGACACTACAATCCAATGTAATATTTTGAACATCCTGCTCACTCCCTGTCTGGTTAACGATTATTCACTTTAAGGATCTAAGATCCTCCAAATACGACTTCAACATCCGTTCAATAGACTTCCAAGTCTACCGTGGTCACGATATTAGCATTAGATAAAACAGATTAAAAAGACTTACGTAAAAAATATTTACCGTACGCAAATCAAAAACTTCTAACACTTTCGTTGACTACACTATCAATCAGAAGTCTTAATTGAAACTGAAAAAAGTTACTGAAATTTTAGGATAAAAGCGTAAGATCATACCAACACAAAAAATAAGGAAATTCCATGTCCAGCAGTAACCCCACCGCTTTTGAAATAAAATCCTATCCTGTGTGGGACAAACCGACGCGATTATTTCATTGGATTAATGTCATTCTTGTGCTCGCACTCATCTTAGTCGGTGGCATCATGATGTATCGCACTGAGCTAGGCATATCTGAGTTAACAGGTAAAATTGGCTTGAAAACTTTACACGTGTGCATAGGATATGCGTTTGCAATAAACCTCATCGTCCGCCTTGTGTGGGGTTTTATCGGTAACAAATATGCGCGTTTCAGCCACATGTTTCCCAATGCTAATAGCAAAAGCGAATTAATAGCTTATAAGACTGAATTAGCCGCGGGGAAAAATCCGCAGTATTTAGGTCATAACCCTAAAGGTAAATTTGCCGTGCTGGCCATCATGTTGCTATTAGTGACCATAATGATCACTGGACTTTTGCGTGCAGGTACAGATATTTATTATCCGCCGCTAGGTAGTGCTGTACAAAGTTATCTTGCTGATACCAATGTCGAACCAACAAGCTTAAAACCCTATGATGCAACGGGTGTGAATGCAGAAAAAGCGGATGCACTTAAACCAATGAAAGGATTGGCAGGTCAAGTGCACGTCTATGCGGTTTATGTGTTGTTACTGCTGATGTTATTACATGTATTCGCGGTGATTTATACTGAAGTAAAACGTCAACCAGGGATTATTTCAGCCATGTTCTCCGGCAAGAAGATCATCCAAGGTCAGCCAAAAGACGAGTAATCGGTTAGTAAACGGATAAAAATAACGCCAGCATTTGCTGGCGTTATTTATTTAGACATGAAGGTATATACCAACTTTTCTAAACGTATTTTTGAGATTATTTTTTCAGAACAGTTGCTGGGGTACGACCATCATCATGGCAACTTTCACAGGTAGGTTTTTGACCGACATTCATATCATGTACCGCATGACAATCTGCACAGACTAAATTACCGTCATGTGGCTTATGCACAGCGTCCATTTCAGCATAGGTACCATGACAACTTTGGCACTGTGCAAATTCAAAAGCACCATCCGCAGAAGGTGTACCATCTTTATGACAGCTTTCGCATCCACCCGACTCAGCATGGAAATCAGACAATTTTTGATCTGCAGCAAATGCGGTTGGCGACAGCGCTAACGCTGCAAGACTTGCCCCGAAAAGCGCACTTAATAGTTTTTTGCTCACAATAGTATCCTCCAATGGCGATTGTCAGTGGAAATTCTTGTCAGGGTGACTTCCATCTCTCAACCAAAATAAATAGCACGACTCGATATAACTTAGCTAAGGATGAACGAATAAGCAAACCCAAACTAAGCGACACAACTTTATCAACATACTCAAGGGTAAAATGTGCGCTGCATCATGTAACCACATGCTTATATAAGAGTTTTACATCTACCTAACCTAGAGGCTACATAATGTAAATCCCTAAACTGGCAAGCGACAGAATAAATCCCCCTTAATCTAAAACTAAAAGCTCGATTCATGGTGATACTTAAGACAAAGTGATAATAAAAAGGAATGACAATAAGTGAATGGGTACAGAGTACTAGACGAGGATGCTTTAAATTGTGAAGGCACAACATTCAACCCAAACGCCTCTGGCACTTAATTCAAATGCCAAGAGGAATTAGCGATAACGGTTAACTCGCCCACTATAACCAATAATACAAATGGCGGTTAGACAGGTAAGCATCAACTCGCATCAAGTTTATTGTCAGCCTCAAGCTCTGTTTTAGGCCAAGCGTTAATCACGGCTTTGACCAACGATGCCAATGGAATGGCAAAGAATACTCCCCATACACCCCATAAACCGCCAAAGACTAAAACGGCCGCTATGATGATCACCGGATGTAAATCCACAGCATCGGAGAATAAAATAGGCACGAGTAAATTACCGTCGAGCGCCTGAATAATACCGTAACCCAACATTAAATAGCCAAATTCAGAACTAAAACCCCACTGAAAAAATGCCACTAGGGCGATAGGTAATGTAACTAAGGTTGCACCGACATAAGGGATCAATACCGATAACCCCGTTAACACACCAAGCAACGCCGAATATCGCAGTCCCATCAAGGCAAACAAAATATAAGTTGCGACACCAACAACCACGATTTCGATCACTTTGCCACGAATGTAATTAAAAATCTGTTGGTGCATTTCAAACCAAACTTTACGGGCTAACTGGCGATTTACGGGAAAAAATCGCTTACTGCCGCTAATCAGTTGGTCTTTATCTTTTAAAAAGAAAAACACCAGTAAGGGGACTAAAATCGCGTACACCATCAAGACGAGTAAAGAAGCTGAATAACCGATTAATTGCTTAGCAATATCCAACACATGTTGAGTATCGAGCAGTTTTTTAAGCTCACCAACCATCAGATCTAACTGCTCTGGATTGATAAATCGTGGATATTGATTGATCAGCGTTTGTATTGTCAGCAGGCCTTTATCTATCATGCTAGGCAAGTCGGCAATTAAGCTAACACCTTGACGCCACACACTCGGAATTAAGCCAAATGTCAGTAAAACCACGATTCCCAAAAACAACACAATAACCAAGGACGCACCAGCGGTGCGATTAATCCCCAATTTAAGCATTTGCGCCACAGGCCATTCCAATAGAAATGCCAACACAAGAGCGACCAACAGCGGAGCAAGTAAACCTGCCGCAAAATAAATCACTAGCGCGAGCCCGACAAGAATAGCCATTAAGGTCACAGCTTGTGGATCACTAAAGCGCTCTTGGTACCAACGAGAAAAAACAGTAAACATGGATCATTCCAATAGTGATGGTTGGCGAGGCTTCCCAAACGCTCAGGAAAGTTTATTTATCATGATGTTATTCGAGACTTTACTCAGTTAGACTTTCGCTCCTACACGTCAGCTAAATCAAAAAATAAACTGATAGGAGTAAACAACTTAGCCTGAGCGGCACTCTGGCTCAAAATTAGGCGCTTGATGCTAGTCTAAGAGGATTTAAACATAAAAATCCTCAATTTATCCCTGAGATAGATCAACTTTGGTGACCATCAAGGCTAACAGACTTGCATCATTACGCAACTCTTGCACGACATGCCCTTGTTTTTTTAAATATTGGGGAACATCTCGCCGCGAACCAGAGTCTGAGAGTAAGATATGCAACTGCTCACCATCTCGCATTAGCTTCAATGCAAGCTTCACTTTCACTAAGGGTACTGGACAACGAAAGAGCGTTAAATCAATAAAAATCATAATGAACTTGCTATAGACGAACTTGGGCCATTATCCTAAGTTGCACCTCAAACTACAAGCTAAGTGCAGTATCTGCCTTTAGTTGAGATAATTAGAAATAAAAGGATCCGCTTGCGTAACTTGACTTTTTTGACTCGATTAAAACCTTTTGTTGCAGGCGCACTCTCCTTGATGCTGCTAACCTTCGCCGCCAAAAGCTTTGCCAACAATGACTTACCGGATTTAGGTACGGCCGCAGTTAACACCTTCAGCCTTGAAAAAGAAATGGTTTACGGTGATGCTTATATGCGCATCATTCGCTCATCGGCACCTATGCTAAATGACCCCGTGTTGAGTCAATATCTTACCGAGCTTGGCAATAAACTGGTCGCCCATGCCACAGGCGTAAAAACGCCGTTTTATTTTTTCCTATTACAAAATGATGAAATCAACGCCTTCGCCTTCTTTGGCGGCCATGTTGCCGTGCACACAGGCTTATTTCTCAATGCCGACAATGAAAGCGAACTGGCTTCAGTATTAGGCCACGAAGTGACTCACGTTACTCAACGTCACCTTGCCCGATCCCTTGAAGCACAGCAAAAAAGTAATCCTGCAACAATTGCCGGTTTACTTGGCGCCATTTTGTTAACTATTGCAGTACCACAAGCAGGTATGGCGGCGCTTGCGACAACCCAAGCCATGGCGACACAATCGAAAATCAACTACACCCGTTTGCATGAAAAGGAAGCCGATCGCATCGGAATGCAAATTCTAGTGGATGCAGGCTTTAATCCCAATGCTGCGGCGGATTTCTTTGGTAAATTAGCCAGTCGTTATCGCTTTACCACAACACCACCACAAATGTTATTAACTCACCCATTACCTGAATCGCGGATCACTGAAGCCCGTAACCGTGCCGAGCAATACCCTAAACGTTATATCCCTGATAATCTTAATTTTCAGCTAGCAAAAGCTCGTATTCAAGTCCGTTTTTCCAGCTATAGCGACGAAGCAGTATTAAGCATGTTTGATCGGCAACTCAACAAACAGACCTATAGCTTCAAAGAGGCGGCACTTTATGGCAAAGCGCTGGCTTTATATAGATTGAAGAAGTTTAATGAATCAGAAAAAATCGTCGATGAGCTGTTAAAAATCGATGATAACAACCTGTTTTATATAGACACTAAATCTGATTTACTGATCGAACGTAAGGACTATGCAAAAGCGATTACTATGCTCGAAGCCCAGCGTAAAATGAAACCAACGTCTCAAGTGATCAATGCCAACTTAGCCAATATATATATCGAAGCCGATCAAGCCACCAAAGCAATCCCTTTGCTGGAAGATATGATTTTCCTCGATAAACAAAATGAACTGCCCTATCAATTGTTGACTATGGTGTATAAAAAAACCGGCAATCAAGCATTGGAATATTTTTCCACCGCAGAGCTGATGGCCTTAGGTGCTAACTATAAGGGCGCAATCGATCAACTTAACTTTGCCTACCGTGCATCCGAAAATAATCCATTACAGCTTGCACGTATTGAAGCACGTATTCGCCAGTTTAAAATGGCTGATAAAGAAATGGATGCGCTTAAGTAATAAGTTGGTTTACAAATAGATTAAAGACAATAACCCATTTATGCGCCCCGAACACACTGACGGGGCGCAGTTTTTTCTGTTATTATCCGCGCCATTGTTATTTCAGCCCGTATTGAGCCTCTAGTACTATGACCCAAGCGACGATTTACCATAACCCACGTTGTTCAAAAAGCCGTGAAACCTTAGCTTTACTCGAGCAACAAGGCTGCGACATTACCCTAGTGGAATACTTAAAAAATCCCCCTACGGCTAAAGACATCGGCGACATTCTGGCTAAATTAGGCATCAGTGCTCGCGAATTAATGCGCACCAAGGAAGCAGAATATCAAGCCTTGGGACTTGCAGACTCATCACTAACAGAATTGCAGTTAATTGAGGCTATGGTCAACACACCTAAACTCATCGAACGGCCAATTGTGCTCGCCAATCAAAGCGCAGCCATCGGCCGTCCTCCTGAGAATGTGCTCACTATTCTTTAACCCATGATTTTTAAACCAAAATGGCTTTTATTTTCAACCCTTAGGTAGACTTATGACGTCCAACACCTTATTTATCCTTAGCCGTTTAGGCTACTTTGCGCTAGTGCTGCTGTTAGGCGGTTGGTTTGTTGGCCAAGGGATTAGCGGTGAATACACCCTGCTATTTAGCCTCTTATGGATAGTACCGTTATTACTACCCGCAAAGGGAGTTTTCCAAGGTAATCCATACACTTACGCTTGGGCAAGTTTTATTCTGTGCTTATATATGTTACATGGGCTCACCCTGCTTTATGTCACCAATGACGCCTTCGCTTTTGCCTTAATCGAAGTATTATTGATTGGCGTACTGCTAATCGCTTTCCCATTTTATGCCCGCATACGTGGTCGTGAACTGGGATTAGGCCTGAAGAAAAAATCTAAAGAATAGTCAGTTCAACGTATTTTCAGTGCCGTTTAACCTTGCTAGGTATGGCGGCATTTTTTATATTAGAAGGCCAAACCTTGGCTCAAATATCCCTTATGATCTCAGTCTGAATACCCATTTTAACATTAGTTCTAACCTCTGTTCCGACGTCAATTCCCATCACGACAAAATTAACACTTATTATACTTACACTGACTTTTTGCAACTAAGTGCCCGTGCTATAGTCAGTTTCTCACAGTATAAGCGTCCTATGGCGCCACAAAAGTCTAAATAGCACAGCAGAGTTAACAAGGGAGAATGGTGTAATGGGAATGTCGATACCACTGAAATTTTTCGGATTTATGGCCTGCTCGGGCCTACTTGCGGCATGCGGGGGCGGTGGTGATAGTCAACCAGATGATAGTGTAGTTACGCCCCCCTCCACTTCACTAGCACGCTGCACAGATAGCATTTCGCCACTCATTACCACCACGTCATCCTCAATTCGCTTTCAAACCGAGCCAAATTATGTGGCGGGTCAATCCAGTACTATCATTGCCAATATCCTAAATCGTGACAGCCAAGACTTAACCTTCCGTTGGCAGCAAATCGATGGCCCTAACATAGTACTCGTCAGTCAAAACAGCCCAGTATTAGCCTTTGATACTCCCACCGCAGGCGGCTACCGTTTTAGCTTGCATGTGACGGGCAGTAATCTAGATGTCACCGGAGAAATTGGCATTAATGTCGATCCCGCATCGACGGGTGTGCTAAACGTCCGTCAAGATCACCAAGTGGTTGAAGGCAATAATGTGAGCTTAAGACTCGGACAACAATCGGAATTAAGCGCAGCAAATATCTCTTGGTGTGTAGCATCTGGCCCAGATTTAATGGTCGATGTGAGCGATCCGTTTAGACCCTTGTTTACCGCGCCAACGGTCACCCAGGATACAATCACTCGGCTCAAAGTGAATGCCAACGTCAATGGCAATCAGCTTAGCGATGATGTCTTTGTGCTAACAACCTCGGCGCCAGCGATCAGCTCACCATACTTCGATACCCCAGTTGCGCACACCCATGCCTATCGTCCGGATTCACCTTACGCCAATGTGCTAGCAAACTGTGTTTACTCCAATCAGCTTAATGATAGCTGCACTATCAATACCTTACCTTTGATAGGTCAAACCTCAAGCGATCTAAATCGCGAGACCATTCTAAATCGTGTACAGGTTTCACACGACTGGATGGGTGATAACTTTGCCGCCTTTTTAGCTCAGATGGACCCCAACAGCGATTTTGCTCGCCTGTTACAATCCGTCACGGCCGTGGTGATTAGCTATGATGTACGCCCCTCTTTTTATTGGGTAGTCACAGGGGCGATTTATCTCGATCCCAATGATTTATGGCTTACGCCAAGCCAACGCGACACTATTAATGAAGCGCCGGATTACCGCAGTAATTTTGGAAATGATCTTAACTTTGTGATGCCTTGGCGTTATGTAAAAGATAACCAATATGCCTCCCTTGGCGTGCCTATCACCGTCAGAGCAAACCGCACATTAGCGCAAATCAACCCCGATCTGGCCTCCTTGTTGTATCACGAGCTCGCCCATGCCAATGACTTTTTTCCACGCAGCGTGCATGCCACACTCACAGGGCCAAGACTGTTAGATGACTACAGCCGCCGCAATGCCAACAAGAGTCTAATTTCAGATCAAGTCAGCAAAACCTACCCATTAACGAGTACTGAAATGATGGGACTTGCCAATGTTAGTTTCCTCGGCGCAGCGGCGAGTAATGTGCAAAAGACCTATCAAGCATCGGATGTCAGTACTTTCTTTTCTGCCGATATCGCCAGCGACTTCTATGCCTATTCCAGTACCCGTGAAGACACGGCCATGTTATTTGAGGAAGCCATGATGAGTTATCGCTATCAAATATTGCGTGATGTCGCCGTCACCAATAAACCTGCGATATTAACTGCGGATTCGCTGATTATTGACTGGGGACAAAGGGGACGAATTGCAAAAGACAGTCTAGAAAATCGCGCCGCGTTGGTGATTGATGAAATGCTGCCAGAGCTTAATGGGATCAGTCTGATCGAAAGCCTACCCGAGCCAATTAATATGGTGCAAGGTCAAAGCTGGCGTCAAACACTGGCAATATCGCCTGCGAATACGCATCTCAAAGGCCAAAGCAATGCAGCTGCAATTAATGCCGAGTCTCGTTTTGAAGCCGAACTTCGCTTAAGTGGTGATCGTCACCAACATCCACAACAATAGCGTTTTAAATTTTAGATAAACAAAAGCCCGTATGTATTCAACATGACGGGCTTTACTCTTTTTGGCTTTAATGCCAGTAGGTTTTGTATCTTCAGAACGAACACAAACCATGCTATATCTAAAGGTGTAGCATCTCTTTGGCAAACGGAATCGTGAGCTTACGCTGATGCACTAATGAGGCTTTATCTAACTTATCCAATACATCAAACAAGGTACGCAAATCCCGCGCCATACGGTTCAGTAAAAAACGCCCGACATCTTCCGGTAATTGCAGGCCACGCATAGCGGCGCGGCGTTGCAGTGCGGCAAGTTTTTCATCATCTGCCATGGGTTGCAGTTGGTAATTCAACCCCCATTGCATACGTGAAACAAGATCTGGCAAGAGGAACCCAGCATCCGCAGGAGACGAGCTGCCGCTGACCACTAAGGCGCAATTCTTATTTTCTGCGACGCGATTGTAGAGATCAAAAATCGCCTCTTCCCAAACGGGGTGGCCGGCGATGGCATCGACATCATCGATACAAACCAAATCCAACTGTTCTAGGCCTTCAAGCAATGCGGTCGAAATACTCGCATGTATGCCTAAGGGAATATAAAAGCTGCGACGCTCCACTTCATTAGCGTGCGCGCAAGCAGCGTGCATTAAATGGGTTCGACCCGATTTAACTGGGCCCCACAAATAGATGGCGGCTTCACCATGCCCTTCGGCATTCGCTCTCAATTTTTGAATAAGTTCATCATTACCCGCGGCGGGGTAATAACTATTAAAGGTTTCGTCGTCTGGCAAATGCACAGGTAACGAGAGTTGCAGAGGTGAGTTTAAGGGCACTCGGTCTTCTCAATATTAAATAAAAACAATGCCGTGCTTAACTAAGCACGGCCGATAACATCTTAATGTAAACGCCATTCATACACAGGTTTGCCAGTTTGATTAGAGACAGGGCTAAATTCACCTGCACTCACAGGTGCGACCACAGAAATACGCGGCTCTAAGCTTAATAAGCGTTGTAAATCCGTCTCTGAGCCAAATAAATCTAACGAGAAAGTCACAGTATTACCTTGAATATGCGTTAACGTGGCATTTTTAATCGCGCTGAGTTGCTTCAAATATTTTTCAACTTCAACTAATTGCGCCATTTTTTGGATATTAACGAAAGTAACACTCGCACCAAGCTGAGTACCAGTATCGGCAATCGCATACTTAGTAAAATAGTATTCACCTAACGCCGCCATCATAGCGGTAATCGCTTGGGCCGAATTTTCAGCAGTACCGTTGTAACTGAATAACGGTGGCGTCAAAGAATCAATGGTAGCCTTAGTATAAAGATTTAAACGATAACGAACCTGATTCCCGGCGGCATCAATTGCCACTAGCGCCAAAAAGTCAGCTTGATAGCGGCCAGACACACTCGCCACGATGTCGGCAAACATCCCTTTAATATCGTTAGGATTAATACCCATCAACTCATCAAGATCTAAGATAGGCAGGAGTACAGGTATACCGCGGGCATAGGAAAAATCGCTAAAAATCTTACGTTCGGCTAACGCAGATGAGTCACCCAATATCATAGTGTCGCCATCACCAGGCATAGCGACCCAAAATAAGGTCAACGGGCGTTGAGTTCCCCAAACAGGCAATTGTGCCTGACGCAGTAACGCCACTATGCGGCGGTGCTCAAAACTCGCGGTCAACAGCAATTGGCCATTTTGCTCGATATAACCATACTGGCTCAGCAAGGTATCAGGATTACTGAGCTGAGATTGGATCAGACTGTTATCGAGGGATCGCGCAGTCCCAGTGTTCTTGATAATGACTTGCTCAAGTGCACTTTTTAAGGCTTTGTCGCGTTCGGCAACTGCGCGCGAAGACACAGGCACATTGGCCTCATCTAATTTACTCACCTCAACAGCATTGACGCTATTAATCGTGAACAGACAATATAGAAATGCAATTAAGCTCGGCTTCAATAGGAATTTCAGCATCTTTGAGTAGTTGAAGTAGCGTCAGATGAGGCAAATTGTACCATAGTTAGCGCCTTAAGCGAGTCTTGCCAAAATTTAGCCCCATTTCCGTGCCAGCCATAGCACAGAAAACCCAAACAGTGATCAACGTCGGCAAAACAGGCGATTTTCTCCTGCTCAAAATCCAACAAACTGTTATCATTTGGCGGTTTACCCTAAATTAACGAGAATAATAAATGAGACGACTCGCTATCCCCCTACAGGGCGCGCAAATGCTATTTGTGGCCTTCGGTGCCCTAGTACTAATGCCGCTACTTACAGGGCTCGACACCAGTGTGGCATTGTTTACCGCAGGTATCGGTACCCTACTCTTCCAATTGATTACTAAACGCCAAGTGCCTATCTTCCTCGCATCTTCCTTCGCCTTTATTGCCCCCATACTTTATGGCGTGCAGACTTGGGGAATTCCATCCACAATGGGCGGCATTATGGCCGCGGGCGTGGTCTACGTCATGCTCGGCGCCTTGGTTAAAGTGCGCGGTACTGACTTTATTCACAGATTATTGCCCCCAGTCGTAGTGGGACCCGTGATCATTATTATCGGCCTTGGCTTAGCCCCCGTTGCGGTGAATATGGCATTAGGCAAGAGTGGTGATGGTAGCTTGACTTTAGTCGCTACAAATACGGCGTTATTTATTTCGCTCGCATCGCTTGGTACCACTATCGCGGTGGCGATTTTCGCAAAGGGCCTACTCAAAGTGATGCCGATTTTAGCAGGTATTATAGTAGGTTACAGCTTAAGCCTAGCCTTTGGTATTGTTGATTTTGCCGTCGTGACCGCTGCAAGCTGGATTGCTATTCCTAAATTTGTCGCGCCAGAATTAAACTGGTATGCCATCGCATTTATGATCCCAGTGGCAATCGCCCCAGCGGTAGAACACATAGGTGATATTCTGGCGATATCCAACGTCACGGGTAAAGATTTTATGAAAAAACCCGGCCTGCATCGCACGCTAACGGGTGACGGGATTGCCACGATTGCTGCCGCAGCCTTTGGTGGTCCACCGAACACGACTTACTCAGAAGTGACAGGTGCAGTAACCTTAACCCGAAATTTTGATCCGAAAATCATGACTTGGACTGCCATTACCGCCATCACTTTAGCCTTCGTTGGCAAACTAGGTGCGCTGATGCAAACTATCCCCGTCCCAGTGATGGGCGGTATTATGTGTTTGCTATTTGGTTCCATTGCCGCAGTTGGCCTCAACACCCTTATTCGTAATCATGTGGATTTATCTGAGCCACGTAATTTAAGTATTGTCGGTGTTACCTTAGTCTTTGGTATCGGCGGCATGGCATTTGGCATTGGTTCATTCAGTCTGACCGGTATTAGCTTGTGCGGTATTGTCGCTATTACCATGAACTTACTATTACCCGCGACTAAGCCACACAATAAACACCACGACTCTGATGTGACGCCTCATTAATTACGGCTTGAAGACACGATCAATTTCGAAGTAGGTCGTTGAAAAATGACCACTTTATAAAATTGATCGTTTCTTAAAATACCACCACAAAAAAGCCGCCGTGATATCAATCACGGCGGCTTTTTTATGAAGCAATATTTTTATGAAGTAAGAATTAACTCTTACTCTTCAGTCTTGATCTTAGCGGCAGCCGCTTTGATCAAAGGTTGTAATTCGCCTTTTTGGAACATGTCCACTACGATATCACAGCCACCAATCAACTCACCTTCAATCCACAATTGTGGGAAAGTCGGCCAGTTAGCAAACTTAGGTAATTCTGCGCGAATGTCTGGATGCTGAAGAATATCCACGAATGCAAACTGCTCACCGCAGTTAATCATGATCTGAGCGACCTGTGACGAGAAGCCACAGCTAGGCAACTTTGGAGAACCTTTCATATAAACAATGATAGGGTTTTCCGTGATCTGTTGCTTAATTTTCTCTACTGTTTCCATTTTGATTCCTAAGTAGGATGACATTGACTCAATGCGACTATTGTACGTCAGCTAGACGCAGAACAAAATCCCACAGTTTGTAAGGTTATGTCGACATTTGATTTTTCGATGGCGTCTATCTAGTCAATTAGCTAAACAATGATTCACATCACAAATTTTATCGGTACAATAGTCCTAAGTGAGCACGTTTAAGAAACGATAACCTAAGACCATGGAGAGATACTAATGGCTTTCGAATTACCCGCATTACCATATGCAAAGAACGCACTAGAACCACACATTTCTCAAGAAACCATAGAATACCACTACGGCAAGCACCACAACACTTATGTTGTGAAGCTAAACGGCTTAATCGAAGGAACTGATTTCGCTGGCAAATCTTTAGAAGATATCATCAAGACTTCTACCGGTGGCGTATTTAACAACGCAGCTCAAGTGTGGAACCACACTTTCTACTGGAACTGCTTAGCCCCTAATGCTGGCGGCGAACCAACAGGCCCAGTTGCTGATGCAATCAATGCCGCTTTCGGTTCATTCGACGCATTCAAAGCGCAATTTACTGATTCAGCAGTAAACAACTTCGGTAGCGCTTGGACATGGTTAGTGAAAAAAGCCGATGGCACTCTTGCTATCGTTAACACTAGCAATGCAGCGACGCCACTGACTGACAGCACAGTAACGCCAATCATGACAGTTGACGTGTGGGAACACGCTTACTACATCGATTACCGTAACGTGCGTCCTGACTATCTTGCCCACTTCTGGCAATTAGTTAACTGGGACTTCGTTAACCAAAACTTCGCAGGTTAATTCATTTAACCTAACGTTGTTTACTGCCGAATAAGCAGTGGGTTAATCCCAGTAAAAAGAGCCCTAGTGGCTCTTTTTTTATGCCCCTCGTTAGCCGCCCATCCCTTATCCCACCGATTTATCCTCCGCTAACTACAAGTGCAATAATTGCGTTTGCAACTATTTGTTATTGTTTTTATTTGATATTTTTTTGACACAGATAGTGAGTTTGTGTCTAAGATTAGAGTAGGAGGCTGGCTAGCCAGTTATCCGTTCCATGACATCACTGGCGTTTCAGGGGGTTTATATGGGCATTTTCGAGCATTACCAAAAGCGCTACGAACAAAAACTCGATGAAGAATATTCTTTGCAGGAGTTTCTGGACATCTGCAAGGGAGATCGCAGCGCTTACATGTCAGCATCAGAGCGACTACTGCTTGCAATTGGTGAAGCAGAAGTCATTGATACCGCAAAAAATCCAACACTTAGCCGTATTTTTTCGAATCGACTTATTTCACGCTATCCCGCATTTAAAGATTTCTTCGGCATGGAAGACGCCATAGAGCAAATTGTGGCTTACCTAAAGCACTCGGCTCAAGGATTAGAAGAATCCAAACAAATTCTATACCTACTGGGCCCAGTGGGCGGCGGTAAGTCATCGCTAGCCGAAAAACTCAAAGCACTAATGCAAAAAGTGCCCATTTACATCCTGAGCGCGAATGGAGTCCGCAGCCCAGTCAACGATCACCCCTTCTGCCTGTTTGATGTGGAAGAAGATGGACAGCTGTTAAAAGATGAATTCAACATTCCCAACCGTTATCTGAAAACCATCATGTCACCTTGGGCGGTAAAACGTCTGCATGAGTTTGGTGGCGATATCTCCAAATTTCGCGTAGTAAAAGTCTTTCCATCCATTCTGGACCAAGTGGCAATAGCGAAAACTGAACCTGGTGATGAAAACAACCAAGATATTTCGTCCCTTGTCGGTAAAGTCGATATTCGGCAACTCGAACATTTCTCCCAAGATGATCCCGATGCTTACGCCTATTCAGGCGCATTGTGCCGTGCAAACCAAGGGGTGATGGAATTCGTCGAGATGTTTAAGGCACCAATTAAAGTGCTGCATCCACTACTGACTGCAACGCAAGAAGGTAACTATAACGGCACAGAAGGTTTATCGGCCCTGCCCTATAGCGGGATTATTCTGGCTCACTCAAACGAATCCGAGTGGTCAACCTTCAAAAACAACAAAAACAACGAAGCCTTCCTCGACCGTGTTTACATAGTCAAAGTGCCCTACTGTTTACGGGTCTCAGAAGAACTGCAAATCTATCAAAAACTGCTAATCAACTCTGAGTTATCGAAAGCACCCTGCGCTCCCGGCACCTTAGAAACCTTAGCGCAATTTAGTGTGTTGTCACGCATCAAGCCGCCTGAAAACTCCTCCATCTACTCTAAGATGCGGGTATATGACGGTGAAAGCCTGAAAGATACCGATCCTAAGGCTAAGTCTTACCAAGAATACCGTGATTACGCAGGTGTCGATGAAGGCATGAATGGACTATCCACCCGTTTCGCCTTTAAGATTTTGTCGCGGGTATTTAACTTCGACCATTCAGAGATCGCCGCCAACCCAGTACATTTATTCTATGTCCTCGAACGACAAATTGAACAAGAACAGTTCCCCGGCGATACCGCCGAACGTTATCTTGAATTCCTAAAAGGTTATTTGATCCCTAAATATGTGGAGTTTATCGGTAAAGAGATTCAAACCGCTTACTTAGAGTCTTACTCTGAATATGGCCAAAATATCTTCGACCGCTATGTCACTTACGCCGATTTTTGGATCCAAGATCAAGAATACCGCGACCCAGAAACGGGTCAGCTATTCGACCGCGCTGCCCTTAATGCTGAACTTGAGAAGATTGAGAAGCCCGCGGGGATCAGCAATCCTAAAGATTTCCGTAATGAAATCGTTAACTTTGTGCTGCGCGCCCGCGCGAACCATGAGGGTAACAATCCGCTATGGACCAGCTACGAGAAACTTCGCACTGTGATCGAGAAGAAAATGTTCTCCAACACAGAAGATTTACTGCCTGTTATTTCCTTTAACGCCAAAACGTCGAACGACGATCAACGCAAACACGATGATTTCGTCAATCGCATGATGGAGAAAGGCTATACCAAAAAACAAGTCCGACTCTTGTCTGAGTGGTATTTACGAGTTCGTAAATCTTCTTAAACTTGCGCTAACTAAGTACAGGGCTTTGGTGTTGCCAAAGCCTTCGCTGGGTTTTGGGAGGTGCGTATGGCGAACTTTATCGATAGACGGTTGAATGCGAAAGGAAAAAGCACAGTCAACCGCCAACGCTTTATCAATAGATATAAGCAACAAATTAAAAAAGCCGTCAGCGATGCAGTGACTCGTCGCAGCGTAACGGATGTAGATAAAGGCGAAAAAATCAGTATCCCAACACGGGATATCAGTGAACCTATGTTTCACCAAGGCAAAGGCGGTGTCAGGGATAGAGTGCATCCCGGTAATGACCAATTTACCCGTGGCGATAAAATTGACCGACCACCTGGTGGTTCAGGCGGCGGTTCGGGCAAAGGTGAGGCCTCAAACTCGGGTGAAGGCGACGATGACTTTGTGTTCGAAATCTCTAAAGACGAGTATCTAGAGTTATTGTTTGAGGACTTAGAACTCCCCAATCTACAAAAAAATCGCCTCAATAAACTGGTGGAATACCAAATCTACCGTGCTGGGTTCACCAATGATGGCGTCCCCGCTAACATCAATATTGTCCGTTCATTACGTTCATCCCTTGCTCGTCGCATTGCTATGTCTGCCAGTAAAAAGAAACTATTAAAAGAGTTAGAACAAGAACTTGCCGAACTGGAAAATATTCCAGGCACTAAGGCCGAGTTGATTTTGGATTTAAAAGCCCAAATTGAGGAGTTAAAACAAAAGATTGCCAGAGTGCCGTTTATCGATACCTTCGATCTACGCTTTAATAACTATTCCAAAAGGGAAATCCCTTCTAGTCAAGCTGTGATGTTCTGTTTAATGGATGTGTCTGGTTCTATGGATCAGGCAACTAAAGATATGGCAAAACGCTTCTATATCTTGCTGTATCTGTTCCTCACCCGTACCTATAAAAATTTAGAAGTGGTTTACATTCGCCACCATACCCAAGCCAAAGAAGTCGATGAACACGAGTTCTTTTACTCGCAAGAAACAGGCGGCACCATAGTGTCCAGTGCATTGAAATTAATGCATGAAATTCAACAAGCCCGCTACCCCGCCGATGAGTGGAATATTTACGCAGCCCAAGCATCCGACGGTGATAACTGGGCTGACGATTCACCTACCTGTAGGCAATTGTTAGAACAAAAAATATTGCCACTCGTGCGCTACTACAGCTATATCGAAATCACCAATCGCGCCCATCAAACCCTGTGGCGCGAATATGAATCCCTGCAACAGCATTACGACAACATCGCCGTGCAGCATATACGTCAAGCCGAAGATATTTACCCTGTCTTTAGGGAGCTATTCAAGAAACAAGCGGTTTAAGGGGGCACTATGGGGATAACTAAATCAACATCTTGGACACCACTGAGCGATGGTCCCGACTGGAGCTTCGAGCTACTGCAAGACTACCTCAAGGAAATTGAGCGGGTGGCAGCGCTCTATAAACTCAGCACTTACCCAAATCAAATTGAAGTCATCACTGCTGAACAGATGATGGATGCTTATGCTGGCATAGGCATGCCCATAGGTTACACCCATTGGTCTTTCGGCAAACGTTTTATCGAAACCGAGCAAGGTTACAAACGTGGCCAAATGGGGCTCGCCTATGAAATTGTAATTAACTCTAACCCCTGTATCGCTTACTTAATGGAAGAAAACACCATCACAATGCAGGCGCTGGTGATAGCTCACGCCTGTTTCGGACATAACAGCTTTTTTAAAAACAATTACTTATTTAAGACATGGACAGATGCGAGCTCGATTATTGACTACCTTGTCTTTGCTAAAAACTACATCAGTGACTGCGAGCAAAAATACGGTGTAGAACAAGTCGAAAGCGTCATAGACTCCTGTCATGCGCTAATGAACTACGGTGTCGATCGTTATAAACGTCCCTCTGAAATCTCATTCAGGGAAGAACAAGCAAGACAAAAGGATCGCGAGGCTTACCTTCAAAGCCAAGTAAATGATTTATGGCGCACCATTCCTACCCATCAACATGAGCAGTCTCAATCGAAAAAACGTCGTTTCCCCGCCGAACCGCAGGAAAATATTTTATATTTCATCGAGAAAAACGCTCCTTTGCTTGAACCATGGCAAAGGGAAATAATCCGTATTGTGCGTAAAATGGCGCAATATTTTTATCCGCAAAAACAAACTCAAGTGATGAATGAAGGCTGGGCAACCTTCTGGCATTACACTATCTTGAATCACTTATACGACGATGGCGTGGTTACTGACCGCTTCATGATCGAGTTTTTGCAAAGTCATACAGGCGTTGTGGCTCAACCCGATTACAACAGTCGTTATTACAGTGGCATCAACCCATACGCCTTAGGTTTTGCCATGTTCACCGATATTCGGCGTATTTGTGAAAATCCAACCGATGAAGATAAAGCTTGGTTTCCCGACATTGCTGGCAGCGATTGGATTGAAACCTTACACTTTGCGATGCAAAACTTTAAAGATGAAAGTTTTATTAGCCAATATCTCTCACCTAAAGTTATCCGCCAATTTAAATTGTTTGGTATCCATGATGATGAGAAACGCAATTATCTTTCGGTATCTGCAATCCACGATGAACGGGGGTATCAAGATATTCGCCAGTTACTATCACAACAATATAACCTGTCTAATATTGAGCCGAATATCCAAGTACATAATGTAGAAATCAACGGTGATCGATCCTTAACCTTACATTATGTGCCAAATAACGATATTCCCTTAGCCAACAGCCATAAAGAAGTATTAAAGCATTTACATCGATTATGGGGTTTCACTGTCACCTTAGAGCAAAAAAATGCAGATGCGAGTATTAGTGTCTTAGCATCCTGCCCTGAAGCCAATAAACCAGAATAATAAGCACAATAAAAAGGCCGTTTCCAATTGAAACGGCCTTTTTGTTTATTTAGCGCTATCTTAACGCGATATCACTCACAGAGATTAATGATCTTGAGCAATAGAAGCTGGCATATCTTCGCGTAATTGTAACCACATCTTACCGCTATTCATGCCATAGGTACGCATTAGCGCAGAGACATCGAGGTAATTTTTCGCCTGAGCCAACAGTTCTAATTCTTTGTAAAAGTTCAATGCTAATAAACGCGCATCTGAGCTGGTAAAGTAATAACGACCAACTCGACTATACAAACCTTTAAATCCGTTTAATATCAAAACGTAAAGTGGATTTCCGGACGAAAACGCTAAGGTGTGATGCAGTAAGTAGTCAAATTCAGCATAGGATTCAGCCGTATCTTCAAGCTGGTGAATCTTTGCAAGTACCTCCACAGCGGTATCCGGGTTATAACGCAAAGCACCGCGAAAATAGATAGCACTGACGTTCGTTCTAGCTGACAAGAGTTGGTCAACCAATACCGGAAAACCCTCGGGATTCAAATCAGCAATAGTCTCGAGAATGTTTAAGCCTGAGGTTTCCCAAAAGTTGTTAACCCGTGTTGGTTTGCCATGCTGAATTTTCAACCAACCGTCACGCGCCAAGCGCTGTAGCACCTCACGCAGAGTGGTGCGAGTCACACCAATCAATTCTGAAAGCTCACGTTCAGCCGGTAAAATGGACCCTGGAGGAAATTTGTTTTCCCAAATTGATCTCACAATATACTTCTCTGCAAAACTTGCAGGTCCTTTGGCATTGATAATCATCAGCCCACTTATCCAGTTGTTGTGCGTCGTAATGGTCACTGATCATACCAGAGCGGTAAAAAATGGAAACCATTCACTTAAAATCACTGTGTTATCGCCGTGTAAATGTCACAGAATCGTTCAAAAAAACGACCAAGGTCAATACAGGATGGGCCAATTTTGCCGCTTAGCTCCGCTTTTTGAAATGTCGGTATCAGTAACTCATTACATTAGCTTTCTCTTTAGGCTAGACTCATTTAACTAACGCAGGTATTGATAATAATCACGTGCAATTTTTAACATAATTAGAAGAGAGGCTGCCATGCCGGCGACAATGAGTCAGGCGTTTATTGGGAACTTCTTAGGAAATTCTCCTAAGTGGTACAAAACCGCAATACTGTCATTTTTAATTATCAATCCAATACTCTTTTTCTATGTCGACCCCTTTGTGGCTGGTTGGGTATTGGTTCTAGAATTTATTTTTACCTTAGCAATGGCATTAAAATGCTATCCATTACAGCCCGGCGGATTATTGGCAATTGAAGCCGTCGCGATCGGAATGACATCGGCAAGCCAAGTCTTACATGAAATAGAAGCCAACCTCGAAGTATTATTACTCTTGGTGTTTATGGTCGCTGGTATATATTTCATGAAGCAATTGCTGCTATTTGGCTTCACGAAAATCATTACTAAAGTGCGCTCTAAAATTTTAGTGTCATTAATGTTTTGTTTGGCTTCAGCCTTTTTATCAGCCTTCTTAGATGCGTTAACGGTTATTGCCGTCATTATCGCGGTCGCTGTGGGTTTCTATTCTATTTACCACAAGGTCGCTTCTGGAAAAGATTTCGGCGCCGATCACGATCATACCTCTGAAGGTAAAAATGATGATGGTGAAGATCAGTTAAACGAAGAAGAACTCAGTGCATTCCGTGGTTTCCTACGTAATCTGTTAATGCATGCGGGTGTGGGTACTGCGCTGGGCGGCGTGTGTACTATGGTCGGTGAACCACAAAACCTTATTATCGCCGCGCAAGCAAATTGGCAATTTGGTGAATTCGCCGTGCGTATGTCACCCGTTACTGTTCCTGTATTAATCTCGGGCATCTTAACTTGTTACTTAGTTGAAAAATTTGGCATTTTTGGTTATGGCGCTAAGTTGCCAACGGCCGTTCATCGGATCTTATGTGAATATGCCGCCCATGAAGATGCGCGCCGTACCAATAAAGACAACATGAAGTTAATCGTCCAAGCCTTAGTGGGTGTCTGGTTGATCGCTGGACTTGCATTGCACTTGGCCTCAGTGGGCCTAATTGGTCTTTCTGTGATTATTTTAACCACAGCCTTTAACGGCGTTACCGATGAGCATGCCCTCGGTAAAGCTTTCGAAGAAGCACTGCCTTTTACCGCGTTATTAGCAGTCTTCTTTGCGGTTGTTGGCGTGATTATCGACCAGCACTTATTCGCACCAGTGATCCAATGGGCACTGAGTTATCAAGGCAATACTCAGTTGGTGATTTTCTACATCGCCAACGGATTGCTGTCTATGGTGAGTGATAACGTGTTCGTCGGCACTGTGTACATTAACGAAGTGAAAGCGGCATTGATTAACGGTCAAATCAGCCGTGATCAATTCGACTTGCTGGCCGTTGCGATTAATACTGGAACTAACTTACCTTCGGTTGCCACGCCCAATGGTCAAGCGGCGTTCTTATTCCTACTAACCTCAGCACTAGCGCCACTTATTCGCTTATCCTATGGCAGAATGGTATGGATGGCATTGCCTTACACTATCGTGCTGTCTATCGTAGGTGTCATGGCGATTCAAACGGGTTTCTTAGAACAAGCTACCCAATATTTCTATGATTCCCAGATAATCATCCATCACAGCGCTAGTGAAGTTTTAGAGCCGATGACTGGACATTAATCTTCTTTATTGACTGAACTTTATTTAATAAGTAGAGTCCAAAAAACGCCCCATGTCTGAGGGCGTTTTTTGTTGATATGGAGCTCACTTTGACTGTAATGACTCGCTTTGCCCATTCCCGTTCATCTTGGTTTATTCTCGCAGGCACAGCCCTTGGGTTAGAAGCAGCCGCCCTGTATTTTCAATATGTTATGAAACTGGAACCCTGTGTCATGTGTATTTACCAAAGACTCGCTATTTTTGGTTTATTGGCAGCAGGTCTCATTGGCATGACAGCACCCAAATATCGAATAGTCAGGATCTTAGCTGCCGTGCTCTGGGCCATCAGTGCAACTTGGGGATTAAAACTAGCCTTATCGCTCGTAGATATGCAAGCCAACCCATCCCCTTTTTCAACCTGTTCATTCTTACCTGAATTTCCAGCTTGGATGCCATTACACGAATGGTTCCCTGCCGTTATGATGCCTACTGGCATGTGTACTGATGTACCTTGGGTCTTTATGGGTGTAACGATGCCCGAATGGATGGTAGTGGCCTTCAGTGGCTTCTTAGTCGCTTGGTTACTCTTTATTGTGCCTGTCCTAAGTGGTTCAAATAAACCATCTCTTTATAAATAACGAGTTTGAGATAAGGCAGGCATAAAACCTGCCTTTTTATTGACGATTATATTCCACTTATCCTATTCAATCCTCGCAACTTAAACATATGCCAATAGCAAAACAGTGAGAAAGCGCTACACTGGCTCAATGAAAAGTGGTGATTTGGAAACTGGGGATTATGGGAAAAAGTTCGACATCTGAGCCACACACGCCATTAACCCAATGGCAAAACAGTTTGCCATTCAAATTTAGCCTTATTCAGCTCGTCATTGCCGCTATTTTGATTTGTAGTACAGCTTGGGTGATGCTAAGCATTCAACGCCAACAAGTTCTTGATCAGCAAGCCGTGTTAAACCAAAACTATGGCCAGTTGATTATCGCCAAACTGCAAGAAATGACTTCACAGGTTGAAACCGTAGTCGACTCTATTTCCAGTATTGCCAAACTTTACCGCTATGATCATGAGCAACTGGTGAAAACCATTCCCACGTTGCTGAAGCTCGATAGTCAACAACGCATCATCTCTGGTGGCGGCGTCTGGCCGGAACCCGGCGCGTTTAATCAGCAAAAATTTCGAGATAGCCTGTTTTGGGCACACAATGTAAACGATGAATTAGTCGCCATTGATTCCTATAACAAAGACACGTTCCCAAGCTACCACACCGAAGAATGGTATCGCCCGACGCGCTATTTTCCTGCAGGTAAAATTTTCTGGTCAAAATCTTATTTCGATCCGACAACCCATGAGTCAATGATCACAGCCTCAGGCGCTATGTGGATGGACCATCAGTTTATTGGTGCCGCCACTGTGGATATCAGTTTAGAAAAGCTCAATGTGCTGTTACGCAATGCTATGATTAATGTCAGAGGCTATGTCATAGCCTTAGATCATCAAAACCAAGTACTCGCCTATCCAGATGCCAATAACAATCTTAAGCAGCAAACCAATACCAATCATTCTTTCGTCACCTTCAATCATCTCGCCAGCCAACAGCCAGATTTCAGCCCCGTCGAAGTCGCATTACAGAGTGCAGATAAAGCCTTTATAGAAGCGGCGATTGCCGAGCGCGTTTTTACCCAAGAACAGATGCAGCATCTAACGAGACTAAGTCATCAAAATGAGCGTGACATGTTAGCGGCCATCGTAAATAACAATGCCTTAAATCATTTTACTGCCCCGAAATTACTGACGTCGGTAACTTTGACCCATGATCCAATCCTTAAAACGGCATCTCTCGTTTCGGTATTTCTCATGCCAAATACCTATTGGAAGGTACTTGTCGTCACCCCAATTTCACCGCTGCAGGATACCGCTAAACATTTAATCGAAAAGGTCGGCGTTTATTTAGTCTGTATTCAACTATTAGGCTTAATTCTATTATTCTTACTCCAGCACCGACTATTTATCACCCCCATTATTGAAATCGTCCAAGCCTTAAAACGTAATGATTCCGCCTCTATCGAACTCAAAGCCAATAACAGCCATGACGAAATTGGCTTATTGGCAAAAACATTCCTGTCGCGTACTCGACAGCTTGAAGTGGCAATGGCGAGCTTAGATGCGAGTAACCTGGCACTAGAACAGCAATTGCAGAGCCAAAACCTGTTTCAACTGGAGTTAAAGCGCCATAAAGAACAATTGAGGGCTTTACTTAAATTTTCTCAAAATCTCATCTATATCAAAGATCTTCACGGTAAATATATTCTCGTCAATGACAAATATTGTGAAATCTTAGGTATAGAACGCAGACGCATTATTGGCACCTCTGATTTTGAGATATTTCCCAGCCAATTTGCCCACGAGTATCAACAAAATGATCGACGCGTTCTGCATAATCATGAAGCCATAAACTTCGAAGAAGCTATTCCATCGCCCCTAGGCAATCTTATTTATATCGTGACTAAATTTAAGATCAAAGATGATGACGATACCGTTATTGCAGTCGGTGCTATCGCCTTTGATATCACCTTACAAAAAATTAAAGAGCAAGAACAAGAAAAGTTACTTTTAGGGCAAGTCGAGGCGCTTAATCACCTACAAGAACAAGTTCGCCTCAGTAATCAACATAGCCATGAACTCCATCTGCTCCAAGACAAATCAACCCAATTACTTGAGAAGCATCACCAACTCAATCTCAGTCGTGAACAAAGCCAACAGCTAATGCAAAATTTTCTAGCTGAAATGATGACGCAAATTATGCATGAGCAAGATCAGCTACTCGCCAAAGTGTGCCAACTTCAGCCAATAGATAATGCTAACGACCAAAATCAGATCACCGAAATCATGGTGACTCAGGCAGATAAACTGCGACATATTGCCCAGTTATTAACGAATCATCAAAATGACATTCGGCCACTGCATCTCGCACAATTTATGCGCCATCTCTTAGGGTTACTAAAGGTACAACTAGCTAAAACAAATGTGGAAATAGCGTTAAATTGCGAAGAAAATATCATCATTGATGGCCCTTCTTGGCAATATTTGCAGCTGTTTTATCGTCTAATCACCAACACGTTGAATCATGCATTTAAAGCTCACAATGAACAGCGTGAAATAACCATTAATATCGACAAGTCGAGCGAAGAGTTACACATCAGTATTATCGATAATGGGATAGGTATGACAGAACCGCAACTCGCACAGTTACGACAAGAACTAACACAAGAACTCTGCATTGGAACGCTGACCTGTATAAATCTGTGGCTTAAAAATGATCTCAATGGCAGCCTTAGCATCAGTAGCCACTTGAACCAAGGCACACACATTCAATGTCGTTGGCCACTGAGTACAGGTTTAGAACCGCAATAAATGAAGGTGCGTTATTGATCTAACCATGCCTTGGCTTGGCTATGTTCATCGGCGGTAAATACCTTTACCGGACATGGCAGCATGCAGGCTAGCGCATTAACCATAGCATTTGTTTGAGTGGCATTGGCAATCATCACGACCCTTGAAAAATCACTTAAATGAAATAAACCTAATACCGCATCATCCCACAGGGCCCCAACGGATATACCTTCAAATTCAGGGGAAAACTCGTACCAAAGGCGAATACTGGCGTGGTCTTGCAGCTTGGCTTCTATGGCGGGAACCAAATAGCCTTCAACATCCCCATGGTTAACACGGCCAGATGCGACCACAGCCAATATATCATCGGCATGACCCGAAGAAATCGTTAGCATTGAACACTCCTTATCAATACATGAAGGGAAAAATAGTTAAAGCTCATACACTAAAGATACACAGACAATGACATAAATGCGGGAAAGATGGGCTTTTTATTTTAAAAAAAACACCATTTTATACATACACATCAGTGATGCAAATAACGCCAAAAGGAGCTAATCCACAGCGATGACTCGCATAACACAGCAACAAAACTTAGTCGCAGAACTCGATGAAAAATGGTGGCCATACGAAATAACATGAGGTGAAGCAAAGAGCAGATATTTACCTCACACTCAAAGCTGCTGCAGCTCGAGCTTAACAATAAGAGTGAGGAAACACATGGTACTCAAACGATGATGATTTACGCCGCTAAAAATTAGTATTAGTCCTGACTTACCTGAAATCACGCATTAATAAATAATCTAATTGCTATTCTGACTAAGCACTCACTTGAAGTTTAGCGATTTCTTGATCGAACAAATTCTTAATCAAACTAGAAAACTCAGTAATAAATAAAGTTTGTGCGGGAGTCGCTTTATGGTTGGCAACTGAAGCTAAAATCTCTTCTAAATCATACACAATTGCATCCACTTCACGGATAATCACATTACGTTGCGTAAAAGACAACGATGGATTTTGGCCACACACCATAATGATCTGTGCCGACAATTGCTCTTCAAATAACTCCATCACAGTATCGTCTGAAACTACCTCTGAACTTGGTGTTTCAAATAAGCCAAGATGTTCAGTTAAATACTGGACCAAATGCATGTAACCATCTTTATCTGTGACCATTTTTTACCCTTTAAACTCATTAACTTAATATCTATTGTGATGCTATTAATAGCACATCAGAAAATATCAAAGAAGCCAAAGGCTCGGCTTCTTATCAAGATCTCGCATACGCCACTTATTTAACTCTAGCCTATCTTCGATAACAGACGTATTGATCTATACCAATCTTATTGAAGTTACTGAGTTAAGGTTAGTACAAATGACACAGGAACAGCTTGACTAATGCTCGATAAACCCGCAATTTCACGTAATTTATCAATCCCAGCCACAAGATCAAACTCATTGGCATTAACAATTACCGGTTGAAAACTGTTCACTAAAAGTTTGTTATCAGAAACTTTAGTGATAATCACCGAAAAAGCCTTAGTTTGCGATTTGCCGTGTAACGCAATTTTTCCATCAATATCAAAAACTTTACTCTCACCGACGCCAAGATTTTTTAGTATCTTAGGGTCTACTTGTGATGACAGTTTCAGCTCTGGATACAAAGACACTTCAAATAACAAATTTTGCATCCGCTCATCGCGGACATCAATACCCGTTGCCACACCGATTAGTGGAATTGTTAATTCAAATTGACCGTTATCTTTTAGCGTACCTTTGAGTTGTTTAAAGTGATGGACTTCACCTATATCACCTTTCTTTACCGAAATAAAACTGACTCGCGAATCTTGTTCCATCACTTGCCATTGCGCGGCACAGCTAAAACTGGCCATAGCAGATAAGGCGACAATTCCCATCCATTTTTTCATCGTATCCGTCCTTAAAGAGTGAGTTTAAAAGCCATGTCGTAAAGAAAATCGACATCCGCAACAGACTAAAATCCTGCCCAGTTAAACGTGATCAACATCACCTAACTTAAGCTAAAGATACTCTGTTTATCCATTAGCGACCAGTAAACTATGATTCATACGCGCACTAACCATTTATCTAAGCTATTGGCAAAAGCCTGTTTATCCGCTTGAGAAAACGAATCAGGCCCGCCGGTGTGCACGCCAGAACCGCGTAAATCTTCCATAAAGTCACGCATCGTCAGTTTTTGTTTTATGTTATCGACGGTATAAAGCTCGCCACGGGGATTGAGCGCCAAGGCGCCCTTTTCAATGATTAAAGCCGCTAAGGGAATATCCGCAGTGATCACTAAATGCGTCGGTTCCACATGATCGACAATATATTGATCGGCCACATCAAATCCCGCACCGACTCGAATTTGGCTGATATAGGGAGATGGCGGTACGCGGATCATTTGATTAGCCACCAGCACCAACGGCAGGGCTTTGCGCTCCGCCGCCCGAAACAGGATTTCTTTGATGGGATTAGGGCATGCATCCGCATCAACCCAAATTTTATAATCACTCAATGTCTTTTAGCTCTGTTGTTAGGTTCACGAGCTCAGTTCTATGCTGAGCTATCGAACTATGCGCCGTACTATGGCGCTAAACGATCGATTTCCCACTCTGCATCATGGCAAGAATAAATAAAACGATCATGCAGCCTGTGTTCTCCACCCTGCCAAAATTCGATACTCGAAGGTCTCACTAAGTAACCGCCCCAAAAACTGGGTAAAGGCACATCGCCCTTGGCGAACTTAGCTTTCATTTCGAAGAATTTGCCTTCAAGTACTTGTCTAGCGCTGAGTTTACTCGACTGCTGCGATACCCAAGCCGCAATTTGGCTGTCCTTAGGACGGGTCATAAAGTATTTAAGCACTTCAGCGGTGGACAGTGCCTGCGCTTCACCAAGCACAGATACTTGACGCTCTAGAGGATGCCAAGGGAAATGCAAACTGACTTTATTATTAGCAGCAATTTGCTGTGCTTTGCGGCTGCCAAGGTTAGTAAAAAATACGAAACCTGTGTCATCAAAACGCTTAAGTAATACTATTCGTTGAAAAGGTTGGCCGTGCTCATCCACAGTCGCCACACACATGGCGGTGGGATCACTAAGCTCTGCATCCCTCGCCTGCGTCATCCACAATTCAAACAAGTCCATCGGGTTTTGCGGTAAGTCGGCACGTCTTAAGCCGCCTTTGGCATACTCGCGGCGGATATCACTGAGATCTGTCATAGGGTTTCCTTAAGCAAACGCCAAAAATTCACATGAGTTCAGGGATCAGCACTTCAGCCTGAAGCTGCTGATAGTGGCTAAAACCAATGTCATAACCTTGCTCGGTCGTTAATGAACACCGCCCTAAGCATAAATGGGCAGGAAATCCCTGCGTTGAGTCGTCGGTGTTAAAGCGGATTGTGTCCCAACTGACAGGAGCAAACAAGGTTAATAGACGCGCTAATAGATCTTGCGGATACTGCGCTAAATCCAGATTCGTTTCAAAGCTCACATAGGAGCTAGCGCACGCATTCTCGCTTTGAGGCGTAATATGCAAAGTAACATAATATTTGCCCCAAAGACCGTTCATCGAAAAGCCTGACGGATCAAATAAATGGGCGTCAATCTCAAATTCAGGGAGTAAATCGTTAAGCTCGAGTGCGGCGTAAATCTCATCTTTACTCTGCGAGCCGCCATTAAGATAGTCGGCAAATTCGCCACGAATGTGGTACATCAACAGCTCACTGGTTTGATCATCATTTGGTGCTCGATAATCACTGTCAGAGCAGAAAAAATAGTGATGATGGCTGTCGAGATGGCCTACTCGAAAGGCTTTACCGGCGATACGTTGGCGCAGTTTGCCAATATCTTCGGCAAAACTCGTGGTTTGCAGATGAGCTTGGTATTCGTTTTTACGCTGATAACTCACCAAGACCATCGCAGGTGCGCCAAGCGCGTCGATAAAGTAACAGGCGGCGTCCACTAAGGTACTGTTACCACAGGTGAGCATGACAAATCTGTCGTGCCATACAAACAAGCTGGATTCACTCAACAGATAAGCATCACAGTCCGCATTACTTAACTGCGACAGTATCTCGGCGTGGGCACAGTTGACTAAGGCAGACCAAAAACTCACATCGAGTTCTCGTAAATTCGGCGCAGACGCCGTCACGATAATCTCGAGTTTTTTTTCTGAACCTTCAAAAAACATCAACCCTTTGACCTCATGATCGTCACTCATCCTTTACTTGATCCTAGAACAACGCGATTTTACACGACTAAAACGGCAATAAAAGTGAAAAATCTGTCCTTATAAAAACAAAAATCAGCCGAGGTTACCCAAGGCTGATTTATTTTAACACGCTAGAAATTAAGAAAAATCTTCTAAATAGGTATAGCCTTTCAGCCCTAGTTGCAATTCTTCTAAAATTTGTGCGCGTTCACCTTCGGCGATATGCAGATTCACTAACTCTTCATAAGTGCGCATAAAGGCCACCGCATCTAAGTTAACGTAACGCAATACGTCAGCAACCGTGTCACCCGCCAATACCGATTCGATGTTAGTCACACCATTATCTTCAATGCGAACCACTGCTGAGTTTGTATCACCAAACAGGTTATGCATATCACCCAAGATTTCTTGGTATGCACCCACAAGGAAGAAACCAATCAGGTACGGGCTATCCGCACTCCATGCTGGCACTGGCAGCGTGGTTTCAATCCCTTGACCATCAACGTATTGATCGACAATACCGTCAGAGTCGCAGGTGATATCGAGCATGACAGCACGGCGTTCAGGGGCTTTATCTAGGCCCGATAACGGCAATACTGGGAACACTTGGTCAATACCCCAAGCATCCGGTAATGACTGGAATAATGAGAAGTTAACAAAGAACTTATCGGCTAACTTTTCATTGAGTTCATCAATGATAGGTCTGTGATAACGGTTTTTCGCACTCAATAGCCCTTGCACTTCATGACACACGCGCAGGTTAGCTTGCTCAGCCCACGCACGCTCCGCTAAGGTCAATTGACCTAAAGCGAATAGCGAATGCGCTTCTTGTAAGTCACTTTGGCTATCGTGGTAAATCTCAATCAAAGCACGTTGATCGGCGCGGCCGCTGATCTCAGACCATGAATGCCACATGTTATGCAATAACTGTGGTGAATCTTCCGCTGGCGGTTGAATATCTTCAGGCTGATAAGCTTCAGTACCGATAACATCGGTGATAAGCACAGCATGGTGCGCCGTTAAGTAACGACCCGATTCTGAAATAATACGTGGCATAGGTTGCTCGTATTCATTACAGATGTCAGTCAATACGTTAACTATGTTGTTGGCATATTCGGTCAGGCCATAGTTCATCGAGTTATTACTTTGGCTACGAGTGCCATCGTAATCCACCGCTAAACCACCACCGACGTCAAAGCAGTTAACGCTTGCGCCTAATTCACGTAATTCACAGTAGAAACGACCCGCTTCACTCACACCTTGGCGAATATCACGGATATTAGCGATTTGCGAACCTAAGTGGAAATGCAGCAATTGCAGCGAATCCAGCATATCGTGTTGCTTAAGTTGCTCTACAACCAGCAAAATTTGCGCAGCAGATAAACCAAACTTAGATTTTTCACCGCCGCTCGCCTGCCACTTGCCTTTGCCTTGGAACGCTAAACGTGCACGTAGACCTAAACGCGGTGTCACACCCAGACGTTTAGATTCAGCTAACACCATTTTCAGTTCAGACAGTTTTTCTAAAACGATGTAAACCTTGTGGCCTAACTTTTCACCAATCAGTGCTAAACGGATATATTCATTATCTTTATAACCATTACATACAATGACTGAACTGGCTTTTTGCGCCATGGCTAACACAGCCATCAGCTCAGGCTTACTGCCCGCTTCTAAACCCAGTTGTGGTACTTCTTTTGATGCCTGACTCGCCAGGATCTCTTCCACCACAGTTTGCTGTTGGTTTACTTTAATCGGGTAAACCAGCAAATAATCCGCCTGATACTCGTACTTCTGTATCGCTTGGTCGAATGCTTGGCACAAACTGTTCACTCTGTGGTGCAGGATCTGCGGAAAACGAACTAGTACAGGTAAAGCGACTCCCGCCTTAACCATGTCTTTGGCTAGCTCATTTAAGCCAATCTTGTAATCAGGATTTTTGGGGTCCGGTGACACAGTCACCTCACCTTGATCGCTAATCCCATAAAAACCTTGGCTCCAGTGAGTAACATTGTACCCAGCACGAGCATCATCAATAGACCAATCATTCATTATTATTTAGCCCGTCTATTAAAAAATGGGTTAAACGGTTATGGCTTAATAGCACAACCGCCCGTTCGACAAACCCAGGCAAAGGGACACCTTACCTGACATACACGAAGGTAGATTTTACCTTCTCCTTAATGCCGCAACGTCACGCTAGTGTAAGTGACATTGCTGCGATTTTCATTAATAGCGCAAGAGACAACGCATCTTAGCGCAATACATCGTATCATATTGAAGGGAAAGCTTATTCCCTTACCTCAGTAAAGCTATCTTTACTTACCTCGCTTGCATTTATCCTCAGGCTAAAGGGCGCAAATACCGCCAAAAAGCCAAATAAGATCCTGAGTCGCATCCTTAAAACATCAAGCTAATAAGTAGCTTAAAGACGTTTGAAAGAGGTTAAGACCTTCAGAAACCGATTACACAAGTAGAAAACGAAAACCGATAACACTGAACTAGCGAAAACGCCAAACCAGCTTATCGCTAGGCAAGATTATTTTAACAGGGGACTATTGGCTTCTTCGCGGCCAGAATTGATGCGGATCAACGTGAGATGCTTAAGGCCAGTATCATCGTATGGTACGACAATCGAGCGTTGGCATTGTGACACTTTTAGGCAAAGTGCAAAAAATGGATGCTTGTGCATTAGCTAATAAAAACCCTCTTAACCCCATGTAAATCGATATGTTGTCAATTACACGGTTAATGACTGGTGAACCATAAAACCTTTATTACTCACGTAATATTTGTAATGTCTGCAACGAGCGGAATCGTTGAACGGCGCAATTAAACCGCGCAATGTCACAGAATGCAAGCAAGAATCTCATTTAATCTTTTGCATTAAAATATAATAAACACTTGCTTAACAACCACCCGCCACCCATTGGTTTTAAATAGAGTAATATTAGTTAGTTAACCCATAAACGTCGTACACGTCTGTTCAATATTTTTTATATCACCTTTGTCACTTTTATTGACATTTACCCCTGCAAATATCCCTGATTTTTGTGTGTCACTCAAGTGATGCACATTTGCCAATATTAAGTGAAGCCAAACAACCAATTATCACGGCGCCAAACCCGCCACAAATCAGTGGTTCCTCCGAGACACAATGCGTGGTCAAGCCTGCGCTAAGTGACGACTCACACACGCTAAGATAAAGCTCAAAGACAATAATGCTGCAGTTTCAGCACCGAAGTGTATAATCGCAATCGAATCACATTCCATTATGCACAGAGAGATCCATGGTACAGATAGGTAAAACCTGCAAACTTGAGGTTGTAAAACAAGTCAGCTTTGGCGTGTATTTAAACGCCCACGAATTAGGGCAAGTACTGCTGCCAAACAAAGTCACCCCAAAAGACTGCCAAGTCGGTGATCTGCTTGACGTGTTTCTGTATCTAGATTCTGAAGATATCGTGATTGCTACCACTCGCCGTCCATTGGCACAGGTAGGCGAATTCGCCTACTTAAAAGCCGTTGCAACCGGCCCTTATGGCGCCTTTTTAGACTGGGGCTTAGATAAAGATTTATTACTGCCCTTCGGTGAGCAACATAAGCCTATTGAAGAAGGCCGCTCATATCTGGTCTATGTACACGCCAACCGCGCCGATGAACGCATCATGGCCTCATCAAAAATCGATAAGTTCCTCGATAAGACTGAGCCGGACTACACAGTCGGTGAGCAGGTCGATTTATACATCGGCGGCACCACAGATTTAGGCTACAAAGCCATTATTAATCATGCCCATTGGGGCGTGATTTACGAAAACGAAGTGTTCCAAAAACTGCGTTTCGGCCAAAGACTCAAAGGTTTCATCAAACAAGTGCGCCGCGACGGCAAAATCGATCTTGTACTGCAACAAGGCAGTAAACAAGAGTTAGATAAGCACGCCCACATCATTCTGATCAAACTCAAACAGGCTGGCGGCTTCTTAGCCCTGACCGATAAAACCGATGCTGAAATCATTTACGATCAGCTTGGTATGAGTAAAAAAGCCTTCAAAAAAGCCATAGGTGGCTTATTTAAGAATGGCCAACTGAGCATAGATAATGATGGTCTGCGTTTAACTGAAACCGCAGAATAATCAACTCTATTCAGGACTTAGCGTTAAAATTGTACAGTTTACCGCCACTAAGACAGAGTTTGACTGACAACTCCTAGGATATTAAGCATGGCTCTGTTATAAACAAAGCCATGCTTTTTTCTTTGGAGCTTATATGGAACTCACGTTACACGAAGCCAGAGTCATCGGATGCCTGCTTGAGAAAGAAATCACCACCCCTGAGCAATATCCACTCTCGCTAAACTCTTTGACCTTAGCCTGCAATCAAAAAACCAGCCGCGAGCCGGTACTCGAACTCAGCGAAACCCAAGTGCAAATCGCCGTTGATTCCCTAAATCGGAAACGTTTGATCAGCGAACAGTCGGGATTCGGTAGCCGCGTCGTTAAATACAAGCACAGATTCTGCAATACCGAATTCAGCGAACTTCAACTGTCCCCCGCCGCACTCGCCATCGTCTGTTTGTTGCTATTACGTGGCCCACAAACACCGGGAGAACTTCGGACCCGCAGCAACCGCCTACACGAATTTAAAGACGTGATCGACGTGGAAGATTGCATCCGTCAATTAATGAGCCGTGAAAAGCCCTTCTTAAAACAATTACCCAGAGAAGCTGGTCGCCGTGAATCCCGTTATGTGGAATTATTCTCTGCAGCGTCATCGCACGAAAGTGCTAGTCAATCCCATAGCACAAGTCATACCTTAGCCCATGTCGCTGTGTCTGTAGACGCAGAGCCGCTTGAATTAGTGAACAGAGTGACAGAGCTTGAGCAACAAGTCGCTGAACTGACGCAAAAGCTCGATGAATTAATCGCCTCATTGAGCTAATTAGCGATAGATAATGACTGATAAATACCGATGGATAATAAGTGCTATGTGGGCAACATGGCACTTATCGACCGATCCACTGTCTACCCAAGGGTGAGAAACTTAACCGCACCAACATAGTCGCGCCAAGCACCATAGCCCCCTGAACCTAGCGCAAAAAAGAATAGAGACAGCACATGACCAATAATCCACCCAGCAGTTTCAACAACATGTTTATTATCGCCATGTTTGAACTGCGCAAATTTTTATTTAATACCCGCGGGATCATCGCCTTGGTCGCCTTTGGTTTAGTTTGGGGTGTACTTCTGCTTTACCCCATTCAAAGTGCATCGGCCATGTTATTGCAGCCCAATGTAAAAGATATCATCGACAGTTTATTTGGTGCCAATACCCTCAATGTGCTCTTTGAGTGGCCCGTGGCCGAAATGGCGGTGTTTTGGTGCTTTGCGCTGTATTTGTTTCCACTGTTCAGTATTCTTATCGCCGCCGATCAGTTCTCATCGGATAAAACCCGCGGCACGCTGCGCTTCTTAACCATACGCACTAGCCGTGACAGCTTATTGTTCGGCCGTTTCCTTGGCCAAATTCTGATCCAAGGTTTACTGATCCTATTAACGATTATCGCCACTGTCGCCCTCGCGCTCAGCCGCGACAGCCAACTGTTTTTATCAGCGTTAACGTCTGGCGCCTTAGTGGGCCTTAACCTCATCATAGTGATCTTGCCCTACACGGCTGTGATGACTTTATTGTCCCTGTATGCACGCACGGCACGCCAAGCTATGGTGTTTGCCACCATTTTATGGACAGTGATTTCCATCACTATCGTGGTGTTAGCGAATCAATCTAGCCTACTCGCACAACTCCAGTGGGTATTACCCGGTGCTCAACTGTCGGACATGCTCAATACCAATGGACTCAATAGCTTAGTCTATGCACCAATTCCACTGTTACAAACCGCTGTGGCCCTCTTGCTCGGCAGAATTTATATGCAAAGGAGCTCGCTATGAGTCTGATCCAATGCCAAGGGCTGTCAAAGCTTTATGGCAGCAAAAAGGCACTGAACAATGTGAGCTTCAATCTTGAAGCAGGTGCCCCCATTGCCCTTGTCGGTCCCAATGGCGCGGGTAAAACCACACTTTTTAGCCTGTTATGCGGCTATTTATCACCCAGCTCTGGAACCATAACCCTACTCGGTGAAGCCCCCAATAGCCCTAAACTCTTAGGCAAGATTGCCGCTTTACCCCAGGATGCAGTACTCGATTCCAACTTGACGATTGTCAGTCAGTTAATATTTTTCGCTCGCCTGCAGGGCATGAACCTAGAGCAAGCAAAGCAAGAAGCCATTCGCGTATTGACCTTAGTCGATTTGGCGGATGTTGCCGAGCAAAAACCGCCTAGCCTTAGCCACGGTATGAGTAAACGTGTATCAATTGCGCAGGCGCTGATTGGCTCGCCAGAATTAGTATTATTAGATGAACCAACGGCGGGACTCGACCCTGCCAATGCAAAAAAAGTCCGTGAACTGGTCAAAGCCTTATCACCCACCACAACTTTTATGATCAGCTCCCATAATCTCGATGAGCTCGAAAAGCTGTGCGATCAAGTGTTGTATTTAGATAAAGGCCAACTGAGTCAAGCTGTGTCAATGCATGCGTCGACCGACAGCGATTACCTGACGTTAACCATGCAAAACTGTGACAGCGATGCATTGCAAGCGGAAGTGGCAAAACTGGTGGGAGTGGTGAACATCAGCTCAAAACAAAGTAATGTGTTTATTATCCAGCTAGACACAAATACAGAAAAAGCGCACAACAGTGATATTGAGATGCGCCTATTCGCCCTCTTCAATCAGCATCAATGGCAATACAAGATGCTGCTGAAAGGTCGCACTCTGGAAGAAACACTCTTTTCATAGGCAAGCGTTAAAAGGGATGTCTCATCATCCAACGGTTGAATAGTGTTCAATTTATAGCTTAAGCGCAATACGCCTTGCGCTTAGGCCTTTTAACTAAGGTTTTGAACTAAGGCTTTCAATAAGCCTTTAAATTAAGTCCGTCACTTCGCCCAGTAAAATCAGCCCGCCACTCAATCCGACAAACTTGTACTTACTTTAGCAACACACAATCACCAAAAGCTTCACAAGCCTGTCAATAAAACACCAATCAACCGCGCAGAGCTTGCTATGGCTTTCAATCTCGGGACGAGCTTGTTATAACTCCCCTTCGATTGAACCTAAGCTGACTTCAGAGGTTTCTATGAACAAAGCACAACTTATCCAACGTATTGCCACCGAGCTCAATGCATCGCAAGCGAGCACTAAACCTGTGGTTGAGCAGATACTGCAACAGATCCACGTCGCCTTGAGCGAAGGCGAGAAAATTTTCCTGCCACAATTTGGCACCTTTGAACTCAGATACCATGTCGCTAAAACGGGGCGTAATCCACAAACGGGCGAAGCCATAGAAATCGACGGTTACAATCAGCCCAGCTTTAAAGCCTCAACCGCATTGAAGCAGCAAATCAATAGCGGCGCTTAGCTTCAATGTGCAGGCACTATTTTGCGAGATTTTGCGAATATTAGTCAGCAGCCTTGATAGAAATGAGCCTCAACATAATTTGAGGCTCATTTTTTATCAAAAGAAAAATAACCGTTCCGCTTAGGGGAAAGTCTTAAACAATTAAGTAGTCGCTAAGTATTGCTCTCCTCACCTTGATAAAGTGGCGCAATATCGACATAGTCAGCAGCATT
This sequence comes from Shewanella sp. NKUCC05_KAH, assembly GCF_019345585.1. NCBI lineage: Bacteria > Pseudomonadati > Pseudomonadota > Gammaproteobacteria > Alteromonadales > Shewanellaceae > Shewanella > Shewanella sp. NKUCC05_KAH. The sequence continues at coordinate 198,485 of NZ_JAHKQZ010000002.1, forward strand.
TTCAGCACTTGGATCCTCGAGAAATGGCACACAACCGAGGAAAGGTGCTGTCATCATCTCTTTAAGGCTCGTCAGATTCTCCTCAAACATACTCATGTTCGGATCGACACGATTAGCAACCCAGCCTGCAATCTTAAGCCCATCGGCCAATATCGCCTCTTGAGTCAGCAATGCATGATTTAAGCAGCCGAGTTTCATGCCAACCACGAGTATCACTGGCAGTTCTAATCTCTGTACGACTTCCGAAAGATACCTACCATCACCTAAGGGTAAACGCCAGCCTCCCGCGCCCTCAATCAAGCAAAAATCCGCTTGAGCAAATGCCACTAAATCTAAACTTTCAATGATAGCTTCAGGCGCTAAACTCACGCCCACTTGGGCAGCGGCAATGTGCGGTGCAATCGCAGGTTCGAAGGAAAAAGGATTGATGAGTGGATAAGCCAGTTTTAATGATGATGACGTCATCAGCTGTAACGCATCGGCATTGCGCAATCCTTCAGAGGTTTGCGCGCAGCCCGAGGCGATGGGTTTAACACCTAAAGTCAACATAGTGTTGGCTGCAAGAATACTCACAGCGGAGTCAGCATTGGCTATGAGCCCTAAACGATTCACAGCGGTTAATAATGCCGCCGAAACCAAAGTCTTACCGCTATCGGTATCTGTACCTGTTACAAAATACATATTAGATCCTTATCTGTTGCTATGAGTTGTGCTTTGTTAAGCCCACTCTCCATAAGCTAAATGTCCATATAGCTAACGATCTCTATACGTAATGTTAAAAATCCAACGTTTTCTAGATATTAGTGCTAATTGATAATGCCATGACTAAAGGCATAATATGTGAACTTTAAAACCTGCGCCGTGCACGTATTTGAACTATCTGATAGGTTAAAGGCAAACCTTGGGGTAAACGTAGCGATTCAGCTTTGGCCTGCATGGCCTGCCAATCTTGACGACCACGCAGCCGTGGAGTGAATTCTGAAGCACTCACTGTTGAACCTGAAACCCGAGTTGTTGAACTGGCGACATGTACAGAAGCCCCCACACCTTTAATTGAATAGAGTAGTGCCTTAAGAGTGTCAAAATACACTGTCATAGGGACGAGTCGCACTTCAAGTAATTGCCATGTATCGAGTTTAAATGCAGCTTTTAGCACCTCCAGCGTCGAAAAGTCATTCACTCTTAACCCTAATTCAGCTAATTGATTCAAACTCCCCTGCGCTACTAGGCTCAAATGACACTCGCCGTTCGGCTTAAGTACCCGCGCCATTTCGGCTACCGCAGCAGGAAAATCAGCACACCATTGCAGGGCTAGATTAGAGTAAATAACATCCATGCAGCCATTGGTAAAAGGTAAACACTGCGCATCGGCACATACGCCGAGATAATCGGGATAAGACTGTTTTAGCTTTTGTAGCATGCCAAGGGCAATATCCACGGCAAATACAGTTGTGGATGAATTTTGCGTAGAGAGATCCGCTGGTTGAGACACACTATGGTACGCAGAAAAATCCGTGCCAGGGCCTGCCCCTATGTCTAACAGATAACCTGCTGCCGAAAACTCACTGAGTAAACTGGCAGCGCTCAGGCGTTGTAATTGATTATGATCTTGGTAACTATGGGCCGCTGCGGAAAAACGTTCAGCAATTTGAGTCCCGTGCACATTGGACACAGTCCCCGCGAGAACGCCCCCATAAGAAACGCCCGCATTAAGCTCACTCAGCTTAAGATCGCAAGCTATAAACTTGTTTGACTCATGAGCAAACTCACTACAGCTTGGATCACTAGACTTTATCAGGCTTGGCATTTTAACTAACACTCAACCATAAAAACTTAACATTCAATAAAATAACGCGATCTATAGGGTACATTTATCTGTACTCATCGGCAGATTCTCGTTCACTGACAAGCGGAATACCAACACAACTGAGCACTTGGGCTAATTGCTCAACACAAGCAGCAATATCTTCAGCGGTATGGGTCGCCGTTAAGGTAATGCGTAACCGCGCCGACCCTACAGGCACCGTCGGCGGGCGAATCGCCCCACCCCAAATGCCCGCTGCTCTTAACGCTTCTGCGACTTGCAGGGTTTGCTGCGCATCGCCAATGATCAACGGCTGAATTGCGGTATCCGAACCTAAAAGGGGCACGGCAGCATCGAGGCATAACTGTTTGAATAGCGAAATATTCTCAAGCAGTTTCTGCTGTAACTCAGGATGTGCAGTGCAGTACCGAGTCGCGGCTAACGCTAATGCGGCATTGGCGGGCGATAAGGCGGTCGAATAAATATATTCGCGGGCATTACTGACCAAAAAGTCGATCAGCGCCTGACTCCCCAAAACCGCTGCGCCTTGGCAACCTAATGCCTTGCCAAAGGTCACCACTTGCACATCGATAAGCTTGGCGGCTTTATCTCTTACATCACTATTTTGATAGCCATCGAGCACCGCAAAACCATGGGCATCATCAACAATCAACCAAGTATTCTGTTGACGACAAAGCGCCGATAACTGCGTGATCGGCGCACAATCCCCGTCCATGCTAAACACGCTTTCTGTGATTAACGCCGATGCGTGATTTCGAGTCAGAAGCCGCTCAGCGCTCTCAAGCGAATTGTGTAAAAAACGTTTAAGCTGCGCGCCACTATCTTGTAAACCATCAATAATTGAGGCGTGCACAAGTTTATCGGCAATCACAGTATCTTGCTGATCAAACAAGGTTTTCATTAACGCCGTATTGGCACTAAAGCCCGAGCAGAATAGTAATCCCGCTTCATGCCCCGTTAAGGCGCAGAGTTCACGTTCAAGTGTGACATGCGCATCACTGTACCCTGTCACTAAGGGCGATGCGCCGCTACCCACACCGTAGGTCTGCGCGCCAAGGTGCAGCGCTTCAACCAACTCAGGAACGCGGGATAAGCCTAAATAATCATTACTGCTAAAATTAACATAGGATCGCCCTTCGAACACAAAGCGCGGGCTCGAAGTGGGTGCGTTAACATCAAAGCTGTGATCAACACTCAGCATTTTACGTTGCCGTAATAAACCTTGCTCACGTAAGGCTTGCTGACGGTCGGCAATTTTCATCTCGAGCAGAGAACTCATCGATTTAGCCTCAAGAATGATTGTCTTAAAAATGCTTGCTTGAAAAATGGAGTGCGGCCAATAAAGCTATCGGCCGCAATCAAAATAGGCTGCAGCCAACAAGGTTTACAGGCTATTCGACCTGTTTGTCGGACAACATGCGCTCAGCAGTATTACAAAGCACCCGCGTCATAGAATTGTGCCGATGACTTATCTTGATAGGCCGCGGCTTTTGCTAAAACAGCACTTTCTTCTTCCAGTTTTGCCGCTGCGCCCTGCTCGGGACGTAAGCCTAAACGTCGAAATAGCCCCATATCATCGCTTTCTTCTGGGTTTGGTGTGGTCAGCAATTTACAACCATAGAAAATCGAGTTAGCGCCAGCAAAGAAACACATGGCCTGCAGCTCATCACTCATATTTTCGCGGCCTGCCGATAACCGTACACGGGAAAGCGGCATTAAAATACGCGCTACGGCGATAGTACGCACAAATTCGAGTGGGTCGAGGTCGTCAAGCTTCTCAAACGGCGTGCCCGCCACTTTAACTAACATATTGATAGGCACTGAATCAGGATGCTGCGGTAAATTAGCCAGCTGTTGTAGTAAGCCTGCGCGATCCGTCGCCTTTTCACCCATGCCGACAATCCCGCCCGAGCACACTTTCATGCCAGAAGCGCGCACATGTGTCAGTGTATCTAAACGATTTTGATAGGTACGTGTCGTGATCACATCGCCGTAATATTCAGGCGAAGTATCTAAATTATGGTTGTAATAATCTAAGCCAGCACTGGCTAAATCGTTCGCTTGATCTTCAGAAAGCATGCCAAGCGTCATACAGGTTTCCATACCTAAGGCTTTAACTTCTTGCACCATTTGTTTAAGGTACGGCATGTCTTTTTCTTTTGGATTACGCCAAGCAGCGCCCATGCAGAAACGAGAGGCACCCGCGGCTTTAGCACTGCGCGCCTCGGTCAGCACAGTTTCCATTGCCAGCAAACGCTCTTTCTCTAGACCTGTGTCATAGCGAGCACTCTGCGGGCAATATTTACAATCCTCAGGGCAAGCACCGGTTTTAATCGATAATAAACGGCTAATTTGCACTTCATTAGGATCGTATACCTCACGGTGAATACTGTGTGCTTTAAATAATAAGTCATTCATCGGCAGCGCAAATAAGGCTTCGATTTCTTCCCGCTTCCAATCATGACGAACTTGCAACTGCGACATTGAACACCCTTTTTATTCTGTTTTTTATCTTGGCTAGGATAACCTCAGCCCTTAAACTGTCAACGCCAACCAGTGAACCAAGTTTACTAATGGCTACTTTATAATCAAAGAAGTGAGCATTTATGCGCAATTTACTCGATTTTGACTTTGATAGCGCCCATATTTGGCATCCTTACACCTCAATGACCCGATCTCTTCCTGTTTTTGGTGTACACAGCGCCAAAGGCTGTGAATTGGAATTAGTTGATGGCCGCAAGTTGGTCGATGGCACTAGCTCGTGGTGGGCCTGTGTGCACGGCTATGCACATCCCGAGATATTAACTGCGATGGAAAAACAGTTGCATCAACTGAGCCATGTGATGTTTGGCGGTATCACCCATGAACCCGCCATTGAACTGTGTAAAAAACTTATCGCTATGACCTGCGAACCGCTAACAAAGGTCTTTTTGTGCGACTCTGGATCTATCTCAGTCGAAGTGGCAATTAAAATGGCGCTGCAATATTGGCAAGGTCAGAGTTGGCAAGGGCAAAGTGTACATGGAGAAGAGCGACCGCTAAAACAACGCATTCTTACCGTTAAGAAGGGTTACCACGGCGATACCTTTGCCGCGATGAGCGTATGCGATCCCGAAGGCGGCATGCACACTATGTTTGGCGATGCAGTAACCAAGCAATCATTTGTGCCCGCGCCACAAACCGCCTTTGGCGAAGCCTTACAAGCCGATGATTTAACCGCAATGCGCGACATATTAAGCATTAATCACCATGATATTGCCGCAGTGATTATAGAGCCGATAATGCAAGGCGCTGGCGGTATGCGTTTCTACAGCGCAGATTATTTAACGGGTCTTCGTGCCCTATGTGATGAATTTGATGTCCTGCTGATCTTAGATGAAATAGCCACTGGCTTTGGTCGAACAGGCAAGCTTTTTGCTTATGAACACGCCCATATTACCCCTGATATCTTATGTTTAGGCAAAGCGCTGACTGGCGGTTATATCAGCCTAGCGGCAACGCTATGTACCGATAAAGTTGCCCAAGGCATAAGCCAATCTCCCGCAGGCGTGTTTATGCATGGGCCGACATTTATGGGCAACCCGCTGGCCTGCGCGGCGGCGTGTGCGAGCTTAGACTTAATCAATCGCAATGAATGGCAAGCGCAAGTGGCCGCTATCGAGCAGCAAATGCGCGTTGAACTTAACGATGCGATTGATTTGCCGAGCGTAAAAGATGTGCGAGTGCTCGGCGCTGTCAGCGTGTTAGAGATGCACGAACCCGTCAATACCGCAGAGCTACAGCAGCAATTTGTCGATTTAGGCGTCTGGGTGCGTCCCTTCGCCAACCTTATCTATATCATGCCGCCCTATATCATTAGCTCAGCACAATTAAGCCAACTCACCAGTGCGATGAAGCAAGTCGCAGCAGGTATTAGCGCGGTATCAAAAAATCTCGAGCCGCAACTTATCAGCCACGGTTGATGCTTTAACACTTGACCATCTTTTAGCTTAACGCTCTTTCAACTCAATAAGCCTTTAACGTCGAATAAACGAACCCCTGCGCACTGTGCGCTAAGGGTTCGAACTGCTTGGCTTATATCAGACTCAGCAGCCCTTCCCTTGTTCGAATCTCGCATCCTCTCGATAGATAAACGCGCTAAGGTTGCAATTGCAATATTGCTCACAATTTCCATTAAAACTCTGTAATTTAGTGCATTTATTTAATCCGCCAACTGGAAATTTTATCAAAGCCAACGATGCTTATATCACTCACTTTACACAACATATCTTTCGCCAAAAGCTGACAACAACTTGAGCAGAGGGAATGGCTTAAATCGCTACACAAAGAAAAGGAGATCATATGTTCAAACTCGCTGACATCCCCGTTAATCGAAAACTCGCACTACAGCTCATTATCGCCCTCGCAGGTGCCTTAATTTTACTCACTATTTCCGTCACAGCCCTAAAGCACAACCTGATGGCAGAGCGTGAAGCACGACTTAATGCCGTATTGTCCCTCGCCAGCACCCGTATCCAAGCGTTGTCGCAATCGCTCCCCCTAGAGCAAGCACAGCAAGCCGCTAAAGACATGTTAAACGACATGCGTTTTGATGGTGATAACTACTTGTTTGTAATTGATGAATCGAGGTACGTTATCGTTCATCCCATCAAAAAAGAACTGGTTGGCCAACAAATGGGTAATCGAGGCGAAGAGAATTATTGGTTTGAAATGGTCGAACTCGGCCGTGATGGCAAACAAGGATTAGTCGAATACCGCTGGACGACGGCGAATGGCAAATCAGCGCAGAAAATCTCACTTGTCATGGGATTTAAACCTTGGGGCTGGATCTTAGGCTCAGGTATGTTACTCCAAGATATCGAAGCCACCATTTGGAATGAATACCTCACCATGGGAGGCATTACATTTGTCATTATTGTGCTTATGGCTTGGCTAGGTTATGCCATTAGCCGCTCTATTACTCAGCCATTGGATGATGTGAATCTGGCTATGCTCGCCATCACAAAAGGTGATTTAACGACTCAGCTAAAAATCTATGGTAAAGATGAACTTGGCATCCTAGCCCACAATATAAACCAAAGCATAGACTCCATTCGTAGCACTTTACTTCAAGCGAGTCATAGCGCTGACAATGTTGCACAGGCCTCGGCTCGGATCGCCTCAACTGCAGAGGAAACCAATCAAGCGGTAAATAATCAGCGGGATCAACTCGCCCAACTTGCCACAGCCATGAATGAAATGAGCGCCACTATCGCCGATGTCGCGAATAATGCGGAGAGCACAGCCAAAGATACCAAAGAAGCCACTTGGGAAGCTGGCCTTGGCGACCAAGATGTTCACGCCAGCGTAGATGGTATTCATGCACTTGCCAAAGAAGTGGAGCAAGCGACGGATCAAGTAAATATGCTTAAAGAGGAAGTCATGCAGATCAGCGAGGTCACCTCTGTTATCAGCGCGATTTCAGACCAAACCAACTTGCTGGCACTGAATGCGGCAATTGAAGCCGCCCGCGCTGGCGAGCAAGGGCGAGGGTTCGCTGTAGTCGCCGATGAAGTGAGGCAACTTGCCAGTCGCACTAGGCAATCGACCGAAGAAATTCAAAACACGATTTCATTATTGCAACAACGGGCCGTGAGCGCCGCTAAGGCAATGGATGCAAGCCGAGCTTTGGCAGAAAACAGTGTGAGTCAATCGGCAAAAGCGGGGAAGGACTTATCGCTTATCGTTGCTCATATAAAACATGTGAGTGACATGGCAACCCATATCGCCACCGCCGCAGAAGAACAAAGTGTGGTCGCAGAAGACATGAACAGAAACGTGTGCGGGATTAATAACTCAGCGCTCGAAGTCTCTGAATCGGCAACTTATTTGGCTCAAGAAAGTGAAAGTTTGGCCGAATTATCACTGAATTTAAACAATAAACTGGCCGTATTCAAACTCTAGTCATGTATTTAGTTACACCCACAAACCTGTGTCAAACCGTTTAGCCAAGATAAGCCGCATAAAAAATTACGCGATTATCTTGGCATTTCGTTAAACGTACCGACGTCACTAAACTCATGTTACCGAACACGTATACCAAGCTTATTTTACCAAGCTAGAAATCAAGGCACGTAGCGCGGCAGGTTTTATCATTTTCGCCATATAGTGATAGCCGCGGCGTTGCACATCTTCCACCAGCTCTTTGCGGGTATTGGCGGTAATCAAAATGCCGGGTAAATCTTTGCCATACAGAGCACGAATACCGTCCATCGCATCGACGCCATTTTGGCCATCATCTAAATGGTAATCCGCGAGCACAATATCAGGCGCGACGCCTTTCAGTCCTAGTTTAATGCGTGCATCAGATAAATCTTTTGCACAGATAACCTCACACTGCCAGCGGCTTAATAGGCTTTCTAATCCAGCTAAAATGGCCTCTTCGTTGTCGATACACAACACTTTGATACCCGATAACGGCTGCAGCAGCGACGGTAACGCTTTCACTTGTGGCTGACGCACAGTTTCTCCAAGCGGAACACAAATGGAGAAGACCGAGCCGCGCCCTAAATGGGACGAAACCTGAATACCGTGTTCTAACACTTTACTAATGCGATCAGCAATCGCCAGACCTAAGCCCAAGCCGCTAACATTGTTGCTCTTAGGATTATTCAACCGCTTAAATTCTTTGAAAATTTCTTGGGTTTCTTTTTCATCAATACCACAACCCGTGTCTAACACTTGGATTTCAAGGTAATGACCTCGATGACGACAACCAAATAACACTCTGCCACCGCGAGCATAACGGTAGGCATTCGTTAAAAAGTTTTGCAGGACACGCCTTAACAGCGAAGGATCGGAATTAACGGTTGCGCTGCATGGGATCATCTTAAAACGAATTTGGTTATCCGCCGCCATCGCTTCAAATTCAACGGATAAGCCATTGATCAGTTCTGAAATCGCAAAGTCACGGCGATTAACATCCACCATGCCAGAATCGAGTTTAGAAATATCCAGCAGATCGGTGAGCAACTCGCCGGCAATTTTTAGCGAGCTATTCACATGGGATAAGGTGGTTCTGGCCTCACGATCTAGATTGGGATACTGAGATAACGACGCAGTGAACAATCGCGCAGCATTAAGTGGCTGCATTAAATCATGGCCGACGGCGGCCAAGAAGCGACTCTTAGAAGCGTTAGCGATTTCTTCCTGCGCTTTAGCCTCCAGTAACTCACTGTTTAACATAGCCAATTCATAGGTACGTTCGTTAACACGGCTCTCTAAGGTTTCATTGGCCTCAAGCAGCGCGCGCTCCTGTTCGCGATACTGAGTAATGTCGGTAAAGGTCATCACAAAGCCGCCATCTGGCATAGGATTTCCCTGAATTTTTATCACTTTACCGTCCCTGCGATGGCGCTCAGAAGTGTGCGGCGTGCCATTACGCATGTGCTGCACCCGCTGCTCAACCTGCTGTTCTATTTCCCCTTCACCACAATAACCCCGCGCCGCATTAAAGCGGATCACTTCACTGATCGGCATGCCCTGCTGCAAAAATCCATCGGGATATTGATACAGCTCCACATATTTGTAATTCCATGCCACAAGATTGAGATCGTTATCGATAACACTCATGCCTTCATAGGCGTGTTCAATCGCGCCGCGCAACATGTCTTGGCTGAGCATGATTTTCGATGAGGCTTCATCGACCAGACTAAAGACTTCATCCAGCGCTAAATCGCGCCCTTGCAGCACGGAATCCATCACTAGCGCTGCGCTTGAAGCGCCAAGCACCCCCGCCAATAAACGTTCAGTGTGGGAAATCAGCTCAGGCGGCGCCGCTTTATGCCAACTATCACTTTTTACCGCATCAATCGAGAAACGGCTAAAACTCTCGTAGGCGCGTGTTGGGCTAACGAAGCGACTCGCCAGTATCAGTAAATCTTGCTGTGAAATCGGACCATTTTTCTTATTGGCACTGTTTTTCAATTTGCCAGGGCTCACAAAAGCACTGGCCTGAATACGCTCAGCCACACCGGCTCTAAACCAAATAGAACCCAAAATATAACAGGCGATATTGGCAAAAAGAGCCGTCAGCGCATCACGCACATTGGGCGTTATCGCATCTAGCAGGCCTTTCTCGCTCGCGACACTAGACAAGAACGCCGATGAACTTTGCACATCGGTCATGCCCTGCAACATGATGTAGAACCACAGCGAAAAGCCCACGCCGAGTCCTAAAAATACCCCAGCACGATTGCCGTGTTTCCAATAGAGTCCACCGACTAAAGCTGGCGCGAGTTGGGCAAAAGCCCCAAAAGACAACATGCCTAAATGGGACAAGGAATCACTGTCTGATAATGCCAAATAGCTGCCATAGCCTAAGCCCAGAATAATCACGATGGCTAAGCGGCGGGCATTAAGTAACAGGTGCGAGAACTGACTGAAGTTTTTCTCGCGGATATGGCCTGTACGTAACATCACTGGCACCAGCCATTCGTTACTTACCATCACACTGATAGTCACTACAGCAACAATGACCATACCCGTTGCCGCAGATAAGGTACCCAGCAAAGCAATAACAGCCAACAAGGGTTGATCTAACGCCAGCGGCAAATTAATCACATAGGTATCGGCCGACACTGAATCGCCGAGGATGAGCTTCCCAGCCAAGGCGAGCGGTCCAACGAATAAACCGAAAAGTGCTAAATAAATGGGAAACAGCCAACGCCCTTTTGACAACACGGACTCATCGGCGCATTCCACCACCATTACATGGAACTGCCTTGGCATACATAAAAAGGCCGCCATTCCGACGAGTAACTCAGGCATTAAAGCTTCAATACGTGGATTGGGATAATTAATTAGTGACTGCGCATTGGCCTGCTGCCAAATATCCCCAAAACCATCGAACACTCCGAAACTGATGACGATGCCGACCAACAAAAATGCGGCAAGTTTCACCAGAGACTCAAAGGCAATCGCAAGCATCATGCCGGGATTATGCTCGGTCGCATCGAGTTTGCGAGTACCAAATAAAATGGCAAATATGGCTAACAGCGAAGTGATCAGTAACGGAATCGTCACGCCATCGAGGGGATCGTCTGCGGGTTGAAACAAATTAAGGCTGAACACCATCGCCTTAAGCTGCAGGGCGATATAGGGCATGATACCAAACAAGGCGATTAAGGTGACTAAGGCGGCTAAAGTTTGAGATTTGCCATAACGGGCGGCAATAAAGTCGGCCACTGAGGTGATATTTTGCGCCTTAGACACTAATACCATCTTGCGTAACATGCCAAAACCTAGAGTAAAAATCAGAATAGGGCCGATAAAAATCGGTAAGAAAGACCAAAAATCCTTAGCCGATTGCCCAACTGTGCCTAAAAAACTCCACGAGGAGCAATAAACCGCTAAGCTCAGACCATAGATAACGACCTGAAGCTTTTTAGTGATCTGAGTAAACCAACGCTCCGCCCCCCAAGCCAATAGGAATAAAAGCGAGACATAACAGACGGCAATAACAGCAACAACTAAGGTTAAATTCATACTTTGCTCTTTTTTCTGATTATTGTGCGATAAAACCTGTCTAAAATCTAGCCGGATTTTTAATGCAACAGACTAAATATAAAGGAAAATTTAACACTAGACCAAGGTCTAATGGAGTTGCCGCCCCCTTGCATACCATACTCAGTCCACGCAATTTTTCAAAAGGGAAGCCCTATGAGCTCGCAGTCTCTCTACAAAGTCTCCGGCAATATCGCTGCCAATGCACTTGTAAACAACGATAAATATAAAACAATGTACCAAGAGTCGATTGTCAATCCTGAAGGTTTCTGGAGAGAACACGGCAAGCGTATTGATTGGATTAAACCCTATACCAAAATTAAAAAAACCTCTTTTGATGACCATAACTTATCGATCAATTGGTTTTACGATGGCACCCTGAATGCTTCAACCAACTGTTTAGACCGTCACTTAGCCGAGCACAGTGATCGCGTGGCGATTATTTGGGAAGGCGATAACGCCAGCGAACAACGCAAAATCACCTACGGTGAATTACATGCAGATGTGTGTAAGTTTGCCAACGCACTGCGCAGCCAAGGCGTGCGCCGCGGGGATATAGTCACAATTTACATGCCTATGGTGCCAGAAGCCGCAGTCGCTATGCTTGCCTGTGCCCGTATCGGCGCAGTGCACTCTGTGGTCTTTGGTGGATTCTCGCCGGATTCAATCGCCTCTCGCGTGATTGACGGTAAATCCAAAGTCATCATTACCTCCGATGAAGGTATGCGCGGTGGCCGTGCTATCCCATTGAAGCGCAACATAGATGATGCCTTAAAGCACCCTGATGTCACTACGGTTGAAAAAGTCATCGTACTTAAACGCACGGGTGGCAAAGTAGATTGGGTAGAAAGCCGTGATGTGTGGTGGCATTCACTGATGGAAACCGCATCAGAGCACTGCCAACCAGAAGAAATGGACGCCGAAGCACCGTTATTCTTGCTTTATACCTCAGGTTCAACCGGTAATCCCAAGGGCGTATTGCACACCACTGGCGGCTACATGGTTTATGCGTCTATGACCCATGAATATGTGTTCGACTACAAAGCGGGTGAAGTGTACTGGTGTACCGCGGATGTGGGTTGGATCACTGGCCACTCTTACATGGTTTACGGCCCGCTCGCCAATGGTGCGACGGTGCTTATCCATGAAGGTGTACCAAATCATCCAAGCCCTGCCCGTTTAGGCGAAATGATTGACCGCCATAAAGTGAACATTCTATATACAGCGCCAACCTTAATTCGCGCACTGATGGCCGAAGGTAAACAACACTTCGATAAGTTCGATGGTAGCAGCTTGAGGATCATGGGCTCGGTAGGTGAACCTATCAACCCAGAAGCATGGCGTTGGTACCATGAGGTCATAGGTCATGAGCATTGCCCTATCGTCGATACTTGGTGGCAAACTGAAACGGGCGGCATTTTGATCACGCCACTGCCAGGCGCGACCGATACTAAACCTGGCTCAGCTACCCGTCCGTTCTTTGGCGTTCAACCCGCCTTAGTGGATAACATGGGGAATATTTTAGAAGGTGAGAACGAAGGTAACTTAGTGTTACTCGATTCTTGGCCGGGCCAAATGCGTACTGTGTATGGCGACCACGAACGATTTGTACTGACCTACTTTAAAACCTTCCGCGGCATGTATTTTACCGGTGACGGTGCACGCCGCGATGAAGATGGTTACTACTGGATCACTGGCCGCGTTGATGACGTAATCAACGTATCCGGCCACAGATTAGGTACAGCAGAGGTTGAAAGTGCGCTGGTATCACATGAACTGGTTGCCGAGGCTGCAGTAGTTGGCTACCCACATGATATTAAAGGCCAAGGTATTTATGCGTATGTCACGCTAACCCGCGGCACTGAAGAAACCGAAGAGCTACGTCAAGAGCTGCGTCAATGGGTCCGTAAAGAAATTGGTGCGCTGGCAACCCCAGATCTCATCCAATGGGCGACGGGCTTACCTAAGACACGTTCAGGCAAGATTATGCGCCGCTTCCTGCGTAAGATTGCCGCTAACGAAGTGACCAACTTAGGGGATGCATCAACCTTGGCCGATCCAGCGGTGATCGAGACCTTGATTGAATCACGCTTGAATCGTACTGAGTAATATCCGAGTGACGAACAACGTCCACAACGCTTAGTCTATGCCCAATAGGCTAAGTGTAACCTGAACCTCCCTTTTTAAACCTCAGGTTAAAAGTGAATCCTGTTGAGAGAGTGTGTGTGATTGCTCCTTTCTCTAGCTTGCCCCTCCAACCAGGGGCATTTTTTTTGCCTGTTATGTTAAGCTTGCGACCTCACTTTTATTCAGCATAGATTTTTTATCAGCGTGTCAGTCAAACTCAGAGACTATCAACAACAAGCGGTTAATGCCGCCATCGCCCATTTTAGGCAAAGCCAAGCTTCCGCCGTACTTGTATTGCCCACAGGCGCCGGCAAAAGCATAGTGATCGCCGAACTGGCACGCATCGCCAAAGGCAGAGTCTTAGTGCTCACCCATGTGAAAGAATTAGTTGCGCAAAATGCCGAGAAAGTCGGCCTCCTCACAGCACAAGCCAGTATCTATGCGGCGGGACTCAATCAAAAAGCCACCGACGGAAAAACCGTCGTTGCCAGTATTCAATCGGCAGCGCGGGGATTAACGCAGTTCGATCAGCCGTTCTCGTTAGTCATTATTGATGAATGCCACAGAGTCAGCCTAGAAAAAACCAGCCAATATCAGCAAGTACTCAAGCATTTACGCACGAAAAATCCCCAATTAAGATTGCTCGGTCTCACCGCCACGCCCTATCGCCTTGGCACTGGCTGGATTTATCAGCATCACTATCACGGCAAAGTGGGGTCTCCTGAACATGCCGTGTTCGAACATTGTGTGTTCGAGCTACCCATCAGGCCGCTCATTAAGCAAGGTTACCTCACGGCGCCAACCCTGTTTGATGGCCTAAGTGCCCAGTACGACTTCAGCCAACTTAAAGCAAACGAGAATGGCGAATATGCCGAAGCCGAGGTTAACGATTTACTGGGACATTACGGCCGCGCGACCACTGCGATTGTGAAACAACTCATTGAACTGAGCCAACATAGAAAAGGCATTATCATTTTTGCGGCAACGGTACGTCACGCCAATGAGATTTTTGGCATACTCAACCAAGCTCACGCTGCACAAAGTGCCATTATCACAGCACAAACGCACGACAATGAACGTGACGCGATGATTGAACGCTTTAAAGCCCAAGAGCTGAAGTTTTTGGTCAACGTGGCTGTGTTGACGACAGGCTTCGACGCGCCCCATGTGGATTTGATTGCAATTTTGCGCCCTACCGCCTCAGTCAGTCTGTTTCAGCAAATGATCGGCCGTGGATTGCGAATCGCTGAAGGCAAAAAAGATTGTCTTATCATCGACTATGCAGCCAATGGTTATGACTTGTATTTCCCCGAGGTCGGCCAAGCTAAACCCAACAGTAAATCGGTACCCGTGCAAGTGCATTGCCCTGTATGCGATTTTGCCAATATATTCTGGGGACTCACAGACGACGATGGCGACATTATCGAACACTTTGGTCGCCGCTGTCAGGGCATAGTCGAACAGCAAGGTAAAAAGCTGCAGTGCGACTTTCGATTTAGATCTAAATCTTGCCCTGATTGCGGCGAAGAGAATGATATCGCGGCACGCATTTGCCAGCACTGCCAATCGACCCTCATCGATCCCGATAAACGCCTACGCCAAGTGCTCAGCCTGCAGCACCATCATTTATTCCGCTGCCAGCATATGAGCCTCATCGACGATGACGGCAATCTGAAAGTGCAGTACCTCGATATCGACGGTAATAAATTCAATCGCCGCTTTAAATTACAAACACCGGCCCAGTGGCGAGCCCTATATGCCTTATTCATCTTTCCCCATAGCCGTACACCGGGATTAAAACCGAAAAAATACACTAAGGTGACAGAGTTAATCAGCGACGCGGATAAATTCCGCATGCCCGATCTCTTGCTGCTGAAGAAACATAAAAAAGGCTGGGATCTGCTCGAAAGCTATTTTGATTATCAAGGTCGCTATCAAACTGAAAATAAACGTGGCTGACATTATCAATTCACTTAGGCCTATGGTATAAAACGACTAAAGTAATCCTAAGGAGCTATTATGTTCGTTGTTATTTTTGGCCGTCCAGGCTGTCCTTATTGCGTTCGTGCTGTGCAATTATCTGAGCAACTCGTTGAAAAACGTGATGACTTTAAGTTCAGATATGTCGATATCCATGCAGAAGGCATCTCTAAAGCAGATTTAGAAAAAACTGTCGGTAAGCCAGTTGAAACAGTACCGCAGATTTTTGTCGATGAGAAGCACATCGGTGGGTGCACAGATTTCGAGCAATATGTTCGTGAAAACAATCTGTTAGATTAAGCGCTATAGATATGTGATCCGCTTAATGCAAAAGGAGACCTAAGGTCTCCTTTTTAGTCTTTATCACAACCCAGTGGGATTAGAGCTTTCCATAAATAGTGCTCGGTACAAAACTGCCTAAAAAGCCCCCTTGAATCCAGCGCACCATTGTCATCATCACTGCACATAATGTCAGCTTTAATATAATCACCAAACTCAAGATACGTTTCTTTTTAAAGATGCAGCATTAGTCGAACTTGCTAATGCCAATAATTATGTTAGAAAAATATTTGCAGTGGAAGAAGTAAAACGAAGGTATTAAATTCTGTACTCAGTATTGGAGTTTAACGTGGGACATTCAGGAGGAAATTCGAGAGAGATACAGCTGAAGAAATAAGTGGTGGGTCGTGAAGGATTCGAACCTTCGACCAATTGGTTAAAAGCCAACTGCTCTACCGACTGAGCTAACGACCCATCTAGGTATTACGATAAAAATGTTCACTTATTTTGGCATCAACAATGCGAATAATAAGTGGTGGGTCGTGAAGGATTCGAACCTTCGACCAATTGGTTAAAAGCCAACTGCTCTACCGACTGAGCTAACGACCCATCTGGTGTTGCGCTGATTTATGCACTTTCAGTAAAGTGGTGGGTCGTGAAGGATTCGAACCTTCGACCAATTGGTTAAAAGCCAACTGCTCTACCGACTGAGCTAACGACCCATTGTACTACTGACTATCTCATTAAATACCACTAACTTATTCTATTCATTAGAGTAAGTGGTGGGTCGTGAAGGATTCGAACCTTCGACCAATTGGTTAAAAGCCAACTGCTCTACCGACTGAGCTAACGACCCATTTACTGGTATTTCACGCCCCGAACGACCTCGCCGCTCTGAGGGCGCCTATAATACCTTTTTCATCTTCTCATGCAAGCGCAAATTCCCAAATTTTTGTCGTTTGCATGAAAAACAGACTAAGAGTATGTTTTTTAGTTAATTACGCTTTAATTGCAGCCAGTTGCTGCTGTGCAATGCGTGCTGCGGCGCTGTTTGCGTAATCTTTGACAACTTGTTGGTAGTATTGCATCGCACCAGCTTTATCACCGGTTTTCTCGGCGATCATGCCAAGCTTCACTAAACTATCGCCACGTTTATTAGAATCACTAAAACGATCAACCACAGTTTTGAAGGCTTGTTTAGCTTCTGCAAATTCGCTCTTATTAAATAATAGCTGTCCTAACCAATAGTTCGCATTCGCGGCATACACAGAGTCTGGGTATTGTTTGATAAAAGCACGGAAGGCAGGAATGGCATCGTCATACTTACGCTCTTTTAAGACTAAGTTAACGGCATTTTCATAACTTGCAGTTTCACTTAAACTACTTGCGGCAGCATTGGTCGATACCACAGAGGGGATTGATGTCGCTGCAGCTGCAGGTGCGGCAGATGCCTTTGAGGATAAATTAGCAAGCTCATCATATAACTGACGCTGACGCTCTTGCATCTGCTCAATCTGATAATTCTGTTGTTCGGTTAAACCGCGTAAATCGAGAACTTCCTGCTGCAGTGTATCAAGACGACGTTGCATCTCGAGCTCACTTTGTTGTCTCGATTTTACAATACGTTCGATACGAGCAAGTCTGTCATCACCCGAACCACCAGCAATATCTTCCACAGGAGCAGGCGCTGCAACTGCAGCGCCCGCACCAAGGAACATTGCCGTAATTAAGACGGCACGTTTCATTGTGTTACTCTCCGAGATTCAATCTTAGTAAACTAAAACTGCACGACGGTTTTTGCCAAAACCTTCATCAGTGCGAGAAAAATCAAGTGGTTTTTCTTCGCCATAGCTGACTACGCTCATTTGGCTTGGCTGCACACCCATACCTTGTAGGTATTTAGCAACGGCTTTAGCACGACGTTCGCCCAGAGCAATGTTGTACTCAGGAGTGCCACGCTCGTCCGCATGACCTTCAATCAGTACGCGCACACTTGGGTGCTCAACTAAGTAAGTACCATGAGCTTCTAATACAGCGGCGAATTCAGTTTGAACTTCACTGCGGTCGAAATCGAAGTAAATGATGTGTTCTTTTCTCAACTCTTCTAACTGCTGACGTTGCTGCTCTTCAGATGACAACATAGCACCCACACCACCAGTTTGAATGCCACCATTCAGTTCGCTACCTGAACCGTTTGTTGAGCCCATTGCATCAGTTTCTGATTCTGAAGTTGAGCTACATGCACTAATAGCCATAATTGGAAGTGCTACCAACATAGCTTTTAACAACTTATTCAGATCCATTACGTGTTCCTTATAAAATTAAATGTGATTAAATCAAGGTATAACATTAGAGAAACGGAGACCAAGAAGGTGATTTCACCTCGCCTTGACCCACGGGTAATCTCGCTTTAAAGCGTCCATCCGTAGAAACAGCTGCTAATACTTGCTTACCTTGGTGTGTAGTGCCATATATGACCATAGTACCATTAGGCGCCACACTTGGGGATTCATCCAAGCGTGTAGAGGTTAGCACCTGCATAAAACGCGTATTTAAGTCCATACGCGCAATATTAAACTTACCGTTAGTACGGTTAACAAAAATCATACTACGTCCATCTGGCGTAATTGAACCGCCAAGGTTCCATTCACCTTCAAATGTTTCACGACTCACTTTACCTGAACTTAACTCTACGCGATAAATTTGCGGTCTACCACCACGTTCAGAGGTGAAAATCAACGACTTCCCATCAGGATACCATGATGGTTCAGTATCGATAGCATAGTGATTGGTAATACGCTTAATCGCTTTTGTCGCAATATCGATAACATAGATCTCAGGCTGACCGTCCTTAGACAGCGTCACAGCCAAAGATTTACCATCAGGAGAGAAAGCCGGCGCACCATTAATACCTGGGAAAGAGCTCACTTTAGTGCGCACTTGGGTATAAAGGTCTTGTACGAAAATCTCTGCTTTTTTATTTTCAAAGCTAACATACGCCAAACGACGTCCATCAGGCGACCAAGTAGGTGACATTAATGGCTCAGGTGAGCGCAGTAACATTTGCTCGTTAAAACCATCATAGTCCGCAACCATCAACTGATAAGGTGCTTTTTGAGTATGATTGACCACGACGTAGGAGATCCGCGTTAAGAATGCACCGCGAATACCGGTTAACTTTTCATAGACGATATCGCTAATTCTATGACCATATTGACGAAATTGCGCTGCTGAAATCACAGTTTGGCGACTGTCCATCAAAAATTCTGTAGCACTGACAGAGCCTTTCAATGCTTGGTTTTGTGCTTTAACTAAATCGATTAAATCAAAGCTCACCAAATACTGATCGGTTCCGTAAGGTTTCACAGTACCTAACACCACAGCTTCTGCGCCAACGCTAGACCATGAACTAGGTTGAAACTGAGCCAAAGCACCAATATTACGCTGAGGTAGTCCGAGCTCGTCTAAAGGTTTAAAGGTACCGCTACGAGCTAAGTCAGACATCACCACATCAGCAATCGCTTGTGGCGGTGCGCCAGGACCTTGCCATACAAAAGGCATCACAGCGATGGGACGCGCTGCGTCAACACCTTCTGTGATCACAATATCCAATGCCGCTTTCGCGGGGGTGGTGCACAGCAGAACTGCCAGTGCTAACCATTTTGCCAATATTTTCATGGTGCTCCTTTAATTAAACGTTGGTTCAACGATTAAGTTAATTTCTTTCATCAAGTTATAAACAGCAGGATCCGGAGACACAGGCAGTTTGCCCGCTTTCAAAATCGCCGCTTTTGCTGCACGACAAACGTTGGGATCACCACCTTTTGTTTGGCTGCTGATCACAAACCCATCATTCGCTAAACGCACAGAGACAGTACAAGTCTTTCCACGCATAGATTCATCCACTACCAAATTACGTTGAATAGTTGATTTTATCATTGCCTGATACTTACCGACTTCACTCTGCATCTGCTTATTCATGGTTTGCGACAGCGCCGCTTGCTCAGCCGCTAATGCATCAGCCATTTCCTGCTCTTGATCGGCAAGGGCTTTGGCATCCGCTTTAGCTTTGGCATCCGCTTTAGCTTTGGCATCCGCTTTAGCTTTGGCATCTGCTTTAGCTTTGGCATCTGCTTTAGCTTTGGCATCTGCTTTAGCTTTGGCATCTGCTTTAGCTTTGGCATCTGCCTCCGCTTTAGCTTTAGCTTCCGCATCTGCTTTTTGCTTACGGTCAGTTTCAGCTTTCACTGCAGCAGCTTCTTCAACCTTACGTTTTTCAGCGGCTTTTTGTGCGGCGTCTTCAGCAACCTTACGCTCCTGCTCTTTCAGCTTACGGTCGGCTTCGGCTTTGACTGCCTTTTCCTTTTCCTGCTGCTGTTTCACCTGGGCTAATTTGGTCGCTTCATTGGCTTTTTGAATCTCAATTTCCTGCTGCTTACGTTCTTGCTCTAGCTGTTTAATCTGAGCTTGTTCGCGCTCGCGTGCCTGTTTCGCTTCTTGAGCTTTGCGTTCAAGCTCGGCTTGACGTTCTTGCTCACGGCGTTCGGCATCACGCTTTTCTTGCTTAAGTTTCTCAACTTGATTAGCCACTTTTTGCTGATCAACCATAACCGCTTTGATTGCTGGTGCGCTAACTTGTTGCATAGGCTCAGGTTTGTGAGAAAAATCTATTCCTAATGCCAGAATAATTATCACGCCAATATGAATACCCGCTGAAATTGACAGAGGTAATGTTACATCTGACTTATCTGCCACCTATTTCTCCTTGGGTGAATCCGTCATCAAACCGACTGATGGCACGCCAGATTGCTGCAGTGTCACCATCAACTGAATCACTTTATCGTAAGGAATATTTCTATCGGCTTTAACCACAACAGGACGCTCAGGTTCAGTCACGATAAGTGCAGCCACTTCCGTTGCCAATTCTTCCAAATCCATAGGCACATTCGTTGAACCGCCTTTATTGAGGAAGTAATCACCATCACCATCGATTGAAGCAACAATGGGCGGCTTACTGTCATTGGGTAAAACTTCTGCCGCCCCTTGAGGCAGCTCCACTTTGACCCCTTGGGTCACTATGGGTGCTGTTACCATAAAAATAATTAACAGCACGAGCATGACGTCGATATAAGGCACCACGTTGATTTCAGCAACGGGGCGACGACGTTTGCGCTGATAAGCTGGTTGCATTATGCCCCTTCCTTCTCACTGTATGCTTGGCGATGCAAAATGCTGGAGAACTCTTCCATAAAGTTTGCGTAAGCCATTTCTAATTTATCGACTTGAGTCGAGAAACGGTTGTAGGCGATTACCGCTGGAATTGCAGCAAATAAACCCATAGCCGTTGCAATCAAAGCTTCAGCAATACCGGGGGCAACCATAGCTAAGGTGGCGTTTTCCATCGAACCAATAGCGATAAAAGAATTCATGATCCCCCATACCGTACCAAATAAACCGATATAAGGGCTAGTCGAACCAATCGTTGCTAATAACGGTAAGTTAGCTTCTAACTTTTCCATTTCGCGAGACAAGGTCACACGCATAGCACGCGATGTACCATCCATGACGGCATCGGGCACTTTGCTATTTAATTTATTCAGGCGTGAATATTCCTTAAAGCCAGTCACAAATAATGACTCTAAACCGCTATTATCTGGACGAGATGATAATTCTTTATACAAACGATTTAAATCAACACCTGACCAAAATTTGTCTTCAAACTTCGCCGATTTACTTTTTGCGGATGTCAGTAAGCTACGGCGTTGTAAAATCACCGTCCAAGACATCACCGACAAGCAAAGTAAAGTGAACATAACAAATTTCACTAATAAACTGGCTTGTAAAAATAACCCAACAATCGACATATCAGCTTGCACTGTCAAACTCCTGCACAATATTTAAGGGAATAGCTCGGGGACGCATACGTGATAGCGCAACACAAACAACCAGCACTGTGCCTTCACAATAACAGTCTCCCTGTTTATCGACCAAGCGTTGATGAAAGATCAACGAGGCCTTTTTCAACTCTATGACCTTAGTTTCAACAATAAGGTTCTGTTCAAAACGTGCTGCTTTGCGAAAATCGAGTTCCGCACGCTTTACGACAAAAGCGGTGTCGTCGGCTAATAACGCAGTCTGACTCACGCCAAGGGCTTTTAGCCACTCGGTTCGCGCGCGCTCAAAAAAGTTGAGGTAGTTCGAATGATAGACAACGCCACCAGCGTCGGTGTCTTCGTAATAGACTGAAATTGGCCAATGAAACATCATTTGAAAATAAGCAAATTTTGGTTGAAAAATTGACGCTTACTATACCTAGGGAAACAAGACTTGTGAATGACCCGATGAAGATATAGATAGGAATAGCGCGGGTTTCAGATGAATAGGGGCAATTGTAAAAGAGAATGGGGTCAAACGACCCCATTTTATTAACATAGTTAGTTATTTTGCGATAGCTTGTGGCAAGGTTAAGCCAAAACTCTGCCACAAGAAACTGTAGATGTCGGCAAATTCGTCGATCTTCATCGCCGTGGGCTTACCCGCTCCATGACCAGCATTTGACTCGATACGCATAATGACTGGTTTATTGCCCTGCTGTTTCTCCTGCAGCATGGCCGCAAACTTGAAACTGTGTAATGGCACAACACGATCATCATGATCCGCAGTCATTACCATAGTCGCAGGATAAGCTTGCGCTTTTACATTGTGATAGGGCGAATAAGCCAATAGCGCAGGGAATTGCTCTGCTTTATCGGCACTGCCGTATTCACTCGTCCAAGCCCAACCAATAGTGAACTTGTGGAAACGCAGCATATCCAACACGCCCACCGCAGGTAATACGGCAGCAAAAAGTTCAGGACGTTGAGTCACAGCAGCGCCCATCAACAGACCACCATTACTGCGGCCATAGGCACCGAGTTTAGAGCTGTTGGTGTATTTTTCGCTGACCAGATATTCAGCAGCAGCAAAATAGTCATCAAACACATTTTGCTTTTTGTCGAACATCCCCGCTTGATGCCAGCTTTCGCCATACTCAGCGCCGCCACGTAAACTCGGCACAGCATAAATGCCACCCATGTCTAACCAAGCGATATTGGCAGGGCTAAAACGTGGTGTCATCGAAATGGCAAAACCACCATAGGCATAAAGTAATGTCGGATTTTGACCGTTTTTCACTAAGCCCTTTTTATAGGAGAGCATCATAGGCACACGCGTACCGTCTTTGCTGCTATAGAAAACCTGTTCAGAAACATAGTCATCGGGATTAAACGAGACTTTGGGTTTAGCAATAACGGTTGAACCGCCAGTTTTAAAATCAAACTGATAGGTGGTTTCAGGCTGAATATAACTATTAAACACATAATAGAAATAATCTTTGCTGGCTTTACCAAAAGGCCCTGCCACATTGCCAAGACCAGGCAATGCCACATCTTGACGCTTCTGACCACCCATACTGTAAATCGATAATTGACCTAACACATCATGTAAATAACTCACCACTAAATGGTCATTAATAATGGCGACATTATTAATCGGATCTTTAGACTCAGGAATAATCGTTTGCCATTGCGATTTATCACTATTGCGGGTGTCAATCGCAATCACTTTACCATTAGGCGCCTCTAAGTCGGTTTTGAAATAAAACACTGAACCATCATTACCGAGAAACTCATATTCAGCTTCTAATTTGAGGATCAATTCCACCACTTGGGATTTAGGCTCAAATAACGATTTATAGAAGAAACGATTACGCTTATCCGTACCTTGAGAAATCGACAGTAATAAGTATTCACCTTTCTCAGAGACATCAATGCCAAAGCCCCAATCTTTATTCTGTGGACGCTCATAAATCAATAGATCTTGATGTTGGTCTGTGCCTAATTTGTGGTAATACACTTTTTGGTTAAAATTAACGTCAGCTAAGACATCCCCCCCTGCTGGGGCAGCATAACGGGCGTAGAACACACCTTGATTTTCTTTATCCCACACTGCGCTAGAAAATTTAATCCATTTCAGTTCATCGGCCAGTTTCTTACCGGTTGCAATATCAACGAACTGCCATTGCTGCCAATCTGAGCCAGAATTTGACACACCATAGGCTAAAATTTTACCGTCATTGCTCACAGCCACGCCGGATAAGGCAACAGTGCCATCCGCAGACAGTTTATTTGGGTCAAGAACAGGCTTTTCAACACCATCTAAACCTTTAACGTACAAAACCGATTGCGCCTGTAGGCCATCATTACGGTAGTAAAATTGATTGTCGCCGTTTTCAAACGGGGCAGAGACTTTTTCGTAATTCCAAAGTTCTGTAATACGTTCGACCACAGCTTGTTTATTGGGGATCTTAGCGAGGTAGGCTTGACCAAAGTCTTGTTGTTCTTTTACCCACTCTTCAGTTTCAGGCGTATTGGCCTCCAGATGACGATAAGGGTCGGCCACTGCGACACCATGAATGGTTTCGACGAGGTCATCTTTTTCAGTGACAGGGTAAACGAGTTTAGTTGCGCTTGCCTGCTCAGTCGAATTTTGCTCAGGTGAATTGCCACTTTGGCAGGCACCGAGTGCCATCCCCAATGTGGCCACTAACAAACCTTGCTTTGCAAGGCGAAATCTTAATGCCATCGTGTTGTCGTCCTTCTTATGGTTTCGGGCTTAAGGCCTTTTCAGCAAGTACTATACAAGCAAAAAAAATCATGGCAATGGCGTAACTTAATATGAAGTTTTTTAAGCTGTATCGTGAATTTAACAAAATAGCAGCAAGGATAAGCTTATTGAAGTGTATTATTATGCATTAATAGTGAGTTATAAGTTATTAATCAAGGTAAATAGTGACTTAAGTGATATAAATCACCTTTGTAGTCATTAGAATTACTAATGTTTATGGGCAATTTTTCTCGTTTGTTTTACAACAGGTTTCCCAATAGTATGTGCTTGTTTTCAGGAGATAACTGCTTGCAGATATCGAAAACAAAGAACTTTTAAACTGGTGTGTTCCCAACACTTCAGTTTCTTTTCTGGTTCTTATGCTTGACTTCCTTCCTTCAATTTGTTGATTGCAAATGCATTATTTTTGCGGCCCGCTTAGTTTAAGCGGGCTTTTTTTTAGCATTTCAAACACTATCCTGATTATTGCAACGGCCAAGTTTTATACTTCATCTATATTATTCGTACTTATCCCACTCTCGCTTTCTGCAGTACTTGTTGAGGTGGATATGTCATATCTACAAATTAAAAAATCTCATTATTTTACCCATACGCGCAAATTGAGCGAATCATTCGATTAAAGTGGCATACTGCCTGAACTCTCCTTCTTTTAAAAACGACAATGCCAAGTCATAAACTTGGCATTGGAAAACACTTAAAACCTAGGTAAAACAAACACTAAAAAGGTTTACTTATCCGTATAACAACACGACGGTTACGCGCCCTTTCATCCATATCATCATTGGAAGCCACATGACGACGCTCACCATGCCCGAATGTGACAATACGATCTTGAGGAATACCACTGGCAACAAAGAACTCTTTTACCGACGCAGCTCGTGTATCCGACACTTTCTGGTTTACTGAACGGCCACCATAGCTGTCGGTATATGCATCCACCAGCACTAACTCTACCAAGGGATCATAGGCTAAATATTCTTGCACCCGAGACAGTTGTTGCTGGGAGAAACGAGTTAAATCGGTTCCGCCTTCATCGTAATTTAATACAGTAAAAGCGATATCTTCAAAGCTATAGGGCAATAAATGCGCTAAACAAGCTTTAAACTCAGTATATTTACGGCCAAAATTAGCTGAAGACAAACCCACAGCTATCTTATTCGACTCGTTATACCAATCAGCATAGTAAAACGTTGGTTCCATACCGCGACTCAACTCTGCCAACATAGACCAAGCTGCACGCTTAGGCACTTCACCGTTAAAGTACTTTTGATAATGTAATGACGTGATCTCTTTCGATACCACACCAGGACGCCACTGCGGCGCGCGGCTAATTAATTTAGCCTGCGTCACTTGATCAGGTTTTACCCACATATCTAAGGTAAAAGTCATATTCTGCTGCTTACCCGCTTCACTGGTAAAAATCGCTTTACCGTAAGAAGGAATATCATGCTCAAGGCGACAGACGATGGGAGTATTTTCACTCACTCGCCACTGGGAATCACTTAAAGAGGCGACATAATGGCGCAACTCTGCCATTGCAGTTGCTGGAACGCATAAAATTGATACTAATATCAGTTTTCGCCACATAGCCTTTACTCATGTTTAATCGGTTACATGGCTTTATCGGCAAACTATTTAGTTCCTTTAGCTCATAAAACCACCAATCAAGCATGACACACCCCAACACATTTAGCATAATAGCGCCCTGTGAATTTTCTTGAGTACTTTATGAGTGACATTTGCGACGCGAACAAATTGAAATACCGATTTCGAGGCTACTTTCCCGTAGTCATTGATGTCGAAACTGCGGGCTTCAACTCTCAAACCGATGCGTTGCTAGAAATTGCCGTCACCCTACTAAAAATGGACAATGAAGGTGTGATAGGAATCGATAAAACCCTACACTTCCACATTGAGCCCTTTGAAGGCGCAAATTTAGAACCCGAAGCGTTAGCATTCAACGGTATTGATCCCACTAATCCGTTACGGGGAGCGGTGAGCGAGAAAGAAGCCTTTTTGGAAATCTTTAAAGCCGTGAAGAAAGCCCAAAAAGCCTCCGACTGCCATCGCAGTATCATAGTGGCGCACAATGCGGCATTCGATCATGGTTTTGTGAGTAAGGCGATAGAACGTTGCGACTTAAAACGCTCGCCGTTTCATCCTTTTGCCACCTTTGACACAGCAACGCTCGCCGGACTCGCCATTGGTCATACCGTACTTGCCAAGGCATGTATTATGGCGGGTATTCCCTTCGATAATAAAGAAGCCCATTCGGCGCTATATGATACCGAACGTACCGCGGAGCTTTTTTGTCATATCGTGAACCGTTGGAAATCATTAGGTGGCTGGCCATTACTGGCCCAGGATGAGCAGGATGCAAGTGGTACTAAGGCATAAATTTAGCGGTTCTCACTAGATCTTAAGCCATTTAAAAACAAAAAAGCTGCCATTGGCAGCTTTTTTCATTTAACAGGCGACTGTGATTAGAAAAGTACTAATTACAGTGAGCTTGCGTTTTCAGACAGGTAAGCAGCAACACCTTCAGTGCTTGCATTCATACCTTTATCGCCTTTTTCCCAGCCAGCAGGACAAACATCACCGTGCTCTTCATGGAATTGCAGTGCATCGATCATACGTAGCATTTCATCAACGTTACGGCCTAATGGCAGATCGTTAACGACTTGGTGACGAACCATGCCTTCTTTGTCGATCAGGAATGAACCACGGAAAGCCACACCCGCTTCTGGATGCTCAACATCGTATGCTTTGCAGATTTCATGTTTAACATCAGCCACTAGCGTGTATTTAACTTGGCCAATACCGCCTTTTTCAACTGGGGTGTTACGCCATGCATTGTGGGTAAACTGAGAATCGATAGACACACCAATCACTTCTACGCCACGCTTAGTGAACTCTTCCATACGGTGATCAAAAGCGATCAACTCTGATGGGCAAACGAAAGTGAAGTCAAGTGGATAGAAGAATACGACGGCTGGTTTGCCTTTGATGGCTGCAGTCAAGTTAAAGCTATCAACGATTTCGCCAGAACCTAATACAGCTGCAGCAGTAAAATCAGGAGCCTGACGGCCTACTAATACGCTCATTTTATATCTCCATCTATGAGTTGAACTAAGTGTAAGGCAAGATGCCTTCTAGCCAGTATGTTCTCAACCTAGGTCAAGTTAAATCTTTACTGATTAAAAGGTGTTCTTACCAATCAAATCCTTAGGCATTATAAGTCGTGTGCTGTGCCTTACAACCTATTTAAGACCAATATCACATTTTTCAAGGGTATTTCCATTTTACCTGACTAAGGATAGAGCAATCTGTGTATCCTGTGTGCGGAGCAATCCACATTCAGCTAACAGACAAAAACCAGCATGATCACATTTTCAGATATTTTTCAGATAAGCCCTCGGCAAACTGGACATCCACTGCCTTTGCAGTCGAAAATAGCTCCTTTGGCTTAAAGAATTAAGAAAATTGATAATGAATGCAGTCGTAATTGCAGTGTGCTTAATGTTAGCACTCAGTTTAGCTAGGGTGAATGTGGTTATTGCCCTGACCGTGAGCGCCCTCGTGGCGGGATTGGTAGGCGGAATGGATCTGCACCAAACTATAGATGCCTTTAATACAGGCTTAGGTGGCGGCGCACAAATTGCGCTCAGTTATGCATTATTAGGCGCCTTCGCTGTCGCACTATCGCATTCAGGCTTAACGACGCTGATTTCTAGAAGCATCATTAGTAGCCTTGGACAAGATCCTAATCCCACTAATACTAACTGGGTACGCTGGTTACTGCTGTTATCACTACTCGTCATGTCGATGGCTTCACAGAATATTTTACCCATCCATATCGCCTTCATTCCGATTTTAGTGCCACCACTCTTACATGTGATGACCAAGCTGAACATCGACCGTCGCCTTGTGGCTTGTGTTCTAACCTTCGGCCTAGTCACCACCTATATGATTTTACCGATTGGTTTTGGTGGCATTTTCTTAAATGATATTCTGCTTTCCAACTTAACCAGCAATGGCTTAGCCGCTGCTCGCGAGCAAATTCCGCCAGCCATGTTAATCCCTGCCGCGGGTATGGTCGTAGGGTTACTCACTGCAGTATTCATCAGTTATCGTAAACCTCGGACTTACGACGAGGCAAAAGTGTTGGTCGCTGAACCTGAAGAAAATCTCAACAAACGCAATATCATCATTGCTGCACTAGCAATATTAGCCACTCTCGTCGTACAACTCGAAACTGACTCTATGATTTTTGGTGCCTTAGTCGGCTTCATGATTTTCAGTTTTTCGGGTGCCTTGAAGCATGTCGCCGACCAAGATATTTTCAACCAAGGTGTGCGAATGATGGCCAATATCGGCTTTATCATGATTTCAGCCGCAGGCTTTGCCGCTGTAGTGAAAGAAACCGGTGAAGTAGGTACGCTTGTGGCCTCGCTTAGTGAGATTATTGGTAACAATAAAGCCCTCGCAGCCTTCTTAATGCTACTGGTTGGTCTACTGATCACTATGGGAATTGGGTCGTCTTTCTCCACCATTCCAATTATCGCGACGATATATGTACCATTGGCATTAAGTTTTGGTTTTTCAGTAGCGGCCACAATCGCGTTAGTTGGCACTGCCGCCGCGCTGGGTGATGCGGGCTCGCCAGCATCAGATTCCACCTTAGGTCCCACTGCAGGTTTGAATGCCGATGGTCAACACGACCACATTCGTGACAGCGTGATCCCAACATTTATCCACTACAATATTCCACTATTAGTGTTTGGTTGGATTGCGGCCATGGTGTTGTAAGTGTTATCGCAGATGTTTACATTACCGTATTAGAAAGTAACAACAGCGTGGCATTCTCTGCGCTGTTTTTTATCGTGGGTATTCACTTTTATTGCGGGCAGCAGGTTAACTCACTGATTCACTCAATAACTCACGTAATAATTAACGTGATAATTAAGATGTCGGGTCAAGTTTGCGACTCCCTTGCTTATTCTTTTTATCCTCATATAACGCTTTATCCGCCGCTTGTAGCACTGCCTCAAAGGAAGCATAATCTTGCGAATCAGCCACACCGCAGGAGACTGTCAGCACATTTAAAAACTGCCGCTCTGCGACCGCCTGACGTAAATGTTCAGCCAACAATAAGGCCCGTTCAAAAGTGCAATTGGCCAAGATGACGACAAACTCATCACCGCCGGTTCTGATTAACAAATCATTTTCTCGAAATACACTGCGCATCGCATCAACAATTTGCATGATCGCCATATCCCCGAGTTTATGCCCATAGGTATCATTAATGGTCTTGATTTTGTCGCCATCCACGCAAATCACCGCGTAATGCCCCTTAGTTGCGACATCAAACAGTGTGGTCTCATAGACTTTCTTATTATAGGTTCGAGTAAAAGCATCCAATAACATCGCTTCACTAAACCGTTGACGCTCAGTACGAAGTTTCCTAAAACGATTGATATTAATTTGAACGAAGAAGATCACGATAGATAACAAAAACCACAGGGGCAAATTCCACACAATGAAACGAAATATACTGATTTTATATGTCAGTGAAGTCATGTTATCTAAATGATTTGTCATCGAATAAAACAAGAACTCCGGCGTCAGTTCAGCCCAAAGGCTATCTGTCGTGATCACCAACTCAGTACCATAATCCGTTTTCTGCAATTCGACATGTTTATTACGCATAAAAACCGACGTCATTAGAGCCGTGTCGGCAATAACATCACCGATGAAATGATTAGGATCATTAGATGATGAAATCGGTGATGCCATCGATAAAATGACTTTCCCACTGACTTCATCTTGATAAGGAATGGATAATACGATTCCATCGCCTAAGGACTCTGGGGTCGCGTCTTTCGCGCAATATTGCAGACTCTGACAAAACTCATTCGTTGAAGTACGGTCTTTAATCAGCCGCGCTTTTACGTCCTCAGGAATTGGGGAGGCAAAATACATGGCATCACTGCGATAAAGTCCCACATACAGGAATATATCTTCGACATTGGTCTTTTTACTGGTTTTACTGGAATAGAGATAATCAAAATAGCGTAATACTTGCTCTTCTTCTGCGGAAAGCACTCCCCCTTGCGGCAGCATTAATCTAGAAGGGTCGAGTTGAAAAAGCGCTAAAGAGGATTTATTGAAATCAATAATATCGTGCAGAGATAAGCTTTTACCGAGCAGTTCAATATAACTCGGTGTAAGTTGCTCGTTTTTTACAAAAGACACAAAGGATTTATGCTCTCTATCGATTTTAAACGGTAATAGAATAAGTAGGAGTACGACAAACAAGAGGGTCGCAAATTCAAATGATCGACGCAATAATAACCAGTTGAGAGCCGAATTTCCCATAATTCCTCTTAATCCCTGTTCTACCGACAATGTACCTTGCACAAAACGTAAACTGCGATCAATAAAATTGCAAAATAAGCCAATAAAAACAACTTCAATAAAGAATTATTATTTGCCTTAATCCTAAACTTTAGCAGCTTAAGATAAAGTTGTTATTACTGTATTGAACAAAAACAAAAAGGGAGCCTAGGCTCCCCTTACTGACCACATCCGCTCAATTGAGCATCAGCAACTCTAATTCTTTAGCAACTTTGGCTATTTAGTACCAAAGATTTTATCGCCCGCATCACCCAGACCTGGCAGGATATAACCTTTCTCGTTTAAGCATCTATCGATAGCGGCAGTATATAATTCGATATCCGGATGCGCCGCTTCTAAGGCTTTAATGCCTTCAGGCGCAGCCACTAGCACTAAGGCCTTAATTGAAGTACAACCGCGCTTTTTCAATAAATCGACGGTCGCAATCATAGAACCACCTGTCGCCAACATAGGATCGACAACTAAGGCGATACGCTCGTTCATGTCGCTGGCCAGCTTCTCAAAATAAGGCACTGGCTCAAGGGTTTCTTCGTCACGATAAATACCGACAACTGAGATACGCGCACTGGGAATGTGCTCGAGTACGCCGTCCATCATGCCCAAACCCGCACGCAAAATTGGCACGACAGTGACTTTTTTACCTTTGATTTGATCGACTTCAACCGGACCATTCCAGCCTTCAATCGTCACCGTTTCAGTTTCGAAATCTGCGGTAGCTTCATAGGTTAATAAACTACCCACTTCGGCGGCTAGTTCACGGAAACGTTTAGTGCTAATGTCACCTTCGCGCATTAAACCGATTTTGTGACGCACTAAAGGATGTTTAACCTCGACAACTTTCATTTTTCTCTCCTGCTTATTTTTCGGCGTATTATTTTAGGCAAATTTTTCAGATTCTAGTTGATTTGTTTACTAGGTAAAACAGAAAGTTTTGCCATTCGGTCTAATCGTGAGCTATCTCCCAAGAATAATCCCCAATCGTCTAAGATACCTACTGTGATTTACTATTTTGTGACCAAACTCAAGACCTCTAAAAATAGAATATTTCGTATTCAGACCAAAAAAACTCCGCCGAGGGGCATAAATCCAAATCATGACTTTCGACCCCTAGCACAAGCTGGTAGAATACCGCCGCATAAAATCCAATAACGATGTACCCGAGAGGATCCCTCCGTGAGCACACCTACCCCACTGAGCTATAAAGATGCCGGCGTTGATATTGATGCAGGTAATGCACTGGTAAGTAACATTAAAGCAGCCGTTAAACGTACCCGTCGTCCAGAAGTTATGGGCAACTTAGGTGGTTTTGGCGCCCTGTGTGAAATCCCCACTAAATACAAACAACCGGTTTTAGTGTCTGGCACCGATGGTGTTGGGACTAAATTACGTTTAGCTATCGACTATAAAAAACATGACACGGTCGGCATAGACTTAGTCGCCATGTGTGTAAACGATCTGATCGTTCAAGGCGCTGAGCCACTGTTTTTCCTCGATTACTACGCAACAGGCAAGCTCGATGTTGAAACGGCAACGTCCGTCGTCAACGGCATCGGCGAAGGTTGTTTCCAATCTGGTTGTGCGTTAATTGGCGGTGAAACCGCTGAAATGCCAGGCATGTATGAAGGTGAAGATTACGACCTAGCGGGTTTCTGCGTGGGTGTAGTTGAAAAAGCCGACATTATTGACGGTAGCAAAGTGGCAGCGGGTGATGCGCTTATTGCATTAGCCTCAAGCGGCCCTCATTCAAATGGTTACTCTTTAGTACGTAAAGTATTAGAAGTGAGCCAAGCAGACCCTCAACAAGATCTCAACGGCAAACCGCTGATTGAACATCTACTTGAGCCAACCAAAATTTACGTAAAATCATTGCTCAAACTGATTGAAGCATCTGATGTCCATGCGATGGCGCACATTACTGGCGGCGGCTTCTGGGAAAACATCCCGCGCGTACTGCCAGATAATTTAAAAGCGGTTATCCAAGGCGATTCATGGCAATGGCCCGCTGTTTTCAGTTGGTTAATGGAAAATGGCAACATTGCAGAATACGAAATGTATCGCACCTTCAACTGTGGCGTCGGCATGTTAGTCGCGCTGCCAGCCGATAAAGTGGATGCAGCACTTGCATTACTGGCTGCAGAAGGCGAACAAGCATGGCTTATCGGTGCTATCGCACATCGTGAAGGCAATGAAGAGCAAGTGGAGATCCTGTAATGCCCCAGAGCTGTCGTGTAGTTGTATTAATTTCCGGAAATGGCAGTAACCTGCAAGCGGTTATCGACGGTTGCGACGATAATCTGCAGGCCGAAGTTGTCGGAGTCATCAGTAATAAACCCGATGCCTATGGCCTAGTGCGCGCCCATCATGGCGAAATTGATACCAGCTGCGTGATAGCTCACCAAGGTGAATCTCGCTCTGAATACGATGCACGTTTAATGACAGTGATTGAAAAGTATCAGCCCGATTTAATCGTGTTGGCGGGATTTATGCGGATCTTAACTGATGATTTCGTGAATCATTACCTAGGTCGCATGATCAATATTCATCCTTCGCTGCTACCGAAATACACTGGCTTAAACACCCATCAACGTGCCATAGACGCGAACGATAGCGAACATGGTGCCAGCGTGCATTTTGTCACGCCAGAGCTGGATGCGGGCCCAGTGATATTACAGGCCAAAGTGCCTGTTTATGAAGACGATACGGCTGATATGCTCGCCGCCCGCGTGCATGAGCAAGAACATGCTATTTATCCGCTCGTGGTGAAATGGTTTAGTCAGCAACGTCTTAACATGCAAAATGGCCAAGCCTATCTCGATGGCAACCTTATCGGCCCAAGCGGTTACGCGCCCGATTAGTTCCACTTGACCGTAAGTTGTACCAATCAAAAAAATAGAGACCTTCGGGTCTCTATTTTTTTAACTATTTTCAACAAAAGCATTGTTTTCTTAGGCAATGTGGCATTAGATAACTTAACGAAAAAGTGATTTTTGATCGGCATGACAAGAGACTATTAGATGAAAAATATTATCTGCGATATCGATGGTGTACTACTGCACGACAATAAACTGATCCCCGGCAGCGACAAATTTATCCAGCGCATTTTAGAGCAAGGCAATCCGTTAGTAATATTGACTAACTATCCCGTACAAACGGGTAAGGATCTGCAAAACCGTTTAAGTGCCGCCGGTATTGATATTCCTGAAGAATGCTTTTACACCTCCGCCATGGCCACCGCCGACTTTTTAAAACACCAAGAAGGCAGCAAGGCCTATGTCATTGGCGAAGGCGCCCTCACCCACGAACTCTACAAAGCAGGCTTTACCATTACCGATATTAACCCCGATTTTGTGATTGTCGGTGAAACCCGCTCCTACAACTGGGAGATGATCCATAAAGCGGCAGGCTTCATCGCACGCGGCGCGCGCTTTATTGCCACTAACCCCGATACTCACGGTCCAGCCTACAGCCCTGCTTGTGGTGCACTCTGCTCACCCATCGAACGTATTACCGGTAAGAAACCTTTCTACGTGGGCAAACCGAGTGCTTGGATTATTCGCTCTGCACTTAATCATATTGATGGACACTCGGAAGACACTGTCATCATAGGTGACAATATGCGTACCGATATTTTGGCGGGCTTCCAAGCAGGGCTTGAAACCATTCTGGTTACCAGTGGCGTGAGTAAGCTTGAAGATATCGACAAAGAACCCTTCCGCCCGAACCATGTGTTTGCCTGCGCTGGCGATATCGACGTTGTTTAAATCTTCATTTTAATTAAGCTCATCTCCCAATATGTGCCCAGTGCTTACGGCGCTGGGCACCATAAACAAAATACCTTAAATAAACGGATCTTCGGTGACGACACATTTATCCAGCACATTTTAGAGCAAGGTAATCCGTTGGTCGTTCTGACTCACTATTCCGTACAAACGGGTAAAGATCTTCAAAACCGTTTAAGCGCGGCAGGTATGGATAATCATGAAGAATGCTTTTGCACCTCCGTCATACCAACCGCCGATTTTTTCCGTATCCGCATAACGAGATAGAATGCTTCTAATAACATTTTGCACAGCAATCGGAGCACGACATGGAAGTAGATTTCTTTAAGGATTTAGAAACTGAAATCAAAGAAAAGCTAAAAGATTTTGGTTACCCAATACCTAGTTTTGAAGAGCTAAGAAAGCAACACATTAGTGCTGCAGAAGCTCACTTGAGCTATAAGCATTACGATATAAAAAACTTAGTGCTTCACTTTCTTACGGTGACTGAACGCAGAATACCGATCAAAAAGTGGAACATTCACATATCTCCACAGCTACAGAATCGCACTGAAATAGTAAACCTAGTCACCATGCTATCTAAGGGTGAAGATGTAAATCCGTTTCTTAGTAAACAAGTTAAAGGCCAACACCAAAATAAAAAAACTGACTTACTTCGCTTTGAGTGGGGGATCTACCATATTCATTTTGAGGAAGGAGGTAAAGGTGATGAAATGCTATTCGTGTATTTTGATGGCAATGAAGCTTACTTGCTAGACATATTACTTCATGAAAAAAACGGTGCTCACCACATCACTTGGACTAATACTGATTTGATACAAATATTACACGACAACTGGCCTCACGTTATTTCACATATGATTTTCAAAACCGATAGCGAAGAAATTATAAGTCAGGAAGAACGTAAGACTATGAGGAAAAAAGCTGCTAATACCAGCGTAACAGTCGCAGATGGAACGGAATACATGCCGATTGGTGGAGGCTTTACATCTAGTAAACACACCCAAAAAGCTGCAATTAACACACTACGCATGATTAGAAGAACAGAAGAGTTAGAGTCAATAGTTTTGAATAATGAGCATAATATCAACAGCCGACTACTTTTTAATGAATCGAACACAAATTTAAATGTCAAACTTGAGTTAACTGATGGGCTTAATCTTAAAGTTATTAACACAGCCAATAAGAGATCATTTGAGTTTGATGAACCTTATTGATGTAATAATCCAGTTAAAAATATACATCAACTGTCCTTGCTAAACACATCTGTTTTTTGTTGTTACAGTAATGGTTAACTCATTTTCTCTGGCTTGCTCATTACTAATGACTAACCCCGATTTTGTAATTGTCGGCGAAACCCGCTCCTACAATTGGGAAATATGACCTATGCAATACGCCTCACCCAAAGGCGTATTGCATAGGGTAAAGCAACATTAAGTAACACATTCACCTGCCGCTCAGCCTTGTGGCTCACCGCGGCTTGCTTCATGATAAGTCTCGCTTCTGATTGATTAACATAAATCTAAAATACCTTAATTAAAACAACAGTAGGATTAACCTATGCGACGTCTGTATCCACTCTGTGCGCTGGCCATGCTCAGTGCCTGTAGTCCTAATGCACCAGAGCCTGATGGCAACAGCACTTTGGCTGAACTCAAACCAGTGCAGTTTAATGAAGCGCGCTTTAGAAATGATATTAAAGCCCTGTCATCCGATGAATTTGAAGGCCGCGCGCCCACCACTCACGGTGAAAAACTCACCTTGGATTATTTGACCAAAGCCTTTACAGAGATGGGACTCAAGGGCGCGTACCAAGGCAGCTTTTTACAACCAGTGCCTATGGTGAGCTATACAGCAGATGAAGCGCAGCAAGTTACGCTGGCAGGATTACCCTTTAAATACCGAAAAGATCTAGTGCTCAGCAGTCGCCACGATAACGGTGGTATTAGTATTGAGAACGCACCATTAGTCTTCGTCGGCTATGGGGTGAACGCCCCTGAATATGGTTGGAATGATTACCAAGATCTCGACATGAAAGGCAAAATCGCGGTGATCTTAGTGAACGATCCCGGCTTTGCTCGCCCTGACTCGGGTAAATTCAACGGCAAAGCCATGACCTATTACGGCCGTTGGAGCTACAAATTTGAAGAAGCCAGTCGTCAAGGCGCACTCGGCGCACTGATTATCCATGATACCGAGCCCGCCTCTTACCCTTGGTCCGTGATAGAAAATAGTTGGACTGGACCACAGCAAGATCTGGTCCTCAGTAAAGCAGAACAAGATAGCCGTATCCAAGTCGAAGGCTGGCTTACACTGGACGCGGCTACGCAACTGTTCGATAAAGCCGGTTTATCACTGCCTAATTTAATGGCGCGCGCCGCCGACAGCTCAATCAATTTACCCCTTGAACAAACGGCCAACATCGCCTTTAAAAATAAAGCCGAATACGCAAATAGCTACAATGTGGTCGCCACACTCCCCGGCAGCACACAAGCCAACGAGCAAATCCTCTACACAGCCCATTGGGATCACATAGGTAAAGACGAGACGAAAGAAGGCGATCAAATTTATAACGGCGCCATGGATAATGCCTCAGGCACTGCCGGCATTCTCGAAATCGCCAGACAATTAGCCGACAATGCCAAACAAGGCCATGGTTTAGCGCGCTCGGTCACCTTTATTGCCACCACAGGTGAAGAACAGGGCTTACTCGGTTCACGCTATTACGCCGCTAATCCACTTTATCCTATCGACAAAACCGTGGCAGTGTTAAACCTCGACAGCGCTAATATCTATGGCAAAACCAAAGACTTTACCATCGTCGGCAAAGGTAAATCTGAGTTAGAAACTTATCTTATCGATGCGGCTAAACAACAAAACCGCATCGCCATGGGTGAGAAAAATCCCGCCTCGGGCGGTTTCTTCCGTTCAGATCATTTCAGCTTTGCCAAACTAGGCGTGCCCGCCGTCTTTGCCGGCGGCGGTAGCGACCCCGTTGATGAAGCCACGGCTGCTTATAAAACTCAGATGCAAGCTACAATGAAAGGCTGTTATCACAATGTCTGCGATGAATACCGTGAAGACTGGGATTTGAGCGGCGCGCTGCAAGATTTGCAAATCTACTACCAAGTCACACGCACATTGGGCAACAGTAAAGATTGGCCGGGATACTATCAAGGCACAGAGTTTAATAGCCTGCGCCCAGCCAAAACGACGCTTGTAACGGACGCAAAATAACAGGCTAAGTCAGTGGCTTCTTGCGAGAGACAGTTGCGTTAATCATCTCTTATTGACGTCTGCTTGAAATAAAGCGCCAGCTAAAATAAAGAGCCTCCTGCGCCAGCCAAAGCGCCAAACAAGACCTACAAGCACGTGAACCATTCACGTGCTTTTTTGTTTTCAGCTCATAAAAAATGCCGTTATCGCGAAATATCCATCCCACAACACCATTCTGAATAGGCTTATGCCATTGGTTGATGTCAAACTCAGCGCATTAATTGATTAAAAATAAAACACTTAAACGAGCCAACTCATTATTTATGGTCTTTTTTAGCGGTTTTTCTATCATCGACACTTTTTCAAAACACATTGTGAATTCCCCAAAACCCCTCATGCCAAATCAGATAATAAAAACAAATCATCAAAAATAACGCAAATTAAATGAATTATTCTCAAATAAAATCATTAAACATAAACATCTAAATCAACAAAAACACCAATAAACAGATAAAACGTCAAAAATAGTGTTTGGCAAATACCTAAATTGCTGGCACATTAAACCTCAATTGAGACATCCTCAAATGACAGACAGTGTGGGAGTTGTACTATGTGTTCAATCTTTTCGATTTTAGATATCCAATCTGATGCCAAAGAACTGCGCCAAGTCGCGCTAGAAATGTCTAAGCTCATGCGCCACCGTGGCCCTGACTGGTCAGGTATTTATGCCAGTGATAAGGCGATTCTTGCCCACGAACGTTTAGCAATTGTTGACATTGAACACGGTGCTCAGCCGCTGCTGACTGAAGATGGCAGTTTGATCCTCGCGGTCAACGGCGAAATCTATAACCACAAAGAATTGAAAGCCCAGTTAGGCGATAAGTACAGCTATCAAACCAACTCTGACTGCGAAGTGATCTTGGCGCTGTATCAAGAATACGGCACTGAATTTCTTGATAAATTAAACGGTATCTTCGCCTTTGTGTTATATGACAAAGCCCAAGACAGATACCTTATCGGCCGCGATCACATGGGTATCATCCCGCTATACACAGGTCGGGACGCTGCGGGTAACTTCTATGTTGCCTCCGAAATGAAAGCCTTGATGCCAGTGTGTAAAACGGTAGAAGAATTCTTACCGGGCCAATATTTGTACTCAAGCGATGCCGCTGCGGTGAAATACTACACTCGCGATTGGCAAAGCTATGATGCGGTTAAAGATAATCCAGCCAGCCAAGAAGAATTGCATGACGCATTAGAAGCGGCGGTCAAACGTCAATTAATGTCAGACGTGCCCTATGGTGTGTTGCTGTCGGGCGGCTTAGATTCATCGATCATTTCCGCCGTGACACAAACCTTTGCTAAACGCCGCATTGAAGACGATGGCGAAACCAACGCTTGGTGGCCACAGTTACATTCCTTTGCCGTCGGCCTTGAAGGTGCGCCAGATTTAATCGCCGCCAAAAAGGTCGCCGAAGCGATTGGTACGATTCACCATGAGATCCATTTCACCTTCCAAGAAGGCTTAGATGCGATTAAAGAAGTGATCTATCACTTAGAAACCTATGATGTCACCACCATACGTGCTGCCACGCCAATGTATTTAATGGCGCGTAAAATCAAAGCGATGGGCATTAAAATGGTGTTATCGGGCGAAGGTGCTGACGAGCTATTTGGCGGCTATTTATACTTCCATAAAGCGCCAAACGCACAGGCGTTCCACGAGGAGTTAGTCCGCAAACTCGATAAACTGCATCTGTTCGATTGTCTGCGAGCCAACAAAGCCATGGCCGCTTGGGGATTAGAAGCTCGCGTGCCCTTCCTCGATAAAGAGTTTATGGATGTGGCAATGCGCATCAACCCTGAAGCGAAAATGTCTAAGGATGGACGTATTGAGAAACACATTCTGCGTAAAGCCTTTGAGCACAAATTGCCAAAAGAAGTGGCATGGCGTCAGAAGGAACAATTCAGTGACGGCGTGGGCTACTCATGGATTGACGGTTTGAAAGAACAAGCTGCGGCGCGGGTGGATGATTTACAATTGGCGAACGCGAAATTCCGTTTCCCATACAACACTCCAGAAACCAAAGAAGCCTATTTCTATCGCTGCTTCTTTGAGGAACATTATCCACTGAGCGGCGCTGCAGAAACGGTTCCAGGTGGTAAATCCGTCGCCTGTTCAACGCCAGAAGCATTGGCTTGGGACGAAAGCTTACGCGGCATTATCGACCCATCGGGCCGAGCTGTACGCTCTGTGCATACCTCAAGTTATTAATGACTTAACCTTGAAGGCCTAGGTTAATAAACTGGGCTGATGAGCTAGATTAATCATATAAATTAATTAGATTGATGAACTGGTTAAAACTGCAAACCACAAGCGCCACCCTAGGGTGGCGCTTGTATTTTAATGCTTTTTACTTTTATTGCTTACTCACGTACAAAATGGTGACTTAGCTAAAATACCAAACTAGGCCGACAGCGCACTGAATGGCTGGATTTGAGCCTGAGTATGAGCGTTAGTATGAATTTGAGTCTTGTCGTTGATTTGCACTTGAGTTTGAAAATGAACATTCATCTGCGTCAACGCCATCGGATCTAGGCTTAAAAACTGCTTTCCAGCACTCAGCCCCACATGATAATCATGGCGTAAATCCGCATCGGTACTGCCCAGCAATTTACTTTGCAAATTTTCAGCAGCAAAAATCTGCACTATCTCCACATCCTCTGGCGGATTAGCGATAAAGTCCAATTCATCCTGATAGGCTTGTTCGTGCTGCACTAAGTAATCTATGGTTTTCGGGCAAAACCCAGAAACACAAATCCAAGATTTGAGTTTATGCACCCAAGCCGATTGCGCCTGAAAATCCTCACTCACAGTGCGGATCACCACAATTTTGCGGGCACCACGACGATAGGCCTCACGCACAGGTAAGGGCGCAGCTAAACCGCCGTCGAGATAAAAATCACTGTCAATACCTTCGCTTAATGCTGCGCCGTGATTAGAAGCCTTGTCGCTATTACAGGCGTTGTCACTCAGCCAAGGCGTGAGTTTCACCCCTTGTTTATACAAAAATGGTAATGCGCTAGAAGCTTTTAGCAATTCGCGCCACTGGCTTTTACTGCTTGGACTTAAAAAATAACCCTTGCGATCACTGGCATTGGTGGTGGTGATCAGTAACTGCCGATGACCGAGTGAGGCTGTCGCCGCGTTAAGATCTAATTTAAACATCCCTTGTCGCGTCTGCTCAAAATACCAATCTAAGTCGACCACATTGCCGCCGACTAACCCGCGACCGAGTCGATAGAAACGTTTATGGCGCGATAAACCGCGGATTAAGCGTTTGGCATAACCCTTTTGGCGGGCCAAAAAACTGCTGAGATTCTGTGAGCCTGCTGAGGTACCGATAAACAAATCAAAGGGATCGAATCCGCCATCAAGCCAAGCATCGAGCACGCCTGCGGTGAAAATGCCCCGCTGGCCCCCCCCTTCTGCAATCAAGGCCACCTGTGGGCTAGCGTTAGATTGAGCGTCTTTGGAGGTTAAGTGGCTGACGGCGTGCATAGGAAAACCTTATCGAATAATTTATATAAGGCGAGTCTAAATAAGCTGAATGAGAAAATATAACGGATAGAAACTATCATCTTAATAGGTAAACACTATTAAGATGATAGTTACACAAGGTTAATCCATGCTAAAGGCACGAATACAGACAGAGAGCTACGGCGGTTATTCGCACAAGATTAACCCATTCGCTCCAGCTTGCTCATCATCATTAACGAACAAGCTATTTTTACATCAATGCATTAAAACTTATGACTCAGTTCAAGCGTAATATTACGCGGCTCACCGGGGAAATGGCCATTACGCTCGCTAAAACCACTGACGGCATATTCTTTATCGAAGATATTTTTAAGATTTAAGCGAACTTGAGTTTGATCCCACTGGGTCGTCCAGCTCATATCAAAAATGGTATGGGGCTTCACCGTTTGGCCATCGAGGCTAAACTGTTCACCCACGTAATCCATGCCAAAAGCAATCGCCGAATCAAGTACATTGATATCGTAACGGGTCCATATCCCTGCTTGATGGCGCGGCGCATTGGCAAAGTGCTTACTATCAAACGTATTAGTTAAACTGTCGTTCGTTACCCCTTTAACCACTTCGGTCTCGTTATAGGCATAGTTTGCCGTGACGGTCAGGTTATCGGTTAAATCCCCCACCAGCGTCCATTCAATGCCTTGACTGTGTACTTCACCCAAATTAAGTAAAGCGGGAATACCATCGTCATCACCAGTATCTAAAGGGTTAGCTTGGGCGACATTTTGTTTTTCAATCCGATACACAGCGAGCGTGGTCATAAACTGGCCATCAAGCCATTCATTTTTCATCCCAAGTTCAATTTGATTGCCCGTTTCTGGATCGAGGAAACCGTCACCAATATCTTCTGCTTGATTGGTTAAAGATGCTGGATTGAAGCTCTCTGAGTAATTCAAATAAAAGGACATTGAATCGATTGGACGATAATTAAGCCCTGCTCTTGGCGTTATCGCGTTATCGCTGAAGGAGAACCCGGTATTTTTATCATAATCATCAAACTGGCTAAAACGCAGACCGGCAATCAATGACCACTGTTCATTAAAGTGCAGATGTTCCTGTACATAAATGCCGTAACGGTTAGCGCGGGTACCATCGGTATTTTTATCCTTCAAGTTGTAACTATTAGGGTCGGTATCACCATAGTTAAGGTCAAAAATATTCAAGTTACCAACACCATCCTTATCAGTCGCCAATTTGTACTGATATTCGGTTTCGACATAGTGATAGTCGCCGCCGAACAGGAATTCATGTTCAAAACCTAAAGCATCGAATGCATAGACAAAATCATTGGTTAAACTGATTTCATCATTAGCACGTGCTTGAACTCGGTATTCACGCTTAATGGTGCCATCACCCATAATGGGCTTTTTATTGGCATCTAAGGTCGCCCAACCTCTCGATTCATGATATTGCTGCGTCGAATCATTATTCAGATAACGGATCTGAGTCTTGACCGAGAAATTATCGGTAAATTGATGATCGAGAATCGATTGCAGCACCAGTGCATCCATCTTCTGAAAGTCACTCTTCTCATTGGCATTATAGGAAGGTGCGACAAGAAAATTGCCCGCATCATCGACGGGAACACCGCGCAGTCGGTTACCGCCTAAATCCTGCTTAATAATATCGAAAGTGGTGGTGAGCTTAGTATCGTCACTGATTTCGTAGAGTAACCCACCCGCCACTTCGGCATTTTGGCTATCGGCATTATTGCGAAAGCTATCTTCCTGCTGATAATAGGCGCCAAAGCGATAGGCGAGATTTTGGGTTAAGCCGCCGGTCAAATCCAGCGAGCCGCCCATCATATCCTCGCTGCCTGTGCTTAAGGTCAGCTCTTTGCTCTCGACAAAGGTTGGTTTTTTAGTGACATAGTTGATCATACCGCCAGGTTCACCGCCGCCATAAAGTGCGGATGCAGGGCCTTTTAACACTTCAACCCGCTGCACGTTAAAGAGTTGCGGCACAGAAAATCCCGAATAGGGATCGCCCCTTACGCCATCATAAAAGACGTTGGCATCGTCGCGGAAACCGCGAAAGGTTACGCCAGAATAACTGAACTCACTCACACCCGCGATTGAGCGATATAAATCGGTAATATTGCGCGCCGCTTGGTCGACGATTAATTGCTCGGTCAGCACTTGCACCGACTGCGGCAATTCCATCACATTAATCGCCGTCTTAGTACCAACCGTCGTTTCTTTATCGACGTACATTTGCATTGCGCGGCCATGGACGGCAATACGCTCAGGTGCTGCGAGTTTTATCTCCTCATTTGCTGCGGATTGAGTCGATGCAGGACTGGGGACTGGTGAGCTCGTAGACAAGGTCTGCTGTGGAGCCTCTTTATCGAGTACAGTTTCAGCGGCAAATGCCGACTGATGTTGAGCGAGTGCAAGTGCGATTAATGAGTAGGCGAAACGAGTCTTCACAGAATGTCCCCAGCGCGAGCGCATAAAAATGGCATAAACCAAAGGGTTTACAAATGTATTCAAACGAATTGGCCGTCATTATAAAGAATGATTTACGAATGACAATAATTATCATTTGAATTTACACAATTGTGAAACGCGTTTAATAAATCATCGACATCAACTCACATAATCCTCGTTATGTTTGGTTATGACTCAAACGAAAGAGAGCGCCAGTAACACAGACCTTCGATGAAAGTTTTAATGTGGAATGAGACAGAGACTCACAGCATCAAGCTGAGCATTTGTGTGTAACCTAATAAAAACAAAAAGTTAAATATTTAAACGATATAGAAATAAAAACCAGCGACAGTGCGCTGGTTTTGACTGTTGTTGAGCTGTTTTTAAGCAAAGGCTTAACTCAGCCTATTAAGGTAATGCTTAAAAGATAGCTTCATCCAATTGAGTGAGCATTTCACTCGCCTGCTCAATTTGCTTACGCAGACTGCGACCTTGCACCGCCCAGTAAGCCATGTAGAAATCGGCAGTTTTCAATTTAGCTTGGTAAAATGCGGTTTCTTCGGTGCCCTGCTCCAACGCCGCTAATGCCACCGCGGCACTTCTGGCCCACATCCATGCCAGTGCAGTCACCCCAAATAACTCCAGATAAGCCATAGAGGCTGCGCCGATAATGTCTGGATTGGTCGCAGCATGGGTCGCTAAATAACCACTGGCCTTTTGCAAATCACCCGCACAATCCATTAAACCACTCACGTAAGGTTGCATCGCCGCATTCGTGCTATGCGATTTAATAAACTCAGTCACTAACGCTGACCATTGCTGCATCGCCGCACCGCGGTCGCTAAGCAGCTTACGCCCCACTAAATCCAGCGCCTGAATGCCGTTAGTGCCTTCATAAATCAGTGCAATACGGCTATCACGCACAAATTGCTCCATACCCCACTCATGAATATAACCATGTCCACCAAACACTTGCTGTGCATCGACACAGGCATTAAAACCACGGTTAGTGATAAAACCTTTCACCACTGGCGTGAACAGTGCCGCTAATTGGGAAGCAACTTTGGCTTTGGCGGGATCGGT
The DNA here is from genome assembly GCF_019345585.1 of Shewanella sp. NKUCC05_KAH. NCBI lineage: Bacteria > Pseudomonadati > Pseudomonadota > Gammaproteobacteria > Alteromonadales > Shewanellaceae > Shewanella > Shewanella sp. NKUCC05_KAH. The sequence goes on from NZ_JAHKQZ010000002.1 coordinate 243,425, forward strand.
ATGACGTTCAGCTTCATCTAGCCACAAAGCTTGTTGTCCAACTAAGGCTCTTGCGCCTTCATTAAAGGCTTTTTGCGACAGCAACATACGGCGCACATCGCCATGAACCAAAATCGGATCGGCGGCTTTTTCGGGTGCTTTGGCACCGCTTAAAGCGCGGCTCTGTAATCTGTCTTTGGCATAGGCCAGCGCATTTTGATAGGCAATCTCAGAGACACCCAGACCTTGCACGCCAACGCCTAAACGCGCTTGGTTCATCATAGTAAACATGGCGCGCAGTCCTTGGTGCGGCTCGCCGACAAGCTCACCCAGCGCAGCTTCAAATACCATCACACAAGTTGAGTTACCGTGAATGCCCATCTTATGTTCAAGGCCACTGGCATATAAAGTGTTCGGCGCGCCTAAACTACCATCGTTATTCACTAATACTTTAGGCACGGCGAACAAAGATATGCCCTTCACACCTTCAGGTGCATCGGGCAAACGAGCTAATACGAGGTGCACTATGTTGTCGGTGAGTTGGTGATCGCCTGAGGAGATAAAAATTTTCTCACCGCTGATAGCAAAAACACCTTCGGATACTGGCACGGCTTTAGTGCGTAATAAGGCTAAGTCCGTACCGGCGTGGGACTCGGTCAAGTTCATGGTCCCAGTCCATTCACCGCTGACCAGTTTACTTAAATATTTTTGCTTGAGCGCATCACTGCCGTGGGTATGGATGGCGGCATAAGCGCCATGGGTCAAACCGGGATACATGGCAAAGGCCATGTTAGTTGCCGTTTGTATCTCAGTGGCAAAAATCCCCACCACTTCGGGTAAGCCTTGGCCGCCATATTCAGGATCGCAGGTCAGCGTCGGCCAGCCATTATCAACAAACTGCCGATAGGCATTATCAAATCCTTCCGGTGTAATCACCTTACCATCGACCAACTTACAGCCTTGCAGATCGCCGACACTATTGAGCGGTAACATAACTTCAGTACTAAAGTCGGCCATACCTTGCAGGATCGCATCGACAAGATCTGGATCGATTTCATCGAACCCCTTGAGTGCATCTTGCTGATAAATATGTAACATTTCATCGAGGATAAATTGATAGTCGCGCAGCGGCGCTTGATAAACTGGCATAATCGCTTCCCTTTTCTTGTTAGACTGCAACTCAACTAAGTGATCTGACCACTTTGGTGCTCTGACCACTTTAGCTAAATCTGCCGAAAAAGAAAGCACCTCAGTATCCGCCACAGACTTTTGTTTACACAAACGAACAGCGAAACCGTAAATTGATCGCAACAAAGCCTTATGTTATCGCGGAAAACTTTGTAAGCTAACTGCCTGTTTTTCTGATATGCCAGCAGAGTTAAGGATATTGCTACTATGGGTTCTGTCACTACTAAAAAGCACGCCAACGGGCTCGATTATGTCGAAGTGAATACGGCGTTATGTCAGGCAAGAATTTTTTTGCAGGGCGCGCAAATAGACTATTTTCAACCCGTAGGCAAACCACCTTTGCTGTGGGTTTCATCGGCTGACGATTATCAACCCGGTAATGGGATCCGTGGCGGTGTGCCCGTATGCTGGCCTTGGTTTGGCATGAGTGGTGAAGTGAACTTTCCCCAACACGGTTTCGCCCGTACCCGCATTTGGGCGCTGGAATCGGTAGAAATGCGTAACCAGTTAGTGGATTTACGTTTTAGCTTAAAAATCAGTGAGCAAGATAAAATCTATTGGCCGCATAACACTGAGGTCAGCGTGTTATTCACCCTAAGCGACACTCTAAGCATTAGCCTTGTGAATACCAACTTAGGCGATGAAACCGTCACACTTACCCAAGCGCTGCACAGCTATTTTCCGATTGAGGATATCCACCAACTCAAAGCCAGCGGTTTTAGTGGGTCAAAATACATCGAATTTGCACAAGGGCCTTATCCGCAAACCACGGATGAAGTGCTGTTTGATCGCGAGACAGATCGTGTCTATACCGATCTCGGCCCAGTGCAGTTATTGCATACGCCGCAGGGGACAATCGAAGTCAGCCGTGAAAACAGCCAATCCGCCGTATTATGGAACCCATGGATTGAAAAGTCACAACGCCTGGGCCGATTTAATCCAGAGGATTATCTGACCATGGTCTGCCTAGAAGCGGCCAATGTATTAGAAGATAAAGTCGTGCTTGCTCCAGGTGAAACTCACAGTTTAGTGACCCATATTCGCTGGAAAGACTAACGATTAAATATCCTAGCACTTAATGTCCTAGTCAAAAAACGATACACACAAAAATGCCCAGTCCTATTTGCCAACGCAATCGGGACTGGGCATTTTTATCATTGCAAAACCTATCACTGCGAAACCAGAGTTTTATCACTACGAAACCTAAGTTTTTATAACGATGAAACTTAAGGTAAAACTTATTTCGCCGATTTCTCTAAGCGCGCCAGCAAGCTAGACGTATCCCAACGGTTACCGCCCATGCCCTGCACTTCTGAATAGAATTGATCCACCAAAGCGGTCAATGGCAAATGTGAACCATTGCGGCGGGCTTCTTCTAAGGCTATGCCTAAGTCTTTACGCATCCAATCGACGGCAAAACCAAAATCATAGCTCTGGCCCCACATCGTCTTGTAGCGATTTTCCATCTGCCAGCTTTGCGCCGCGCCTTTGCTGATCACTTCAATGACTTTCTCGCCATCGAGTCCCGCTTTACGGGCAAATTGCAGCGCTTCCGCCAAACCTTGCACCACACCCGCGATACAAATTTGGTTCACCATCTTAGTTAACTGACCTGCACCAACCTCACCTAAACGCTCGGCGCAGCGGGCAAAGGCTTCAATCACGGGTTTAACACGCTCAAATACCGCTTCATCGCCGCCGACCATCACAGTCAAGGCGCCATTTTCAGCGCCCGCTTGACCGCCAGACACAGGCGCATCGAGGAAATCAATGCCCTTTTCCGCTAACACTTGATGAAGCTCACGAGCAACATCGGCCGAAGCCGTAGTATGGTCAACCAGCACAGTGCCCTTTTCCATCCCATGAATAACGCCATCACTGCCGAATACCACTTCCCGCAGGTCGTTGTCATTGCCCACGCAAGTAAACACAATATCTTGACCCTCTGCCGCTTCCTTTGGTGTTGGACAGCAGCGACCGCCATAGGTGTCGACCCAAGTTTGCGCCTTGGCAAAAGTACGATTATAAACAGTGACCTCATGGCCTTTGTTCAGTAAATGCCTCGCCATGGGATATCCCATTACGCCTAAACCAATAAATGCAACTTTTGCCATGAGCTGATCCTTAAATAGATAAACAAAGTGAATCGATTCAAAATAGTGGCCGCAGTTTAACATTCATCAACGGTAACGTCAGAGTGAAATCGGAGCGAGTGATAAACGCACTTTTCGCTACAAACAACAAAGGCGCCTTAAGCGCCTTTGCTGATTTAATTTATGGAGCTATTTCACCACATGGGCTTCCATTTCGGCGCCAATCTTTTTACGCATTTCCATCAAGCGCAGTGCAGAATCCCGCAAATGAATATCATGTTCCGTCTGTGGTATCCACTCAGGCACAGGCGTAGGTAGGCCATCTTCACCAACTGCTACCATGATCACAATACAATGGGTGGTGAGATGACGCTCAGAAACTTTAGGATCGCCCGCTCGCACATCGATACCGATATGCATAGAAGTTTTACCCGTATAAATCACTTTTGCGCTAACTTCAACGATATTGCCCACCAAAATGGGTTGCACAAAACGAATACCGCCCGCATAAGCAGTAATACAATATTTACCGCTCCAGCCCGCTGCACAGGCATAGGCTGCGAGATCGATCCACTTCATCACAGCACCGCCGTGAACTTTACCACCAAAATTCACATCCGCAGGCTCTGACAAAAATCTCAGGGTACTTTGTCTATCTATACCAGCCATATAACCTCAACTTATTCAGCCACTGTGGCTCAATGTTTCGTGCAATAGGCTGAGTTTACGATAGAAAGCCCCATTAGCGTAAAAATAATTACGATTGACCTCGTCAAAAAATTCGATTTAACCAAAGTGGCTAATAAGCACGCAGCAAAGCAATAAACTCGGCAACGCTAAACGATAAATCCATAGTTGAAGTTCACTACTGACGAAACGCGTACCCTTAGCAAAAGTGTAAACGCCTAAGCCAAACATAAAGAAACCCAGCACTTCGAGGCCCGAGGACATATTGCTATCGCCACCGACGTTAATCGCCGTCACCAATAAGGCAAACCAAACCACCACGTAAGCAGCGATTGCTAAGGTAAAAGTCTTGATCCCAATGTCCATGTTTGGATGCCACACTTTAAACTCACCACGGATCAATTCGGTCAGATTGGCAGTTAATGCGCCAATGAGGGGAACAAGCGGGATCACCGCAGGATTTAACATGACACACTCCATTAAGATTGAATATGTCTGTCATTATCTGTGGTCACTAGAATTAAACAAGCTTGATGAACAAATGTTAACACTATGGATATCATACAGTTATAAAGTGACATCCATCACAATAAAGTCATAAGATAACGGAGTTCAACTCACATGAGCAATGAATTTGACCCATAAAAAATGCGCCCTCAGGCGCATTTTTTCACTATTTTTTACACCATAAATGCGTGTTTTACACTTTCTTGAACAGTAATGAACCGTTAGTCCCACCAAAACCGAAGGAGTTACACAGAGCGTAATCCATCTTCACGTCACGGGCTGTGTGGGCGACAAAGTCTAAGTCACAACCTTCATCTGGATTATCCAAGTTGATGGTTGGCGGTACGGCTTGGTCGCGCAGTGCTAGCAAAGTGAAAATCGCTTCAACCGCACCCGCAGCACCTAACAGGTGACCCGTCATCGATTTAGTCGAGCTAACCAGTACTTTATAAGCGTGGTCGCCAAATACTGACTTAACCGCTGCCGCTTCCGCTTTATCACCCGCTGGCGTCGAAGTACCGTGGGCATTGATATAACCAATTTGCTCCAGTGATAACTTAGCGTCATTAATGGCATTGACCATAGCAGCCGCAGCGCCTGCTCCGTCACTTGGAGGCGATGTCATATGGAACGCATCACCGCTCATACCAAAACCGACTAATTCGCCGTAAATGGTTGCACCGCGCGCTTTTGCATGTTCGTACTCTTCCATCACCATCACACCAGCGCCATCACCGATCACAAAACCATCACGGTCTTTATCCCATGGACGGCTCGCCGCAGTAGGATCGTCATTGCGTGTCGATAACGCTTTCGCTGCACCAAAACCTGCCACGCCTAAAGGAGAAGTGACATCCTCAGCACCGCCCGCAACCATCACGTCTGCATCGCCATAGGCAATGGTACGCGCCGCGAAACCGATATTATGCACACCCGTAGTACAAGCGGTCGTCACGGCAAAATTTGGACCTTTCATGCCAAACATGATCGACAAGTGGCCCGAAATCATATTGATGATGGTACTAGGTACGAAGAAAGGAGAAACCTTACGCGGGCCACCATTCATCAATGCGCTGTGACCTTGTTCAATCAACCACATACCGCCCATACCTGCACCAATAGCAGTACCGACACGACCAGGGTTTTCTTTGCTCATGTCCAGACCTGAGTCTTGGATAGCTTGGATGCCAGCCGCCATACCGTATTGAATAAAGAGGTCCATCTTACGGGCGTCTTTTTTCGTTACGTATTGCTCAACATCGAAATCTTTTACTGAACCACTGAAACGAGTGGTAAATTCACTGGCATCAAATTTGGTTATCGGTGCAATACCACTCTTACCCGAAAGTAAAGCCTTCCAAGTAGTATCGACAGTATTGCCCACTGGAGTTACTAACCCCAAACCGGTTACCACTACACGACGTTTAGACACGGCAGTCACCTTTAAATGCTAATTTGTTAATTCAGATAGAGGACACAGTGTTTTCTATCATTAGACAATTTCTTAAATAATTTTTATTTAGAAAAATTCGCCAATCTGCGGCGAGCATCTCGTGGATAACAATTAAAACACGATCCAGAGACGATTGAATGGCACGGAGGCAGAATTTGACGGGGGTAAAACAAAAACAGGCGGCAAAAATGCCGCCTGTCTTCAAGAATTCAGAATTACTGATTCTTAGAAACGTAGTCGATCGCTGCTTGAACAGTAGTGATCTTTTCAGCTTCTTCATCAGGGATCTCGGTATCAAACTCTTCTTCCAGAGCCATAACCAACTCAACAGTGTCCAGAGAATCTGCACCCAGATCGTCAACGAAAGATGCCGCTGGCTTAACGTCTTCTTCTTTAACGCCCAGTTGCTCTACAATGATTTTCTTTACACGTTCTTCGATGTTGCTCATTAGTTTTCTTTCCTATTCAAATTACGCACTTGCGTAAGATTGCGAGTAGTTTATTAGATTTGGCTGACAATGCAAGCTTAGTTTTCGTGGTCTAACCACGAAATTTCACTATCAATTGATACAGATCACTACTCAGTTGCGACAGAAATCCCTGCCATTCGCCCTTAAACCATGTACATGCCGCCATTCACATGCAAAGTTTCGCCTGTGATGTAAGCGGCTGAGTCCGAGGCCAAAAAGAGCACTGCATTGGCAATTTCTTGCGCTTGCCCTAATCGTTCCATCGGAACCTGTGACATGATAGCTTTTTGCTGCTCTTCGGTCAGCTCATCTGTCATATCGGTCTGGATAAATCCAGGAGCGATAGCATTAACTGTAATTTGACGAGATGCAACCTCTCTTGCAAGAGATTTTGTAAATCCAATCAAACCCGCCTTTGCTGCCGAGTAGTTAACTTGACCTGCATTGCCCATGGTGCCTACCACTGAACCGATATTGATGATTCGGCCAAAGCGCTTTTTCATCATGGTACGCATCACAGGTTTTGACAGTCTAAATAACGATGTCAGGTTAGTGTCGATAATATCCTGCCATTCATCATCTTTCATCCGCATCAGCAGATTATCACGGGTTATACCCGCGTTGTTGACTAGAATATCAACATCACCCGCTTTTTCTTTGATCGAGGCGAATAAATGTGTAACAGATTCACTATCTGTGACATTAAGCACTAAACCAAAACCTTTGTCACCCAGATATTCTTGGATTGCCGCAGCGCCCTTCTCACTGGTTGCGGTTCCAATAACCACTGCACCTGCTTCGACCAGTGTCTCAGCGATCGCACGGCCAATACCGCGGCTCGCACCTGTCACCAAAGCCACTTTGCCTGTTAAATTCAGGTTGAAACTCATATAAACTCCTTACTCAGTTAATGCTGCTAATGAAGCAACATCATTAACCGCTTGGGCTGATAGTGATTTATTAATTCGTTTTGCTAATCCTGTCAATACTTTACCAGGACCACATTCCACCAGTTGGGTAATGCCTTTTTGGGCCATTAGCTCAACAGTTTCGCTCCAGCGGACAGGACAATATAACTGACGCACTAACGCATCTTTAATGTCATCAGCAGAGGTGGGTGATGCCACATCAACGTTATTAATCACTGTAATTGTTGGGGTATTAAACTGTACATCGTTTAATGCCACGGCCAGTTTATCCGCCGCAGGTTTCATTAATGCACAGTGTGATGGCACGCTGACAGGTAGAGCCACCGCCATTTTAGCGCCCGCTGCTTTACAAGCTACTGCAGCGCGCTCAACTGCGTCTTTTTGACCTGCAATGACCACTTGACCAGGACTGTTAAAGTTAACTGGACTCACCACGTCACCTTGAGCCACTTCGGCGCAGGCATTAGCGATACTCTCGTTGTCCAAACCGATAATCGCATACATAGCACCCGTGCCAGCTGGAACCGCTTGCTGCATCAGTTGACCACGTAATTCCACCAACTTAATCGCGTCTTTAAAATCCATCACACCGGCGCAAACTAAAGCAGAATACTCGCCTAAGCTGTGACCCGCGAGTATAGCAGGCATAGGTTTGCCTGAAGCCACGTAGGTACGCCAAATCGCCACGCTCGCCGCTAATAGGGCTGGTTGAGTTTTATCGGTTTCATTTAAGCTTTCAACAGGACCTTGCTGAACCAATGCCCACAGATCATAACCTAAGACGTCACTCGCCTCAGCAAAGGTTTGTCCAACAACAGCATGAGATTCGGCAAGCTCGGCTAACATGCCTAGGGCTTGTGAACCTTGACCCGGAAATACAAAAGCAACATTTTCCATATTCAAATTACCTATGGCTAACTTAATTTATTGAAAAATCATGTGGAACACACATGTAGAACTTAGAAACGAATGAGCGCACTGCCCCACGCAAACCCAGCACCAAAGGCCTCAAGCAGCAGTAGTTGTCCGCGCTGAATACGGCCATCACGTACGGCTTCATCCAATGCAATGGGCACTGACGCGGCAGAAGTATTACCGTGTTTAGCTAAGGTCAATACGACTTTATCAAGACTCATATCGAGCTTTTTAGCGGTAGCATTGATAATTCGGAAGTTAGCTTGATGTGGCACTAACCAGTCAATTTCTGACTTATCGATATTGTTAATGCGTAACGTCTCAGTCACCACATGGGACAATTGAGTCACAGCCACTTTAAAGACATCGTTGCCTTTCATGGTCATAAAACCGACCGCTTCAGAGGTTTCGCCTTTACGTGGTGGGAAAGCGCATTTCAATAAGTCACCTTGGCGACCGTCGGCATAAATGTGGGTCGAAATGATCCCTGGCGTTTCGGATGCGCCTATCACAACCGCGCCCGCACCATCACCAAATAAAATAATCGTTGAACGATCTTCTGGCTCACATAAGCGAGACAGTACATCGGCACCAATCACTAATACTTTTTTAGCCGCGCCCGTTTTTACAAATTGATCGGCAACAGATAAAGCATAAACAAAGCCTGAACACGCCGCTGCGATATCAAAAGCTGGAATGGTATGCACGCCAAGCATGGCTTGAATTTCACAGGCCGCAGCAGGAAAAGCATTGGGAGCACTGGTGGTGCCGCAAACGATCATGTCTAAATCTGATGCTTCTATGCCAGCCATTTCTAGCGCTTTTAATGCCGCTTGGTAGCCCATAGTTGAAACGGTTTCATCGAAAGCCGCAATGCGACGTTCTGATATACCTGTACGTTCAACAATCCATTGGTCAGTGGTTTCCACCATTTTTTCCAAATCTTGATTGCTACGCACCTGCACCGGTAGATAACTACCAGTTCCGAGAATTTTTGTATGCATAAGGAGGGATCAGTTATTTATATCTAAAAGAATCGACTCCAAACGATCTTTTATCATTTCAGGGAGTCGACGTTGAGCTTCCGTTACTGCCAAACTAATTGCTTGTAAATAGGCAGTTTCATCCGCGTTTCCATGGCTTTTTACAACTATTCCGCGCAATCCTATCAGACTTGCACCGTTATAGTGGTCGGGGTTCATCTGACTAAGGACCGCCTGGATACGAGGGGCGATAAGTTTAGCCAGAAAACGAACGAATAAACCTTGGGTTAGTCCCCGTTTTAACTGATGTACTAATAACTTGGCAATACCTTCTGAGGTCTTGAGCGTGATGTTACCCACAAACCCATCACAAACAATCACATCCACATTACCGGAATAGATTTCATCCCCTTCGATAAAACCTGTGTAATTGATTTGTTCTGTGTGTTGCAGCAACTGCGCGGCTTGCTGAACTTGGTCATTACCTTTAATTTCTTCAACGCCCACATTGAGCAAGGCGACTTTTGGCCGAGATTTCTTATCTACCGCTTCGCACAGGACTGAGCCCATCACGGCAAATTGAAATAAGGTTTCAGAATCACAGGAAATATTCGCGCCCAAATCCAACAAATAAACCGGTTTTTGAGTCACCGCAGGTAAACAACTGACTAAGGCGGGTCGATCAACACCAGGCAAGGTCTTCAGCAATACTTTCGCCATTGCCATCAGCGCCCCTGTGTTACCGGCACTCACACACGCTTGTGCGCGGTCGTCACGCACTAACTCAATAGCCAATCGCATGGAACTGTTTTTACGTGTACGCAAGGCATGCACAGGCCTATCGGACATACTAACGACTTCATCGGTATGAATGATTTCTATGCGCGAAAGTAAACTCGCTTCGGCTTGACGTAGATAGACATCAATTTCAGTCTTGTCACCGACTAAAATGATTTTAAGAAAAGAATGTAATTGTAGTGCCCGCAAGGCTGCAGGCACCGTGACGTGGGGGCCATGATCACCACCCATTGCATCTAACGCAAGCGTCAGATTCGTCATTAGGAAACCAACAAATTACTTGTTGATTACCTTTTTACCGCGATAGAAGCCATCTGCAGTCACATTGTGACGCATATGGATTTCACCGCTGGTAGCGTCTACAGACAGCTGAGCAGTGCTCAGTGCGTCATGTGAACGGCGCATTCCGCGCTTTGAACGTGATTTTTTGTTCTGTTGTACAGCCATTGGCCTGTCTCCTCGATTACTTGCTCTTCAGTTTTTCTAACACTGCAAACGGATTTGGACGCTCCTCTTGAGCGGGTTCTATCTCGCCTACAACCATGTCTTTAGATCCTGCACTGCAATCAATTTCTTGATGCATTGGGATTATCGGCATAGCGACTATCAATTCATCTTCGATCAATTGATGTAGACGCACTTCGCCAATTTCATTGCACTCAATTGGGTCATACGCATCCGGGAGCTCATCGATTTCTGCCTTAGTCCGACATGGACCAAAACAAAACTCGACCGTAACCTCAGTGGTAAATAGCGTCATGCAACGTTGACATATCAGAGTGAGCTCCGTCACAGCCTTCCCTTTCAGGTAGACTATCCCCTGTAAATCTACGCCACATTCAAGCGACACTGCCACATCGGAACAGTCGCCGGCACATAACTCAGTTAATCTTTTCAGTTGCACACCAGGAACAACGCCCTGATAAACTAGGCGACTCGAGGCGGCGCGAAATGGATCAATTGAAACCGGTATCTTTACTGTTTGCATAAGGCGCGCATATTATAGTTTGAAAACGCTAGAGTCAAAGAAAAAATACTAACTTAAGTCCCAGTTTGCGACTTAAGCCTTTCCCCTGCCCCAACATTGAAATTGACGGAAGCGAAATAGTACCCAAGCATGGGGCCGCATACAAGCGCAAGCCGCCTAAAATAGTCGCATTCATTGAAAAGAAACCGTAAAAGACGAAACTCTTGCACTCTCCCGCATTGATTGGTCACAATATGAGTCACTCTTTTGCGGATATCTCATTATGCCAACCCCATTAATCTTAGCTTCGACGTCTGTATATCGACAATCTTTACTGCAAAAACTCGGGTTACCCTTCGAATGCTGCAATCCTAATATTGACGAAACAGCGTATCTCGAAGAATCGGCCCATGCTTTAGTGCTGCGATTAGCCAAAGCAAAAGCCGTCGCGGGAGCAGAACAATTCCCCGATGGTCTGATTATTGGTTCCGATCAAGTTGCCGTCATTGATGACAAGATTATCGGTAAACCCCATCATTTTAATAATGCCGTCGCGCAGCTCACTCAAGCCTCAGGCAAGGCCATCACCTTTTATACTGGTCTTGCACTCTATAATGCCAAAACTGGCGCTATGGCCGCCAAGGTTGAACCCTTTACGGTTCATTTTAGGCACCTTAGCCATGCGCAGATTGTGGCCTACATAGAAAAGGAAGAGCCTTATTATTGCGCAGGGAGTTTTAAGAGCGAAGGTTTAGGTATCGCGTTATTTACAGCGCTCGAAGGTCGCGATCCCAATACCTTAGTTGGCTTACCACTGATATTACTGACGGAAATGCTGTTAGCCCAAGGTGTAGACGTTCTCGCTTAAACGTTTGCCAAGGCTTTGCTCTATTTGCTCAGTTTATTGAATCGATGACACGCATCAAAAATACCGGGCTACTGAGCCGTTTCATCGACGAGAAGATGAGACGTAAATAAAAGTGATAAGGAAGTCTCATGCGCAGCGGCATGTATTGCCGCTCCAGCATTAAATAGCAGTGTTAGAGGTATTGCAGTAATTGCTTTGGTGAATCTATCAAGGCAATAGGTTTTGCCCGCAGCAACTTTTCAGCACTGTGGGCGCCATAGGTCACGCCAACGCTATCAATCCCGGCATTGGCCGCCATGGTCAAATCCAGAAGAGAATCACCCACCATTAAGGCTCGGTTCGGGGCAATATTCAATTCTTTCAGCAAACTTGAGATCATTTCAGGATGGGGTTTACTGTGCACTTCATCGGCGCAGCGTGATGCAACAAAGTATCGACCTAAGCCTGTTTGCTCAAAGACGCGATCAAGCCCTGCACGGGCTTTACCAGTTGCGACGGCTAACTTATAGCCTTGGCTATGCAAGTCATCAATTAACGCTGGAGTTTGTACAAACAAGGGAGTTGGCGTGGTGTCTAAATGCAAATATTGTGCTTTAAACTCAGCGCGCATTTGCTGATATGGATCATCTTCGCCTTGGCTAAATGCATTTTTAGAATGCTGCTGATGCTGAGAATTGGCAGAAGAAGCGCTGCAATTAAGTCCCTGTGGGAACAGGACTCGCAGCGCTTCTGTCATAGAAAGACCAATAATATCGCGAATGTCACTTTCAGTTGGGATAGGTAACTGCAATGCCTTAGCCATATTTTCAATACAAGTGATAATTTTACCGATAGAATCCATCAAAGTGCCATCCCAATCGAAAATCACTAAATCGTATTGCTTTATCTTCATCCTTGAAACCTATCCCCGTCGATTACGCACGCTTTAATTTATCGAGTAATTGCGACAAATTTTCATCTAAAGGCGCTGAAACCCGCATTACTTCATCATTTTCTGGATGAATGAACATCAATTCAGCGGCATGTAAAAAGAGTCGAGTTAAGCCTAATGAACGCATACTATCGTCAAACCCTTGCTCGCTGTACTTATCATCACAGGCGATTGGATGACCCGCAAATTGACAATGCACCCGAATTTGATGAGTACGTCCAGTGACTGGGCTTGCCTTCACTAAAGTACAACCTTGGTAACGCTGCATAATTTTAAAGCGCGTTTCTGAAGGTTTACCCTCAGCATTAACACGCACAATGCGCTCACCCGATTTAAGGGTGATTTTCAATAAAGGCTGTTTAACGGCTTTATCTTGAGCAGACCATTCCCCTTTAACTAAGGCCAAATAGTCTTTCTGCATCTTTTTATACCGAAGCTGATCATGCAGATGTTTAAGCGCGCTACGCTTTTTCGCCACCAACAATACACCCGAAGTATCTTTATCGAGACGATGTACTAGCTCTAAAAACTTTTGTTGAGGACGCAGTGAACGCAATGCTTCAATCACACCGTAATCGACTCCACTACCACCATGCACGGCAATGCCAGCAGGTTTATTCAGCACGATCAAATGATTGTCTTCATGCAAAATACGATCTTCGAGTTGCGAGACTTTACTTAAGTTCGCCGATGGTGCGGTACGGTTATCCGGCTCTGCCACGCGGACTGGCGGAATACGTACTATGTCGCCAATCTGCAACTTGTACTCGGGTTTGATGCGTTTCTTATTCACTCGAACCTCGCCCTTGCGGACAATGCGATAGATCATGCTTTTCGGCACGCCCTTCAGCTTGGTCATTAAGTAGTTATCGATACGCTGTTCGAGGTGATCTTCATCAATCGTGATCAACTGAACCTGTTGTGGGGTGGATTCTATATTCATGATGCGCCATCTAATTATAACGGTCGCCATTGTACAACAACTGAGAAGAATTGTGCCTTTCCATTGCTGAATTTTTTGATTATTGCTATATTTCACCAGCGATTAGGGATAAGCCGTGAATAAAGTGTTCACAACGCCCTGATCCCAAGCGGAAAATTTAACGGATAAAAAAAGATTTTCTTGATAGCAAATCATTGATTTGCAAATCGTATACAGAGTAAAAATACCACAAATGCGTTTTTTACGATTAAATCGAGAAAGTCACCTTACTTTAATAAGGTTTACCCTAGGTTTTCCTCCCCGATTTCGAAGGATATTTTAACTTGTCGTCAGACAAACCGATTCGACTTGGGCATTACCGGAACGAAACTAAAGAATTTATGGGGTTGGTTGATGTTTTACAACGAATTCCTTGTTTTTGTAATCATTAAAAAATAAGCCATAAATAGGATGCGACACGCAGCGACTGCGTCTAACAGTAATGCGCACCTCTTGCCTAGCCACCAGCCGTGAGGCTCAGTTGACCTACTGCTAGGCCCGTAATGCAGCGAAGCGCGATGTTTGATGACCTCTATTTAAAGAAGAATGACGTCATCATGAAACGTATGTTAATCAATGCAACTCAATCAGAAGAGTTGCGTGTTGCCCTTGTTGATGGGCAACAACTGTATGATCTAGACATTGAAAGCCCAGGTCATGAGCAAAAAAAATCAAACATTTACAAAGGTAAAATTACCCGAGTAGAACCGTCTTTAGAAGCCGCTTTTGTCGACTACGGTGCCGATCGTCACGGCTTTTTGCCACTGAAAGAAATCGCTAGAGAATATTTCCCGAAGGGATATTCGTTCCAAGGTCGCCCAAACATCAAAGAAGTGGTCAGTGAAGGACAGGAAGTTATTGTCCAAATTGACAAAGAAGAACGCGGCAATAAAGGCGCAGCCTTAACGACCTTCATCAGCCTTGCAGGCTCTTACTTAGTATTAATGCCAAATAACCCACGTGCTGGCGGGATTTCTCGTCGTATCGAAGGTGATGAACGCACTGAGCTAAAAGAAGCGATGGCTGACTTAGAAGTGCCTGCGGGCATGGGTCTTATCGTGCGTACTGCGGGTGTAGGCAAAGAATCTGCCGAGTTAAAGTGGGACTTAAAAGTTCTACAACACCACTGGGCGGCGATCACCGAAGCTTCACAAGTTAAAGGCGCACCTTTCTTAATTCACCAAGAAAGCAATGTGATAGTTCGCGCTATTCGTGACTATTTACGCCGTGACGTGGGCGAAATCCTCATCGATCATCCACGTATTTTTGAAGAAGCGAAGCAACATATCGCCTTAGTTCGCCCTGATTTCGTTGAGCGCGTAAAACTGTACGAAGCTGAAGTGCCATTATTCACTCACTTCCAAATCGAATCACAAATTGAATCCGCCTTCCAACGCGAAGTACGTCTGCCATCTGGCGGTTCGATTGTTATCGACCCAACTGAAGCCTTAACCTCAATCGATATCAACTCTGCCCGTGCCACTAAAGGCGGCGATATTGAAGAAACAGCACTGAACACTAACCTCGAAGCCGCCGATGAAATTGCCCGTCAATTGCGTCTCCGCGACTTAGGTGGCTTAGTGGTTATCGACTTTATCGATATGACGCCAGTGCGTCATCAGCGTGAAGTTGAAAACCGTTTACGTGATGCTGTGCACCATGATCGTGCTCGCGTGCAGTTAGGTCGCATTTCTCGTTTCGGTTTGATGGAAATGTCGCGTCAACGTCTGCGTCCCTCTTTAGAAGAATCTGCAGCGCATATCTGCCCTCGCTGTCATGGCCAAGGCACGATTCGCAGTACCGAGTCTTTAGCACTGTCAATTTTACGTTTGATGGAAGAAGAAGCCATCAAAGAAAACACCTCACAAATCGAAGCGATTGTGCCTGTGGATGTTGCAGCTTTCTTGTTAAACGAGAAACGCAAAGCCATTCGCATCACAGAACAGCGTCACGATGTCGAAGTGTATGTGATACCTGACGCACACATGATGACGCCTGATTACCGCGTGATCCGTCACCGTAGTGATGATGAAATCAGTGAATCAAGCTATAAGCGTATAGAGCATCCTGAAGCCAAATTGTATGAGCCACGCAAACTGGAACGTACTGCGGCGCCTATCCCGGCATTAAAAGGTTTTGCAGCGCCACAAAAAGTAGAACAAGCCCCATCACCAACGGTGAAAGTTGAAGCGCCACAACCAGGCTTCTTCAGCAAGCTTGTGAGTGCAATCAGTGCCATGTTTGCGCCAAGTGAAAAAGCTGAACCCGTAAAAGTTGTTGAAACTAAAGCAACGGATACCAGTGCGGCTAACGCAAATCGCCGTAACCGTCGTAATGACACTCGCCGCCCACGCAATGCCCAAGATGCCGACAAAGCAAAAGAAGGCACTCGTGAGCCGCGTAGCCGCAATCCAAAAAAGCCAACTGATGCAGTAGTCAGCACACAAGAACGTCCAGTACGCGAAAAAGAAGAAGCGGCTAAACGTCCAGCTAAAGCTGAACCGAAGCCACGCGTACAAGCGCCAAAAGATGTTGTTGCCGACATTGAAGCAGATGATACCCCTAAGCAAGAAGTCGCCCGCGAGCGTCGTCAGCGCCGTAACATGCGTCGTAAGGTGCGTATCGATAATGGCCATAATACGCCAGATAATGCGATCCCAATTGCACCTGAAGATGCAGCAGAAGTGTTAGCGGAAATTGCAGCCCTTAACGCCGCAGCGGCAAGTACTATCAGTGTTAATGCCAAAGCTGAAGTCATTGCCCAAACGCCAGTAGAAACTAAAGCGCCAAGAACACGTCGCCAGCCTCGTAAAGAAGCTGCACCGGCTCAAGAAGCGCAAGAAAATATTGTGCTAGAAGAGACAACTGTAATTTCTACTGTAGTAGAAACACCTGCTGTTGATGCTGTTAACGTAGCTGAAAACTCCTTGGTTGACATAGCAGCTCATACTGTAGCAGCGGATGCTGTATCGCAAGATAGCGAAGTTGATGCAGACAACGAAAATGCTAATGCTGATGATCAATCAAAACGCGAGCAAAGAGATGGTCAACGTCGTAGCCGTCGTAGCCCTCGCCACCTTCGTGCAGCGGGTCAACGTCGTCGTCGCGACGAAGATGACCAAGGTACATCAACGCCAGCGCAATTCGTTCCTAATGACGAATTAGGTGCTGACCAAGAGTACCCAAGCGAAATCGTCAGTGTTCGAGTGGAAACTCCTGTTGTTGCAACTCAAACAACAGCGGTAACTGAACCGGCAGTTAAAACTGCTGACGTCGAAATAGCTGAAACAAGTTCAACTCCAGCTGTTGAAGCTCCTGCTGTTGTTAAAGTAGAAGCAAAAGTTGAGCCTCAGCCTCAAGCAAATGACGTTGCAGCAGTTGAAACTCAGCAAGTTGAAACTAAACCTGTTGTGACTAAAACCACTGAAACGAAAGCGGAAGAGCCAAAGGCTGCTGACGTAAAAGTTGACCTTGCGTCAATCGTTGAAACTCCGGTGACCAGCGTTACTGCTGAAGCCGTAGTCGTTGCAGTACCATCAGTTGAAAGCTCAGTGACTAAATCAGTAGCAGTACCCAAAGCTGAAGCAGCTAAAACAGAAACACTTGTCGAGCCAAGTGTTGCACCGAGCGTTGAAGTAAAAGAAGCCGTGAAAGCAACAGCCTCTGCGCCAATGGCCAGACCGGCTGCTATCGCTAAGCCTCAAGCCACAATACAAACGGCTCCAACAACACCGCAAATCACGGATGCCGTTGTTGTCAGCAAGCCGAAAGCCGCCAGCCGCTTTGGCTCTATGGTGTCTTCGGATATGACCAAGCCTGTCGTTGAGGTGAGAGAACAAGTGGCAGTCCCTAAAGGACGAGAGTATGAGAATACTGCGAACGAAGAGTCTACAGCCAAAATCAAACTCGCTAATGGTGCAGAGTCGGATATGGCGCGTCCATAATCACTTAAGCTAAACCAGAAAAGCCATGCAATTGCATGGCTTTTTTATTTACACTGTAATACTCCACAATATTTAAATTTAGCTCTATCAATTTTTCGGCTTAATCGTAGTCCCTTGAATAACATAACCCATCAAAAGATCCTCGGTATATAGTTCTCAACTTTAAGTATTCTTGTATTGTCACTAACGTCACATTAGAAGCAATAAACATGCTAACAAAATATTAGGCCAATACCGCCAGTAGAAAGGGCACTTAATCCATTTAGTGCTAACTGTAGACCTCTCCTTTATAAGTTAGGGAAACTAGTCGAGGGAGAACATTATTCCGCTATAAAGTAGCCGATAATTAAGTTGGATTAGCAACCTAAAGCTTCCGTCGGAAATGCTTAAATGTACGAAATGCAAGGCATCTCAATAGCAATATTCATTTTTTGGTCGGCTCCAAACTACATCATAAATAAGCTAGTGTTCTTTAATATCAAGCACTAAATGCTTTGCCAGCCTCAACTCTTTACTACAAGGCTTTCAGCCTTAGGTGCAGCTTAGTATATGTAGGATAACTAAGTGCAAGAAATGTAAATGCACCAATCATATTCGGCAATATCTGAAGTCACTGATTTACAACAAATGAATGATTAGACACATTCGCGTTCGACATTGAATATAAGATTACGCAAAAAATAAACTCGATAAGAGCAAGCGTTAAGAGTTAACATATAATGGAATTGAATGTTACAGGGGTAAAAATAAGGAGAGTGTATCAAATGGTTTTATTGAAAATATTGGAGATATCAGAATTGGATTCTAACAGAGAAAGATTAGAGGATTAACTTCAGATTTAAGCATTAAATTAATGCGACATGTTAAGTGGATCTCGTCGCTTATACTGGATTCAACAATCTAAACTAAATGAAATTTTATTTTTCGCACAAATAAAAAGAGCCACGGAATTAACCATAGCCCTTTAATCCATTGCTATCAGCTCTAGGCTAACAGCACTGAAAATTAACCAATGATAGTTACGTTTTCAGCTTGTGGACCTTTTTGACCTTGAGTCACAGTGAAAGACACTTTTTGGCCTTCATCAAGAGTTTTGAAACCGTCAGAGTTAATCGCACGGAAGTGTACGAATACATCTGGACCAGATTCTTGCTCAATGAATCCGAAACCTTTGTCAGAGTTGAACCACTTAACAACACCAGTAACTTGAGACATAATATAAATCCTGTAAATAAAAAATTAAAGCCTTAACGGCGGGTGGAGCTGGAAAATGCCGGTATTACTTATGTTTACAGGACGAACTGGTCGTATTGAACACATAAATATAAGCCCAACCTTCAAGCTGATAAGACTATAAACCATTCTAAAGATAAGTCAACACACTGCGACACTTTGGATTATTTATTTTGCCTAAATCTACTTTACGGTTTTGCAACCGGCTAGCAGAACACTAGGTTCATGCTGTTTAGCAAGTACAGTTAAGCATTTTAAATAACTTATTTCAATAGCTTAATCTTATCGCTTACTTTGAAATCCGATGCACCTCAATTTGGAAATCCAATTCACAGTTCAGTCCTTGCAACGCAAATGCTTGCTTTTGGGCATGAGTAAACTTCCAAGCATAGGGCGTCATTTCTAAAAAATGAGCGATATGTTCACTGTTTGCCAGCTCTAACTGGGAGATTAAGCGCTCCTGATGCAGACACTCAAATCCAGCAATATGCGCTGTGGAAACGGGGTGTAATCTTGGCTCAGCATAAATTTGTTGTTTCAACGCAAAGTGGTGTAAAGGTCCCGGAGAAACCGTTATCAGTAAGCCTCCATCAGCCATAATCCGTTGTAACTCTTCTACTTTTGAAGGGGCATAAATACGAATGGCAAGATCGACACTTTGGGATGCGATTGGCATTTCATAGGCACTTGCGACACAAAATTGCAAATTAGGGTAACGTTTAGCTGCATATTTAATCGCAGACTTAGAAATATCTATACCTTGTAAATTGCAATCATGGTGCTGGCTCAACTCATGGAATAAACGTTGACTGTAGTACCCTTCCCCACAGCCTATATCGAGGATTTGTTTTGCTTCGGCACCAAACTCAAGTGCGAGCTCATTCACTCTATCACTCAAACCTTGATAGTAACCCGCGTTTAAAAATT
The DNA here is from genome assembly GCF_019345585.1 of Shewanella sp. NKUCC05_KAH. Taxonomy (NCBI): domain Bacteria; kingdom Pseudomonadati; phylum Pseudomonadota; class Gammaproteobacteria; order Alteromonadales; family Shewanellaceae; genus Shewanella; species Shewanella sp. NKUCC05_KAH. Next base: position 263,279 of record NZ_JAHKQZ010000002.1, read on the forward strand.
CACGCCGAGCAAACATCATCTGTTTATTATCACCAGGATCTTTTGAGTTTTTCTTCTGTACAGGCAATAAGTTGACATAGCCTTCTTTGGCCATATCAAACTTATGTTGCTGTGAACAACCCCAAGTTCGCTCCGTTAACGTCAGTGGGGCGGCACACAGGGGACATAAATAATACATAATGGACTCTTATCATTTAGCTAAATTTGGGTAAAAAGTTTATGTTTCGTCTTCCATCAATCGATCTACCATCAGGGTCAATTCCGGTGAAGCGAGTAATTCATAACACTCTAATTTTCTTAATAGCTTATCAGTGTTATCGACATCATTAGCAGCGCGGCTGTAGTTTGGTCGCTCAAACATATGGGTATAGGTTCTAAATAACCATTGTTGTTTCTGCAGTAGCAAGGGATCGATCCTTAATACTTCATCAGCAAGGCTGGCGTGACATTGACCAAGCTCCCCGCGCATAAACGACTGCAATTCTAATCTAACCTGCTCGATTTCGGTCATGTAAATTGCAAGAGATTCAGATGATGCGGCATAGTCGTAGTGCCTTGCTAACAGTGCTTTAGCAACCATTAACGCTTTGGGCTCATGCAAAACCCGTAAATCCGCTTCTAAGGGAACTAACTCAAACTTTGAATTGGCTTGTAAGGCAAAAGTTAAGTCATTATCTGCACCTAAATGACGAGTCGTATCTAAGGTAAAAGATACACCTCGCCTCAATTCTGCCGCACAAAATTTCGCAGCTGTTCCCATCCGTGTATAAAGCCTAAAACCTTGCCCAAGGCTGCGGGTTATTGGTGTATTGAAAGCCTGAGGGCTTTGCGGTAACGATTCGACCTTAAGACCCATAAACGGCTGGAAGCGGATGACTATATTTTGCTGAATTCCGGCTTCAGCTATGACGATAATCTCTAGTAAAGGGGCATTGATCGCCTGTGACACAATAAAATCACTCACATCGTCGGGTAGCCGTAATGTGAGTATTGATGCCTTTTCAATATCAAGCACCATGGGTTCATTTAGAAATTGATGGTACATAAGACATTATTCTCCTATTTAACCGCAATTGTACCGTCCAATACCAATTAAAATCACCCCGTAAACCATTACCATCGCAAGATATGACTTAATTTTCATGATGCCGTAAATCGGCATTCGAGAAATAGTAGTGACATTGCGTGGTAGCATATTTATGCCTCCAGTGATCTATAACGTTAAGCACAGGAAGATGTAAGTGACGTATACAATGAACTTCACGTAACCATTCACCCAATGTAAAACTCACGATGCACCCGACCCAGAAAGTGACGAACCTAGTCAGCGTTATTAGGCATCGCTCGGCTTAGCGCCAGAAAACCATTCGGTATGCTGGTCACCTTGACGGCCAAAATAGGTTACACGTTTACCTCGCAAAAACACGAAATAACCTTGAACTCCTGCATTCATAGCGCGCTGGCAGAAAAGCCGAAATGTTTGCCCATGCTGCTGACTATCCAAGATGGCAGCTCTGAGTTCAATCACATTAAAATTTTCAGCAATTAATGGAAGTCCCTCAAATGAGAAAGGTGATTGCACTGTAGTACCTGCTGCGCTATAGAAAGTAAATGACTTCGAGGCATAGTCTACATAGTAATACTCGACACCTTCAGCAATAAGATTGCCGACAATTTGAGGAAATGGTATTAATCCAGACAAGGTTGCTTGTGCAGATTCTAAAATTTTATCCGAGTTCATTGATGTCCTCTCTGGGTCTTGAGTGGTCAATTTATATGTTCAACATCAGCAGTAGAGCCAAAGTGATAGCACTGTAAAAACCTGGAGCATACGCCAGCGCTGGTTAAACGCTCAAAGCACGTTCTCATAAATGATTAACGCAATAAACACGACCTTCAAACTTCCCCCAAAATCGTTGCCAGACTACAAACACGTTTATGCATATATAACGTAAAGCCATATTAAAAACACTATGGCTAAACAACATAAGGACTTTAAAATATTCTGCGACCCACTCGCACCCAGTGCCAACACCGTTGGGCTGTCTAAATTGATTTACAACTCACATAAACCCAAACTAAAAAAATGTATCATTTACGCTTATCATCTGTTTCTTTATCCCGCAAGCCATCTAGGCTACTGCTAAAATAAGCACACCGAATCAATTTCAACCTCTAGAAATGAGTTTATTGATGGATAATTTACAGCGACTGGGCATTATTTTTTGTATTCTTTCCCTGTGGGTCTTGGCAAACATACCCATCACTTATGCTAATGATCAATTCATTATCAATCAGTCAGAATCCAAGCTTGATCACAGATATCAGTATACTTATGACCTTTTACAATTAGTTATTGATGCAACCAAAGCCGATTTTGGTGAAGCATCACTGCAAGTCTCAGATCTAATAATGAGTCGAAATCGTATCTTCAGAGCATTACAAGAGGGTGAAACCATCAATGTTATTGCTGAAGCCTCTAACCTACAGTGGAATAAACAGCTTATTCCAATAAAAATTCCTATTAGAAAAGGCATTCAGGGATTTAGAATTTTTATTATTAAAAAGGAAAATGTACCTAGGTTAGCCCAAATCACCTCGCTAGCGCAGTTAACTGCTCTTGATACTGGTTCAGGTAGCCAATGGTCAACTAAAGTTGCCATGCAACAAGCAGGATTTAAGATTATAGAAAGCAATCAATATGACAGTTTATTTAATATGTTATCAAAAGGACGGTTTATAACATTTGGCCGCGGAGTGAATGAAGTATTTCAAGAGGTTGAGCAGTTTAATCAACAATATCCAGATCTCGTTGTTGATGAAAGCATCATGCTACATATTCCGCTAGCGACATATTATTATGTTTCACCTAACAAACCTCGCTTAGCTCAGCGAATACAAATTGGCCTCCAGAGAATTATCGATAATGGTCAATTTGACCAGTTATTTTATCAACGCCATTGTGATTTTTTGATAAAAAGTAAATTGAATCAACGATTAGTTTTTAAAATTGACAATCCTTTTATATCTGAATCAGAAATGACTTCCATTGTCGGTAAAGATTTCTTACTCAATCCAATGGATGACTTTTCCATATTATGTAAGAAATATCATTGAATAGGCTTCATCAGATAAACGCTTTGGGTCCGTCATGACTTAAAAACATCTCTCGGAAAATGGGATAAAAAACAGCAAGTCGCGGCTTGAATTGAAGGAGGTTAGATTTTTGGCCTTGGGTATCAAGAAATCAAATGAAAACCTTCAAGGCCATTAGCCTTGAAGGAAACTTTTTAGAATTGCACTCTGACACCAATAGCCGCTGAGCGACCTGGCATAGGGGATAAATGCCTTAGGAAACTGTTATGTGGGCGCGCATCTACATCGGTAAGATTATCTAAGCTTAGGTAGAATTGAGTCGGCACTTTCGAAATGACTTGATCTAAAGTGATATTGGCTCCGAGCAAAGCATAAGATTCAGAGGGCCTCTCAAATCTGCTAACGTCACCTTGTGAATGATAGCGAACATAATCGATGGACACAGTAAGCGCATCATACTGCCAATTTAGTGCAGTGCCTGTTTTGGATTGTGGTGTTCGAGGCATTGAAGTGCCTTCTAACCTGCGGCGAAAGTATTCGTCCCGCTCACCTGCGAGAGGTGGGCGAGTACTAAAGATGTCGTAACTACCATCATATTGATATCGAGGAGTATTTCTCACTCTGTCAGTAAATGCGCTGAGCTCAAAAACTCCCCACCTTTGCCACGGGAAGGTATAAATAGCTTGTACCTCTAACCCTTGATTGTTTGTATCTGCTTGGCGCCATTCACGAACATAAGTACCGTTACGCTCAAGGCCTGTACTACCAAGATAAATAAAATCATTGAATTGATTTTGATACCAACTTGCCATTAGCTGTAAATCGGCGATTTTAGCGGTGGTATTTATTTCAAAGGAGTGATTAATTTCCTTTTTAAGATTTGAGCTGCCCTGTTCTTCAATTAACAGAGCATAGTGTGGGTTACTGGCGTAAAGCTCATTCATTTCAGGAGCACGCTCGGCATGAACGTAATTGACTCGTGTTGACCAATTTTGCAATATGTCCCATTGCAGTGATCCTGAGTAGCTTTGGAGATAAAAATTTCTATCTTTAACATTCGCTCCTGAGCCTCGACCTACCTTGTAACCCTCTGCGTTTACTTGGTGCTTAATCGCATCATAACGACCTCCAAACTCAAAAGTAACCGGACCAAAGTGCAGGGTTTGTAGCGTATAGGCTGCATAGTTTTGACTATCGACATCAGGCATGTAATTGTCATAGCCCTCCCCTTTATAGGCTTTAGTGTCGTACTGTAATCCTAAGACACCATCGAAGTTTGATGTCCAACTATGATAGAGCTTAGGGCTAATGACCCAAGAGGTAAGTTCGAATTGGTTGACGGATACCTCTGCCATATGCTCATCATCGACTTGATTCGAATAGGCGCCATCGAGGCTAAATGAGTTTATCCAATTGTCATCCCAGTTTTCGACATACTTCATATCTACGCGATCACCACGGGAGAAAATTCGAATATTACCCCGTTGATCAAAATCCACTGGTGCGCTGCTGCCACGACGCATAAATCCCGGAATACCGCGATGAGTGTCCGTATAACCATAAGCCAAACCCAAAAGACGTTGTTGGCCAGTGTAGCTTCCGCCTGCCGAGAATGATGATGTGTGGTGGCTGCTGTTAAGTACAGTGCCATTACTATCTATTGAGTAGTCGGTGATAATTTGTTGTTCTAAAGGTGTAGCATCTTCATAGCGTTTTAATTGATTGTTCATCTGCCACACAGGTTGCGCATATTTGATTTGGCATAGATCGGCAAACTGTGCGGCACCTACGACTTTTGACCACGTTTTACAATCGCTGTCTTTAGAATATCCAGGGATATCATAGTCACCACGGTCTTTGTTGATCATATTCAGCGCAAAGTTAAAAGATTCATTCCCTGCGGTAAGTTTTGCCAGTGCGGTACTTGTACTATTGAAGCCAGCTTTCACTTCAGCGCGACTGTTAAACCCATTGATTGGGCTCAATGGAATACGACCATCTTGGAGATCAACAATACCTGCCATCGCTTGCCCACCATAGGCAATAACAGCTGTAGGACCTTTAATGACCAAGATACTGTCAGCAAGAAAGGGCTCGATGGGGATGTATTGATCCTCACTCACCGACGACATATCCTCAACTTGAGTTCCATTGAGCAACATTTTAACCCTGTTTCCACCAAATCCACGGATTTGTGGCCTACCCGATGAGCTACCAAAAAAACCACTGTCTACCCCCGGTAATTGGCTTAAAGTTTCTCCTAAGGTATCGGCTTTACGATTATTAAGTTCATCGCCGCTGAGTTCGATTTTACTGGCTTGTATTCTTTGACTTAGTGGTTTTTCTAAAGCATGCCCAGTGACATTGATACGTTCAATAGGTTCTGCTGAAACAGCTAAAGTGCCAACACCTAATAACAGAAGGTATTTGTGGAAGTTCATTTTGTGGGTCGTCTCCATATGATTACTGCTAAAAATGATATGTTATAACGTATCATTATGTATCAATCGGGTTCAATATAAATGAAAGTAAATTAAGTTACTGATTGTAAATGGCAATCAGAACAACACTCGGTATGGTGACTGATGATTGCTAACAAAGATTGTCATTAGAAGGGGTGGATCAGGTAAACTGTGCAAGTATGATCATTTCAAAAAAATTGGCAGTTCTATGACGGGAAAAAATCTTGATTTACTGCGTGAAGTAGTGAAAAAGTGTGAAGAAAAAGGCATCAATCTTACCAGTAAGCGCAAAACAGTACTTATCGTATTACAGGAACATGATGTTCCTTTGTCTGCCTATGAAATTGCCGATGTGTTAAAACAAAGTTTGGGCGAGAGTTTACCCATAATGTCTATCTATCGCATGTTGGATTTCTTAGTACAGGAACAATTAGTGCATAAGTTATTAACGGTGAATAAGTATATTGCCTGCCATCATGTATGCGATCATCACATTCACAATCAATTTTTAATTTGTAATACTTGTCAAAAAGTCACGGAGATAGCATTGCCCACTGCTCTTGTTGAACAGTTACAGTTGAATGTTAGCCAAGCAGAATTTACCTTATCGAGCCCACAGCTTGAATTAGCGGGATGGTGTCATGAATGTCAGCAGCAACATAATAGTTAAGTTATGTACATTAACTAATTTGGAACGCTATTTATCATGGTTGCTGAACTTATCCCATACTCACAGTAACGCTATAAATCCCCCAGCCTCCGACATTCTGGTCGATAATGTCCGTCTAAAATCGTGGATATGCCAGTCTTGGTTTAATATCGCGGACCAGCTCATTAATGAAAGCAACATTACCCGGTCGCTTGCCGTGGGAAAGCGCCATGGCGAGTGATATAAGTTCCACTGTTCTTATAATATCTCGAGTAAAGCGGAACTGATCGGCCTTCGAATGTGTTAAGCGGTTTCCAAAACGCATAGGGATCTATAATATTTACCCATGAATTTAGTCACACAGGGACCAGCTTACGTGCGTCAGCAAGTCCTAAATCCGGGTAGAGACCAAAGGTTAAACACCCTGATGGATTATCAATCCTAAATCGATACTGCCATGTTATAGTCCCTGCAGGGGTAATACGAACGCTTAAGCCGTTGCGGTCTGCAAGCTCTGGTTTCCCTAAATATGGCTTGCCGTTTATTGCACGTAACTAATTGTCAGATAAAGGCATTTTTATTACTCTGTGTACATGTGATTTTAGCTAATCTGACGCAGAACCCAATATATACAGATATGTACTCACATCTAAGTTGTAGCAAACTAAATTGATGTGAATGACAACGAATCCCAGTAAAGCTATTTAACTTTCAATAACATCATGTTAAATTCTTTAGAGAACGAAAATAAATGAAGATGAAAGATGATAAAGCTGGGTCAATATTTTAGCACGACTACGGAACCATGTAAGATTAACCATTGATTTATAATAAATATATGTACACACTTCGTTTAAGAACCTTCCAATATCACAGCTGCTAAACAACAAAATCACTTCTAAATTCGATACTATTTTTAATTGCAAAAAAATGTTGTCTAATTATGTTTATCTATTAAAAAGTGGTTTGTATGACAAGTGCTTAAGAACTTCCGGCTCAATACTTCTGATTACTTTAGCAGAGTGTTCTAATTCTAAATTAAGCTCAGACCAACCATCAGTGCTCATAAGCTCTGCAAGTAGATAACAAATCCTAGGTGTAACGGCTCACAATCGAAATCCCTTGTGCTCGCAATTAGCGCAATCTTCGGCTCAGATTAAGTGACAATAAAATCTTACTGAGCTCACATTAAGTGATAGACAGATGACGGTCAGCTTTATTGGTAGTGCTTAATTTCAATGCAGTGTTCAGTTCACAATAGTGTTCTGTCGCGCAGAGTTTGCGTCAGCAAAGCGAGCTCCTGATCTTTGCTTCAAACCCGAGCATAACCGTAAAAGGCCATTGTTATTAAAAATGTCTCGTTAGGCTTTAGATGAGGAAAACATAACATCCAAATGAGACAGAAAAACCGTCTCATTTGGATGTATGCTTTAGGTATACTCAAAACATACATTAGCATCAGAGATAAAATTTAATAATCTCTTAGTAGAGTGCAAGGCTGACTTTTGGGCTACGGACTTCTGTTGCAGTTATACCTCGAAAAACTCAATCTTACCGCCAGTAAGGTGATACATACTACCAACGATTTTAATTTTATTCTGGTCTTCCAGCTGTTTCAGTACCGGGCTGTTTTTGCGGATATTCTCGATAGTCAGTTCAACATTCTTCCTTGCCACAGCATCGACAAAATCGTAATTACTCCCTTTACGCTCTCCGGTGTACTCTGTTTTTTCAATAGCAGGTTTAATTTCATTCAGCAGGCCCGTCAGGTTACCTAGTTCTGCATTATCAATAGCGCCACGTATCGCACCACAGCGGGTATGCCCCATAACCAGCACCAATTTCGCACCAGCAAGAGCACAGGCGAATTCCATACTGCCCAATATATCGCGATTACTGATATTACCCGCAACACGGGAATTGAACGTTTCGCCGATCCCCGCATCCAGCACAATTTCCGCTGGCGCACGTGAGTCAATGCAGCTAAGGATCACTGCAGCAGGATACTGACCCGTGATACTGTTGCGTTTCTGCGCCAAATAATCATGTTTCGCCGTGCGATTCTCCCGGAAGCGCAGATTGCCCTGCTTAAAATGTTCAATCACAGCCTCAGGTGTCATACCATCACGTTCATCTTTACTGAGGGATGCCGCAAAGGAGATAGAGGGCACCGATAAGGCCGCCAGCCCAGTCACCGAAAGGGCCGAGACAGCAAGTGTTTGTTTCAGGATTGTCCGGCGTGAGGGTTGAGCCGGTTGGTTATTTTTCATAATGTTCTGCAGTCCAGTTTGTTGAGTTAACAAAGGTTGTTGCGATAGTACTGTTAAACAAATCACAGCTTCAACCTAATGATAGTGGAGACCCAGTCAACGCGATTAAATACGGGCGGCAGGGTTACAAGTATGGCGTTTTTCATTTGCAGTTATTGTGAGCCAGAAGCAATGGATAGCTAGCCCGAGGGATTTCGATTGCGAGCCGCCACACCTAGGTTCTTCCACTGATGCCTGTAACATTCCTGATAAACGAAATATTCCAAAATTTGTATGAATACGATTATCGAAAATTTCTTCATATGCTGCCTATAATTTCGCAGCTCAACTACCATAAGTCTAACAAAGCTAAGAGAAAGGGCGCATAAAGCAAAGATCAAAGGATCACAAAATAGATCTGTCAAAGTTATTGTTTCCCGTATACCTACTATTTTCAACTTCTGAGCAGAAAAACAAAATAACAACGCAAAATCAATACAATACACAGAGTTTGAAATTATGAGCACACTAAAACCTAATGGCGACATTTACCTGCAAGAACGGTAAAATGCCCCATTGTCATTGGGGAGTAGCCATCCTTAGCCTCCCACTAAGGAGTCCACGTCAACAAAATTGAGGTCTAACACCTCATGGCGTGGTCAGCCTCTGCGAATGCGGAGAGCCAGGCGAGACCTTTGGCCGCAATACGCTTTCCCAGCCGGGCGAGCAGTGTTGTCGTGCCATTGGATTATTGCTCGCCCGGCCGGATTGCTCACATGATCCTTACTCTTACTCTGTTTTTCCTCTCGGCAGGTACCATTTATTTGGCCTGCGAATACTTCGTCAACGGCATCGAATGGTTCGGCCGCCGTTTGAATCTTGGCGCGACTGCAGTGGGTTCAGTACTTGCTGCCTTCGGTACAGCACTACCTGAAACGGCGGTGACCTTCATTGCCGTTGTCTTCGGCAAAACACCAGAGCAAAAGGACATTGGCGTCGGCGCAGCCATGGGCGGTCCGCTCGTGCTCGCAACCTTAGCCTATGCAGTGGTCGGCTTGGCACTGATTTACCACCATCGCCGCCTTCAACGGGAAACGTATCATGTACGTGCCGATCACGCCCGTATGAGTCACGACCAGCTCGCCTTTCTCGCAGTGTTTGTAGTGAAAGTGGCACTTGGCCTAATCGCCTTTGCCATCAAGCCGTGGCTGGGTGTCTTGTTTCTCGTAGCCTACGCAATCTATGTCTGGCGTGAAATTCAGGAGAGCGACACAGCGCCTGAAGAAGAGATTGAACCTCTCAAAATTCAACCTTCCGTGACGGAGCCATCGTTAAAATGGGCGGCGCTGCAAGCCGTGTTGTCCCTGATCGTCATAGGCATTGCATCCCATATATTTGTAGGTCAACTTGAGGCCATTGGCACAGCGCTACAATGGTCACCACACTTTGTAGCATTGCTGCTGAGTCCAGTGGCGACGGAGCTGCCCGAGATGATGAACACACTTATATGGATACGGCAAGGAAAGGAACGCTTGGCATTGGCCAATATTTCTGGTGCCATGATGATTCAGGCAACGATTCCCAGTGCGTTGGGTATCTTCTTTACGCCATGGCTTTTTGATGGCCCACTGATGGCGGCAGGAGTCATTACTGCTTTGGCTATTATTTTTCTGTGGCAGCTATTTCGACGAGGCGTTGTCGATGCGCGTGCATTGGTCGCAGTAAGCTCATTGTACGGCGTATTTGCCTTGCTGATTGCGTTCTACTTCCCTCTCTAAGGAGCAAAGTGTCAGAGAACGCCGTGTGGTACGGCGTTCCTATTTGGCTAAATTTGCCCAACACGCCAAGAGTGTAATGTTAAATTTTGTAAATGTTGCAAAAAATTGATTTAAATGAATTAAACTTTTCAGCGATCCTTGTGACCATCAGTAGTGATGATCAATGTATATATCTCGTCACAAAAGCACTACGCACAGCGATACACCGCCCGAACGATTTGGTTGCGCACTATGGTGGTGAGAAATTTATTTGTCTATTACCGGACACTCAGCATTTAGGCGCGATGAACATAACTCATCGTCAACGCAGTGCTAGCTTTACATTTATTCTAGTTTCCAAGCGGTCACCATTAACTGACGTTGCGCGTATTCAACCTTATCGGCATTTGAAATGGCAAACGCTTATCGAATCCGCAGATAAGCAATCATACGTAGCTAAAAAGTATGGACGTAATCAAGTCAGCAGGGCCAGCTTGCTACGGTAAACATCATTATTGAGTGCCAATCGTAAATTTTGATTTTTGAAATTATCAAAGTTGAAATGTGAGATGAATCATGTAGTGTTTGGATAAATAGAATCATTGACTACAAGACCAAAATGCATCATGCATTTGACGATTTCTAACTGACAATCAGGCTTAGTGAAGTATATTTTCAGAGCTGGCGCAGTCATTGAAAGCTCTGTAGTGGTTTAATTTCCCTACATTAATTAAAGAGAAACTATTTATGTTTGTGATCGATCAAATTATTCTCCTCGCCGCGATTTTGATTATTCTTGGTATTTTATCCAGTAAATTATCTGCGAGATTGGGTTTACCCGTACTGGTGCTCTTTCTCATGGTGGGCATGTTAGCTGGTGAGGATGGCCCTGGAGGTATTGTTTTTGATAATGCACAAATTGCTCACGCGCTTGGGTCTTTAGCTTTAGCCATTATTTTGTTTGATGGTGGTTTGCAAACACCCATCGCGTCGATTAAGCAAGTGTGGAAGCCTGCTTCTGTGTTGGCGACTTTAGGCGTATTGGTGACTGCGATGATCACTGGTGCTGCAGCTGCTTATATTCTAGATGTTTCCTTACTTTACGGTTTAGTGATTGGTGCCATTGTTGGTTCAACCGATGCCGCCGCCGTTTTCTCATTACTGCGTAATGCAGGTATTCATATCAACCCACGCCTTAAAGCCACATTAGAAATTGAAAGTGCGACTAACGATCCTATGGCAATTTTTTTAACAGTTGGCTTATTGGAGGTCATGGTCAAAGGGCTTGAACCAGGGACTGGATTATTGATGCTGTTTATCCAGCAAATGGGTATCGGCTCCGCAGTGGGTTTAGCGGCAGGCTGGTTATCAGTACGTATTATTAATCGTATCCATCTGACGACCTCTGGATTATATCCTGTGATGGTCGCGGCATTTGGTTTACTGTCCTTTGGCGTAGCAGCTAATCTTGGCGGCAGCGGCTTTTTAGCTATTTTTATCGCTGGTGTGGTGATAGGGAATAGTCGTTTTGTTTTTCAGCGCAGTACCTTTTTATTTCACGATGGTTTGGCATGGTTAGGCCAGATTGTTATGTTTGTTTTTTTAGGCTTGCTGATTAATCCTTCGTCTTTGCTGGATGTCTGGCAGGAAGGACTGATGATTGCAATCGTCCTGACCTTAATCGCGCGCCCCTTGTCGGTAATCCCTGTACTGAAGATTTTTGGCTTTAATGCGCGTGAAATTACCCTAGTATCCTGGGTTGGGTTACGTGGTTCGGTGCCTATTATTCTGGCTATATATCCGCTGATTTATGGTCTGCCTGGTGCCAGTCTTATTTTTAGCGTAGTGTTTTTCGTCGTGTTAATTTCAGCGACAATACAGGGGTCAACATTACCCTGGGTTGCACGCGCTTTAGGACTTACGGAACCGCCTCCTGCGACACCTGCAGCGACACTGGAAATTACTGCTTTAGGCGATGTGGATGCTGACATTGTCGAGTATCAATTGGGCGATACCTCACGCGCTTCTGGTCGCCGTTTATCCCAAATGGCTTTACCTGACGGTACAGTAGTGGCGATGATAACCAGAGGAAACAATGTAATTCCACCTAGGGGATCAACCCTCCTGTATGCTGGCGATCATTTATTTATTGTGATGAAACCCGATGTGCGTGAGTTTGTTGATCTGGTTTGCTCTGGTGTTGCAGAAGCCAATCATTATGAATTACCTACGAGTGAATTGAAGTTGAAAGGCTACACCAAAGTAGCAGATTTAAAGCACTCCTACGGTATTGAACTCTCTGCTAATGATAATTTGTCATTAGATGAAGTGCTACGTCAGAGCTTGACTGACGAGCCGACCTTAGGTGCAAGTAAAGATTTTGGGGAAGTAATATTGCATGTTCGTGAGATGGTGGGATCGAGGATTGCGACGGTGGGTATCGTACCGAACTCAGCCAATGAAAACTGATACCAAAACAATGATTTGTAAAAGCCTAGTTTCATTGTGATCAATATAGAGATCACACCTAAGCTCAGCGCATCATTTGATGGCTAATGATTTCGCATAGGTATCTGTCCGAACCTTTGATAAAATCCAGTCAACGGGTTAGCAGTCTTGGTGGACAACCGGCTAACCCGCCAGCCCTCGTAAGAGGGCGTTCCTTCTAATTCATCCTATCTAGCAGTGCCATTTCGGCTTTATCTTAGCCAGAAGATATAAGACTTTTTGCGGTCAAATCCCATTAAAGCCCACTGCTCTTTACACAAGTAATGGGCGCGAATAGCACGTTTGCAGTTAATCGATAACTGTTCAACGAGGTGGTCAAAATGGGCGACGTGGGCAGGCACGTTGAGTTCATGCTTTAAGTTGCCACCGCCCAAGGCTTCGCCTAAACGGTCGCTGGCGCAGCGGTTTGAAAAAACCTTGCCCAATTCTTGGTACACCCAATAACAGCCCCAGCGATATAACCCTAACCGTAACGCCTTAATGTTCATCCTCTACTCGGGGTCATCGCTAAAGGCCATTAGCTACCTCATTTATCTTCTTAACCGAAAGCTTAAACACATCAATGCATATCGATGTCACATCGTCATAGGGCGCATTAGTGCGGCCATTTTCCCAACGTTGATAAGTGCTGCGACTGATGCCGTAAATCTCAGCCACTTCGTCTTGGGTCATGCCCCGTAAACGGCGCCCTACTTTCAGTAAATCCGCGGCGCGACTAGCCATAAATCCTCCTGCGTGAAGTCCATAACCCAGTTGTGCTATTTGTTATTGTCATTGTCATAACCACCCCACTAACATTGGCTCGTCCGTCTCAGTGGTCGATTGGCGCATAATCTCGGGCGCCACATCATCAAACCCCAGTGTGATTAAGTGTGTGTGGGAGGTAAATGCCTTAAACCGAATCGTTTCACTCCAATATTGCGCAGTGCGAATGCTCACCGGCCCTACATCGTAAGGGAACAAAACGCTCATACGACGGACATTGAAGCGGTGATCTGCATCGGCGAGGCGTTTTATTGCAACGCGGCGGGCCATTCACAAAAGTAAGCTGACATTGCGCAGCACAATGCTAAGGCCGAAGCCTTTAAACAGCGACTGTTATCACTGCGCCCTGCTCTCACCTTCACGGCGTTTAACAGCACCAAGGAGAATCGGCATGAAGCAATCTGCAGTCATCAAAGACACTTTGCGCCAGTGGTATACCCTGCCCCGCAAACAAGCCGGCAGCTGCCAACAATTTTTAAAACGACTCACCGAGGAATTGGCAAAGGAAGGTAAATGATGATTTCGACCCAACCGACCGTGGATCAGCAAATGCAAGTGCCGCTCTTTCTTACCACTAAGGAAGTCATGACACGCTACCGGATTAGCTCATCAGCAACGCTTTGGAAGTGGCGAAGAAACGACGGTTTCCCTGCTCCTATCCATAATGGCCGCCATTACTTAAAAGCGTCGCTCGATAAGTGGGATGAAAAACAGCAAGTAGCTGCTTGAATTAATTTTTAAGCCTTAAGATAAAGCCCCATTTTTGGGGCTTTATTTTTAGACCTTTATCGATTGACTATTAGGCCATAAACTCATCGCCTTCGACATTACAGCCTTTACTACCGCAGTTAGTGCCTACTGCTACAGCATCAGCGATGATAGCAGCGAGTCCTGTGCCGACCAGTACTATTTGGGCAATTAACAAGACACCATCGGTTGATATCCATGCGACGACTGTAGCGATGAATGATACCACCGCGACTATGGCTCCAAACCAGCTTAGGCCACTGACGATTGTTTTAATGACGCCTTTAATAAATCCTATTTGAATAGTTGTGAGATGAACTGAAATATCAATGTCGCCTTTTTTAACGTGGTAGAAGCACTGCTTATACCAGTGATCAGTTTCTCCAAGCCTACAGCTTCAGCCCCCAGCGCCTGTACTGCCGCTTTTACCATGCTGTCAGTTCGCATAATGCGTATGCTTGCAAGTTGCAGAGCAAGCAATAACACATCAATACAGAATGTTGCGATTGATTTAGTGCAAGGTGAAATTGCCTCTAAATCAATTGCTTCTATTGCTACACTTTCGTTCTCAGTTAACGTTAAAAAACTTTGCATTTCAGTGGCCGCTTGCATTTCGACATTACTTGGCTGTTGGCCTGTGATAATGGCTGCCACAAGCTTCTCTATCTGAGCAGGTGTAGGCTGTGAGTCTGGGAACCACTGTCCAAGAGTCTCAACTGACTCTTTAAGGACTGCACCTAGATGAAATTGCTCATAAGGTCCGACAGAAGCTTGGCAATTTACGGTGCCAAACCCTGCAGCAGTAAACGAGGGCGATTGCTCTCCGGCCATACGAAGATAGTTACTTGGAAACGCATTTGACGCTATGGAGGTTAAGACCCCACTGGCGCTGTCGCTAAGCACTGCAACATTGAACTTTTCCCAAGGACCAATCGATGCTTGGCAGTTAACGGTTCCAAATCCATTCCCATTAAAAACTGGCGAAGCTTCACCCGCCATTCGTAAATAGTTACTCGGAAACGCCATAGACTCAAAGGAGACTGTGCCATCGCCGTTACGAATAGCGTTAAAAATTTCCCATGGGTTTTTATCTGGATCATTTTGGTCTGCCTGACAATTAACGGTACCAAAGCCATTACCATTGAACTGTGGTGAATCCTGTCCAGACATTCTCAATAAGCATTGTGGAAATTGATTGGATCTGATCATGACAGGAAATGTTGAGGGGAATATTGGATCACTATTTGAGGCAGAAGTGTTAAACGTGCTCATAACAAAAGTCCTTTTTAGTTAACTAACAAAGCTATACATCGTCATTGATAACATAGCGTTTTAATGAGCTGAAAAACTGCATCTAGCAGCCCCTAAAAGAAGGCTGTAGCGATCAGTTCATCATTTTTAAGGTTAGTTCAAATGTGACTTTTAACAAAGGCTCGCTTCGCTGGATGTTCAACAACAATCGCGTTAGTGGCAATAGTGAACTGATTGAATCATTCATGCGATATTTTGATGTTTTACCGTCCCATTTTATCGGGCTGCAGCCGAGACGTTATGTACTCTAAACCTGCTTGATAGCCTGCGGTTTCTGTTGTGTCACCGTTTTTGGCTATTAAATAAGTGGCTTTAAACATCATCAGATTACAGATGGTAAGATAATAAAAATCATCGTCTTGCTTGAAAGCACAAAACTTTTTCCACGGTATGGTGATGGATTTACCGCTAGGGGGCACAAACGTTAGCGTCGAGGCTGTGGCGGTCACTGTATGGCACCCTTCTAGGCTCGCAAGGCTCTGTAAGGTTGTGTTTTCAATCGTTCGATCCAGAGTGGTTATCTTGCCTGCAAATTTGTTAGCTTGATTTTCGGCGATGTTTTTTAATACTAATTGCCACACAATAAGGTAAGCAATTGCACATATTGCGATTGCGATATATGTCTCTGGGGTGTGACTTTCTGCGAAAAAATAAAACAATAGCAACGGGGATAATAACGGGATCCATAGGAGTAATGCACGCACGATAAAGGCATGCATCCGCTTAGCTAATCGCGCATGGTTTGCAATGCGTGCTGAATCTATTCTTTCCGCGATTGTGATTAATTGTTCCCGCGTGATTAAAAATTTTAGTTCCATGACGTCCTTGCTTAACGTTAATCCGAACACTGTGCCAAGTGTATGATTAATTGAGTTGAAATGACTAAACCATAAATAAAGCTGATATTGAATAGATAACAGTTTACCTTGTGCCGAATTGAGCTCCAATGCACCTAATTACAAAGAGGTGTTTCTGCTGCACTGCAACGCAACTGATTTACATACTGAATAAGCTCACCATTTTCTGCTGTCAGCGACAAACATGCCTAACCCCTTCTTTCTAACACGACTATTTTGCTATCACCCAGAGCTTCCAATCTCAGCTTATTTGTCCATTTTTCATAGGCCTCAGCTTGATCATCTAACCAATCATGTTTGTTGTACACCGCCATCACCCCGCCTAATAGATAGCCTAACATCTTCTCTGTCACCTGGGGCAACACCCCAGCTTCTAACATTCTGGTCGATAATGTGCGTCTAAAATCCTGAATACGTCAGTCAGGGATTTCTAGTCTTAGTTTGATCTCGCGGATCAGCTTATTTTCTGAAGCGATGTTGCCTGGGCGCTTAAGATCGTTTGCTGCGGGAAAACTCCATAGTGAGTTATAGAGGTTCCACTGTTCTTGCAATATGTTCGAGTAAGGCGGGACTGATTGGCCTTCGGATTGGCAAATTAGTTTTGCTATTATTTATCGGGAAGGTCCAGACCATCGACTCAAGATCAAAATCAGCCCGTTTGGATTTTAATATTTCTGATATCCGCGCCCCTGTTAGTAAACATGCCTTGATGGCATTGGTTACGGCTTTGGTCGCGCGGCATTTATCAAGCTCACGGATGATTTTGCCACACTCTAGAATGGTGAGTACTCGCGAACCGACTTCGGGCGCAGAACCCACATCACTGACTCGTAATTGAAGGACATCAACAAGCGATATCATTTGCCGGCGAACGGACCAGCTAAGTACCGTCTTTAACTGTTTGAGTATCGCGCCTGCGGTGACTCGACTATGAATTGCCTTTTTATCGAAAAAATCTATCCACTCGCCGAGTGTGATACTTTCGACTTTACGATCAGCAAAGGCATCATAGAGATGTGCTCTAAAGCAGGATTGGTACGTAGCAACAGTGCCCGGCTTAAGTGCTGCACTTCGCGCCGATAAAAACTGTTCACAGCAATCCCTCAGTGTTGTCTGGCCCACAAATGTGTTGCACTGTTTCCAAAACACACGTGGATCTATATTATTTGCCACTGAGTTCCGTAACTCAGAGATCAGTTTCCTTGCGTCAGCTAGTTTCAAATCAGGATAACGACCAAGGGTTAAGCGTCCATGTTGATTATCAATCCTAAATCGATACTGCCATGTTATAGTCCCTGCAGGGGTAATACGAACGCTTAAGCCGTCGCGGTCTGCAAGCTCTGGTTTCTCTAAATATGGATTGCCGTTTATTGCACGTAACCAATTGTCAGATAAAGACATTTTAATTACCCTGTGTACATGTGATTTTAGCTAATCTGACGCAGAACCCAATATATACAGATTATGTACTCACATCGAAGAGCTGCATACTAAATTGATGTGAATGACAACGAATCCAATTAAAGCAATTTAACTACTGATAACATGAAGTTACATGCTTTAGAGAACGAAAATAAATGAAGATGAAAGACGATAAAGCAGGGTCGATTTTTTGGCACGACTACGAAACATTTGGAGCGAACCCAGCGAAAGACAGACCCTCGCAATTTGCTGGTATTCGCACGGATTTAGATCTCAATATCATCGGCGAGCCTGAGACATTCTATTGTAAGCAAGCCACTGATTATTTGCCGTCTCCGGAAGCAATATTAATCACAGGGATCACTCCACAGTTAGCTAATTTAAAAGGCATCCCTGAAACTGAGTTTATGGGACGAATTCAAGCGCTATTTAGCCAACCAAACACTTGTGTTGCAGGTTATAACTCACTGCGTTTTGACGATGAAGTGACCCGTTATGGCTTTTATCGGAACTTTATCGATCCCTATGCCCGTGAATGGCAAAATGGCAACTCTCGTTGGGATATCATTGATTTAGTGCGCGCTTGTTATGCATTTAGGCCCGAAGGTATTAACTGGCCGACAAAGGAAGATGGCTCTCCGAGTTTTAAGCTAGAACATCTGACCCAAGCGAATGGTTTAAGCCATGAGAAAGCCCATGATGCTATGTCTGATGTGTATGCGACCATCGCTATGGCAAAACTCATTCGCGAGAAACAGCCTAAGTTATATCAGTACTATTTTGACCTGCGCCGTAAGCAAGCGGTTAGCGATCAAATCGATGTGCTCAATATGCAGCCTTTGGTCCATGTGAGCTCTAAAATTAGTGCGCGCAATGGTTGTGCAACGTTGATCTCACCCGTAGCGCACCATCCTACTAACAAAAATGCCGTTATTTGCGTTAATTTAGCCATGGATTTAACGCCGCTATTCGAGCTAGATGTCGAGCAAATTAAAACGCGCATGTATACGTCAAGGGCTGATCTTGCCGAAGATGAATTACCTATCGCAGTAAAACAAATTCATCTTAATAAGTGCCCTTTTATCACCTCGGCAAAAATCCTCAGTGATGAGCATGCCGCTCGTTTAGGCATAGATAAAGAATTTGCCAGAGAGCAGTATAAACGCCTAAAACGTCACCCAGAATTACGCGAAAAACTGGCGCTATTATTTGAGCACGATGACAGCAGAGCGACCACAGATCCCGATTTGATGCTGTATTCTGGTGGGTTCTTTAGCCAAGCTGATAAAGCAAAAATGGAAATCATCCGTCATACCCTACCGCAAAATCTAGCGGCGTTAGATTTGCAGTTTGATGATCCACGTATTCCTGAGATGCTGTTTCGTTACCGCGCCCGTAATTACCCTGAACTACTCGATGATACAGAGTCGCAGCGCTGGCGTGAATTCTGTCAAAGTCGCTTAGCCGATCAAGACTACGTACTTAAATTAGAAAATTTGCTACAAGAAACACAAGCGGATGAGACTAAGCAAAAGCTACTTGCTGCCCTTTGTCATTATTTGCGTGAACTTTAAGTTGTGTAAATTCAAGCTTAAGTCTTTTGTTTTATAGTCTTAAGCTTATTTTTGTGCACCAATAGTCTCACTCTATACGTGAGTAACATAAGTTTATCACTCTCGATAGCACTGACATTGACAGCGTATAAACGCGAGCTAACTCGCATTTATGCTGTAACAAAATTACTAGAATGTTCTTCCATGAACTTAACAAATAAGGAATAGGGAAATGCAAGATAGATTCATTCGTAGCATAACCCAACTGCCAACGCCGTTAGCCGATGCACTTATCCCAATGTTGCACCAGAATTTTGCTGGACACATTGATGCGCAGCAACTTGCTACGCTAACAAGTGCAAGCAAAATGACCGAAGCAGAAGTGTTATTAGCATTACTGCCGATAGCAGCGGCATTGGCCAAACCGCCTATCAGTGAGTTTTATGTCGGCGCGATAGCCAAAGGTAAAAGTGGCGATATCTACATGGGTGCCAACTTAGAATTACCCGGTGAAGCGTTATTTCATTCTGTCCATGCAGAACAAAGCGCTATCAGCCACGCATGGCTCAGTGGTGAAAGCCAAATTATTGATATCATAGTTAATGCCAGTCCTTGCGGTCATTGTCGTCAGTTTATGAATGAACTGGTTGAAGGGAGCAAGATCAGCATTCATCTACCCGCACAGGAAAGCCATCCTCTGGCCTATTATTTACCCTATGCTTTTGGGCCAAAAGACTTAAATGTCACTTCGCCCTTAATGGCCAAGCAACAAACTGAATTTGCACTAGATAGTGCCGATCCTATGATCATAGAAGGCTTAGATCATGCAGGTTTAAGCTATGCACCTTACACCCAAAGTTATGCCGCTGTGGTATTAGAAACTCACGATGGTGCAACCTATTGTGGTCGCTACGCAGAAAATGCGGCATTCAATCCTTCTATGCTGCCTATGCAGATGGCCTTATCAAACCTTGCACGCCACAATCGTGAGTTTAGCGATATCAGCCGTGCGGTTTTAATTGAGTCATCTCAAGGAAAAATCAGCTTAGTTGGCGCGACTATGGATGCGCTCCATACCGTTGCCGCCATCGAACTTGAGCACATAGTGGTAGATCCAGTGTAACTCCTGCTTCAAATGCCAAGGGTGTTTCAAAATGCCAACGGCGAAATACGTTAATGCGTATTTCGCCGTTCGATTATCCACTTAAAGCTTAAAAATCAATTATCGTAAGCAATTCTGACGGCTAATCATACTCCATCCTGTCTTCTACTAACCACGTCATTGAACTTAGCCAGATACTCCCCCTTACGCTCCTCCATCCTAATAAAACAAGCTTGCCGCTCCACTTCCGACATAACGCGCCACGCTAAAATTTCATCAAGATGCCTGAAACAACCTAAACAAATATCTTGCTGATCTAAACAACAATTTCGAATACAAGGAGTGACATTAGGATCATTCTGACCAGACGGCATATTCATTGCCACAAGGTTCAACAAAATGGAATCGACGGCCTCCCGGAAAACTAAAGATGTCAGCTGTGATAATGCCACCAGCTGTTACGACAGCCGTCAGAGTCAATTCTAAGTTCTGGCTGTAGATCACAATCAGCGGGCAACCTTTTGCGAGGGTGAAATTCACATCGGCTTGATAGAATCCCCCAGTAATGCCGACATCCATAAAGCAACTGTATTCAGGGCCATAATCGACATAGGTCCATCCAAAAACTTGGCTAAAAAAAGCCTTAGAACTCGCAATGTCGCGACTTGGGATTTCCAAATAATTGATACTGTGGTGACGGTTCATAGACTTCCTTGCTATTTAATCAGGACACAAAATGATGGACATAAAATGCGTCATTAAAAATGGGAGCCAAAGCTCCCATTCTATTCGCGGCTTTAACTCAGGTTAACCTTGGATTAAGGCTGCGGCAAGTCCAATCAGACCGCCAAACACGCCGCCCCAAATCACTAACCAACCTAAGTGCGTTTGGATCATGTCCTGAACGATTTGTTTCACCATTTGCGGTGTTAACTCGTTTAATCTTTGCTCCACTATGTTAGCAATTTTAGTTTGCAGATCGGCCATCACATTTGGCTGTTCAATTTCTTGTTTCAGCAACTCGTGAAATGCATCGCTTTGTGCCATTTCAACTAAAGAAGCTTTCATCTTCACAATAAACGGCTCTTTTAACGGCAATAAGGCATCTGTGCCACCAAACATAGACAACATGCCGCCAAAGGAAGATTGGGCGACTGTGCTAATTAACGCATCAAAAGAAGGCGCTAAATCAACCTTTTCAATCACTGGCGCCAAGTCTATTTTACTCAGCCCTTCTTTTTCAGATAGGAATCGGTCGATATTTTCAGTGGTAAAAAACTGTTTCATCATCAAATGAGCAATACCCGCCTTAAACTCTTCAAAACGAGAAGGCACAACTCCCGAACCATAGAGTCCGGGGACTTTCTCAAACAACATATAAACTGCAACCCAGTTGGTAATTGCACCCGATAAAGCAAATAATCCGACATTCAGGACAATTGCCGAATTCATCAGGTAACCCACAACGACCAAAGCAGCCGCCAATAAATTCGTCACTAAACTCTTATTCAATCTCATATCCCCTAAGGTGGCATCGATAAGATGCAAAACTCGCCTATATTAACAAGTTAACGGGAGTCAGGTCTAACACTCAAACCACAGTAAACAAACCCGTTTTAAAATCTGTTTTCAGTGCTAAGTCTTGGCGCGAGGGGCAAGATGAAGCCCATCAACTAAGCCGCAGCGCCACTGAGCCACAAGAAGCTGATTAGCCAGCACCAAATAAAGTGAATCTCCTTGTAGAACATTAAGTTAATTTAATGTTTGCCGACCTAAAAAACGCAAAAATTTTAATTTACCGTCTGTGAATTATCAACTTGCCTCAACTACACTCAATCAAGATAACGTACAAAAAATATGGCTCAAAATACAGACGGTACTGAACACTGACAGTTAACCTCGGCTCAATACACAAAATTTACCCAAAATAGAATAAAGGATGCGCTTATGGAATCGGCTTTTAACACTGCAGGGGCGTTAAGTTGGCATGAATTGACAACCAATAATACCGAAGAAGCTATGCACTTCTATGCTGAGATTTTTGGCTGGCACTTTAAAACCGTCAAAATGCCCCACGGCAATTATCATATTATTGAAAATCAGGGCGTCAGCATTGGGGGGATCACCGATAGTTTGCTCCCAATGCTTCCCTCACATTGGACTGGCTACATTACCGTTAACGATGTCGATCAAGTCGCTATCAGCGCAAAAAAACTTGGCGGGGATATTCTGTTTGGTCCTGAAGATATACCCGAAGTAGGCCGTTTTTGTTGGATAAAAGATCCACAAGGCGCCATTATTGCAGCGATTAGTTATTTAAATCGCTGCAATAATGGCGTCCAACATAGCGAGTATTGACGACTCAAAACATTAGCCATAGGCTGAAACACATGTAGTTATCAATGTAGATGATAGGTTACCACTCAGGAATGTCTTAGATCAGAAGACGTTATTGTCTGTGTAATACCAAGATTTCATTGGTAAAAATATAAATAATTTCTGGAAACATTAGCATTATTCGCTAGAATGTCCGTACTTATGGAAGTTTTTCCCTGTCTTATGCATTGGAGCCTTGATATTAATGCTGACCCAGTTATCGCAATTCAGACACTCTTTTTTTGCCCTCCCAAGATACCTGCGAGTGATTATTTACCTAACAGCAGTCTACCTTAGCTATGTCTGCACATTAGGTTTAATCCTCCCCTATGCGATAACCACGCTGGCACCAGAAAAACTCTCAACTCTGCTCGGTCGTCCCGTCACCCTCGGTGATATACGCATTAACCCCTTTAATTTCAGAGTCGAAATCGACCAACTGGCCATTAAAGAAAAAGACGACAAACCTTTTGCTGGTATTGCACAAGTCCAATTCGAAATACACTTTTGGCGATCTGTTTTTAATCGCGCCGCCGTTATCGAAAACATACACATACAAGCGCCCTACGCACATATCATTCGCGTGGAGAAAAAAGGGAAAGCTGGATTCAACTTCGACGATATTCTGCAGACCCTGAACGGGCATTCATCCACGAGCACAGAAACAGTTCCCACAGAAGCCAGCTCACCCATTCGTGTCCTGCTCAGCCAATTTGTGTTGGATGCGGGACAATTTAACTTCGATGACAAAATTACCCATGCTCAAGTGAACTACCCCAATATCAATCTAAAACTCAGTTCCCTTGATACTGAATATTTGATGGCGGCATCATCGGCATCGATAACACCAGCCATAAAAGTAAACAAAGTTGATAATACGACACCAAACGCCCAATCAACGTCTGACTCACCCATTGTGCCTATCAAGCACAATCACTATGCGATACAACTCAGTGATGATCATGCTGGTGAAATCAGTTTGCAGGGGCAATTCCAATTGTTCCCGCTAAAAGTTGCGGGTGACATCCAAGTCGCCAAACTGAAACTGACACCACTATGGCGATTTATCGACGATCAATTTAATCCCGTCCTCACGGATGGCGAGCTCAGTATTAAAACTCAGTATCAAGTGGATCTTGCCGAGAATGGCGAGTTACAAGTCATCAGCAACAATGGCCAGTTTATTGTTGAAAAACTTAACGTTAACGACAAAGATCGCTCAGTGGTCAAGCTCCCCATGTTTGCCCTCGACGGCATTTCAGCCAACTTGAAGCAGCAGAAAGTGCATATCAACAAACTCCACAGCGATGGCCTAACAATGAGTGCCATTTTGAACCAAGACGGGCTCGATCTTGTTGGCTTATTCATGCCTAAATCGTTAAGCGCCTCCACAACGACTACGCAGCCGGTTGCTAAACCAACCGATGCTAAATCGCTAGAACGCGTACAAGTTGCGCAAGTCGAAGAAAAACGTCAACTAGCAGAGACTGCCACTGATGCAAGCGATAGCGCAGACAAACCAACAGAAAGCGAATTAGCCACGGCCAGCGAGAACAATAAAACGGAGAAAAATACTGAGTCCGCCGCAAACATTACAGCTGATGCCACTAAAGAAACCGCTGCAGACATCGCTTCAGAGATAAATCCTCAACAGCCAGTCAAGCAAGCGCCTAAGACACCTTCAAAAGACACTTGGTTAGTGCAACTTGATGCGCTCAATATTGAAAACTATGACCTTAATCTATCGGAACAAAAGCTAACGGCAACGCCGCAGCAATGGCGAGTGTATCCGCTTAATTTTTCAACTAAGGTCATAACGAGTACCTTAACCGCTCCGATTGAATATGAGCTACAACTCAGCCTCAATGATCAAGGTACTTTGAGCTCTCAAGGCCAAGTCGATGTGACGGGCGAAACCATAGATGCCAATATCCAACTCGATAAGCTAGCATTAACCCAATTTCAGCCCTATTTAGCGCCCTACGTAAATATCCAGCTCAAGAGCGGTCTATTAAGCTCAGCAGGCAAGCTGACCGCCGATGCTAAAGGCAAAGCCATTTACGGTGGTAGTGTTGAGCTCGATGATTTAGCTATTCATGACAAATTGCGTAATGCTCCGCTGGTCAAATGGCAAAAGATGAATATCAATCAACTGGATTTTGACCAACAGAAAAATCAAATCAAAATTGATCACTTAGCCTTTAATCAACCCTACGCCAAAGTGGTGATAGCCAAAGATAGAACCACTAATATCAGCGATCTTATCGTTGAGGCTCCGGCTGCAAAGAGCAAGACAACTAAAAACACAACCACAGCCAGTGCTAAGCAAACCGAGCTGCAAACGGCAAGCAAGACAACGCCTGAGTTAAGCCTCGATATTCAAAAAATTAGCTTTAGCCAAGGCTCGGCTTACTTTGCCGATAACTCACTGACTCCGAATTTTGCTTCGGGAATTGAGCTGCTTGAAGGCAATATCACTCACCTGTCGTCCACGCCAGGGACTAAGGCCTCGGTTGATATCAAAGGTAAGATAGACAAGTATGCGCCTGTAACTCTAAAAGGCGATATTAACCCTTTGCTAGATATGCCATATTTAGATCTCGACTTAGTCTTTAAGAGCGTTGAGTTAACCTCAGTCAATCCTTACTCAGGCACCTATGCGGGTTACTACATAGATAAAGGGCAGCTATCACTATCGCTGAACTATCAACTCGATAAGAACAAGCTCAAGGGCAGTAACCATCTGGTCATAGACCAACTGAAACTTGGTAAACCCAGTGACAGTGACCTTGCCACTAGCTTACCCATCACGCTCGCGATTGCCCTGCTGCAGGACCGTAACGGCGTGATTGATTTAGGTATGGAGGTCTCAGGCGATTTAGACTCACCCAGCTTTAGTGTCGGCAGCATCATAATGACGGCGATTACCAATGTGATCACTAAAGCCGTCACTGCGCCCTTCACTTTCTTAGCAGGACTAATAGGTTCTGACGAAACCTTAGATAAGATCAGCTTTGCCGCAGGCAAATTCAGCCTAAGTGAAGATGAGCAAAAAAGTTTAGACAAACTCGCTAGCGCCTTACTCGACAGACCTATGCTCAAGCTCAGCGTTGAAGGGGAAGTCGATGCCATCAATGACAGCCAAGCCATTGCTGAGCGCATCATGAAGCGTAAATTGGCTAAATTAGCCAATATTGAATTTAGTGCGTTACCTGATGATTTAAGTCCGAGCCAATTCCCGACCCAAGGGCCGCTTGCCGATGCGCTAGTAAAGCTTTATGAACAAGAAGTTAAAGCCGATCCTGCCCAAATCAAAGACACTGTTATCGCAGAGGCCAAAAACGCGCAGCTTTCCGATGACGAAATCACCACCCGCTGGCATATCGCTTTATATAATCTGTCGGTAAAAGCGCAGAATGTTAACGATGGCATGTTGGGTAATTTGGCCCAAGAAAGAGCCAAAGCCGTTAAAGCTTACCTTGTGGACGTGAAAGAAATAGCCCCAGAGCGGATCTTCTTGCTCGAAAGCCGAGTGAGTTTAACCCAGAATGCAGCCCAAGTGAGCCTTACCATTGATGCTCAATAACTTAGCCAATTAACTGCTTTTTATATAAAACTAAGCCCGCTAAAGTTCGACTTTAGCGGGCTTTTACCTTATGGCTAAGCGTCATAACCAATCAAAAAACCATTCTTCTACAATCAAATCATCTATCTGTTAATTCACTCTAAAATGTTGGCCGTGCTTGGTGCCATAGGTTACACTCTGCGACCTTTATACAACTGAGATCACAGTTTTTAAACGACTGGCTCTCAGACTCGCCGCACACTTTCTGTGGCGCCATAACGCACAAATGTTCTTCCACAAAAATTATCATTAAGGTCAATAACATGTTTATCATTCGCTGGATTTTAGGCAGGATTATTCTGTTTTTAAACTTCGTATTTAGCCCTAAGAAGCGCCAACGTCCACTGGCTGAGCAACAAAAAATTGATGCTCAAACTCAAGCATTAGCCCTGTATCAATATCCTGCATGCCCATTTTGTGTAAAAGTCCGCCGTGCAATGCGTCGCCAAGGACTCAACATAGTGACCCACGACGCTAAAAAAGCGCCGCATAAAGATGAACTCATCGCTCAAGGCGGCAAACAGCAAGTGCCTTGTCTGCGGATTGAAGAAAACGGTCAAGTACAGTGGTTATATGAATCAAAAGAAATCATTAACTACTTAGACCAACGCTTCGCCTAAATCACGGCGCAACGGTCAGCGCAAATATACAAATAAGAGCGTCCAGTAACCTTTTCAATCGTCTGTTCAATGGGCTCCTTACAAAGGAGCTTTACGTTGGAATGACAAGGTTTCGGGCGCAGTTCTTTTATTGCGTTGTTTTACCACATTCTTTTATCACATTTACTTACGCCACAAATATTCACGGTCAGAATAATCAAATAACCACTGGGGCTGATACACCACCAATAGCGTCACTGCCATGCCATTAAGCAATGCCTCAGGGAATGCCAGCAAAGGGATGAGCATCAGGTAGTCGTCCACTAACACATTCCAATCGTAATCCGCTGCAGACCACAACCATATAGCCCAACTCAATTGATGAAACACAGTTGAGAGGCCAGCATTGATAAAACCACCGACGAAGATGAATACAAAAATATGTTTAGGAAATAAATGGTAACTGCGACTGTATAGGATAAAACACAGAAACAGCGGCACAGCCATAGCAAACAGACTAAAAGCACCAAAATCAGCGGGCTGCTTTAATACAAAAAGACTAAAAAAAGCGCTCGGCAACAGCAACACTAGGGTCGCAAGACGCCAGCCGAACATCAGCATACAAGTGACAACTCCCAGAAAATGCAGATGCAACCCTGTTTGAATACTGGCATTTAGCGACCACAGCGCATTGATCCCCACCAACGTCAGCAACAAACGTAATTGGAGATGTTTATCCCGCCGGAGCTGCACTAACTCTTCTTTTGGCCATATGGCGTAGATCCATAACGCCAAGAACATAAGGCATATACCTTGAGTCAGGCTCATATCCCATTCGATTTGCGCCCATTTATTCGACCAAAACGCCCACATTACTCGCCCATCCTTAATCCATTACACCTATCGGCGCGTACTCGGCCTATGAGAATGCCATAAATCCATGAACTTTAGGGCCATATTAAGGTATTCTTCTGTCAGTTAATAACTAAGAGTTAAATTTGATTATGCCGTTTCGATATCTCAGCCTTGCCATCTTAAGTTGTTTCTCGCTCATCGCCTGCAGCAGTGCGCCAATTGACCCGAGTGAACTCGCCGGAAAATTACGGGATAAGTTGACGACAGATATTAAAAGCGATGGCCTTAAACTCTTCAGCTACAAAGCGCGTCTGGTCGATGAAAAGTCGACAATGAATGATACAGAGCGCCCTTTTCCACACGAGGCACGCATACGTAATATGCAAGATCCCCGTGAGCAACGTCGCGCGATGCAAGATCTACAGGACTCATTAGAAATTTGGGGGAGACAGGTTGATTTAGGTTTAATCAAAACCCTTGAAATGACGGGTTATTGCCGCGAAGGTTATATTGAATTAAGCCGAATTATCGAGCCCGGTCGAGGAGAAATCCGCGGTGAGTGCCAAGAGGGTGCAACCAATGCTGATAAACAAAAATTTATGAGCTATTAACTAAACTCAAAGTAATGAAGAAACATGCACAGTTGCTAATACAAAAAACTGAAATCGGCTAAAAATAGCTAAAACGATAATAAGCAGAATAAAAAGCAAGCATGCGCGTATGAGACAATACGCGCATTCACATCACACTAGACTGATTCGGTCAGTGGCACAGCACGATTTTCCAATAACACAGGGATACCTTCAGTGATCGGATAAGCAAGCTTATCTGCCTTACAAATCAACTGCTGCGTCGTTTTATCGTACTCAAGTTTACCCTTACACACAGGGCAAGCCACTATATCTAACAATTTTTTATCGAATGCCATGGAAGTTTCCTTGTTTAGCTGCAGCCACTTCACGAAGACGTGCGAGCAGCTGTTCATCAAATTGTGGGGATAGCTTGGCATCGACCGCCAAATACCACCAGTTTTCTTGTGCAAAATCGCGACATTTAACCGCATCTTTTTCAGTCATCAACAGTGGCAAGCCTTGGGCTAAATCACCTAACTGGGTTTTATCGTAGGCCTGATGGTCATCAAAACCATGGCAGAAGGCCAGTTGATAGCCTTGTGCGCGCAACGATTCAAAGAAACGCGCTGGATTACCTATGCCCGCCATCGCAACGAGCGGCTGAGACTTATCGAAAGTATATTCACCAGATGTCGCATCACATTTAACAGGCTTCACTGCCGTAGGTGTCAGTTGCATTTCGAACTGCCCTTTTGCCGCTGAGCCGCCATTACTGACAATAAAATCCACGGTATCGAGACGCCACGCACCTTCACGCAATGGACCTGCTGGCAATAGCAAGCCATTACCTAAACCGCGCTGACCATCAATCACCACCAGCTCAATATCGCGTGCCAGAGCATAATGCTGTAGGCCATCGTCACAGATGATGACATCGACACCAAACTCAGCAATAAGCGCATTAGCCGCATCGACCCGTTTAGCGCCAACCACCATAGGCACTTGAGTACGCGCCACTATCATGGCAGGTTCATCACCCACCTCTGCCGCACTTGCACCTAAGCAAACCGATTTAACACCTTGAATATCAACACCGTAACCACGACTGATCACACCGGGGTGAAATCCATGTTGGCGCAGTAATTCAATCAGATAAATCACAGTTGGCGTCTTACCGCTGCCACCGACGGTAATATTACCGACGACGATGACAGGTACAGGCATTGCAGTTTGTGATTTCATCCCGAGGTGAAACAAAGCGCGGCGCACATAAGTGATAACCGCGAATAAGCCAGATAAAGGTAACAAGAGCCATCGCAGTGGATGACCCTGATACCAAATTTTATTCACTAAGGCCTGCATCTAACTACCAAATTGCATTTGGTATAATTTGGCGTACATGCCATCTAATTCCAATAGTGTTTGGTGCGTCCCGCGCTCGACAATACGCCCCTGATCGACTACTAAAATCTGATCGGCACTCTCGATGGTCGACAACCTGTGGGCGATCACTACAGATGTGCGGTTTTGTCTGAGGTTATCTAACCCTTTTTGAATGGCTTTTTCTGACTCAGTATCCAGTGCTGAGGTCGCTTCATCGAGGATCAACACAGGCGCATCACGCAACATAGCGCGTGCAATCGCAATCCGCTGTCTTTGACCACCGGACAATAACACGCCATTCTCACCCACTTGGGTATCAAGGCCTTGGGGCAGCTGATCAATAAACTCCATCGCATAGGCCAAGGTCGCAGCTTCAATGATCTGCTCACGAGTGGCTTCACCTGGGTAGGCGTAAGCGATGTTATTGGCTATCGTGTCATTGAACAAGGTCACCTGTTGCGATACCAGTGCCACTTGATTACGCAGCGATTTTAGCGAGTAATCGTAGATGCTGACGTCATCAAGCAGAATATCGCCGGATTCAAGGCCCGTATAAAAACGGGTCACTAAACTCGCAATAGTCGACTTACCTGAGCCAGAACGTCCAACTAAGGCTAAGGTTTGCCCGGGTTTGACTTCAAAATCGACATTCTCAAGAGCACGACGATCTTGGCTGTCATAGGTAAAACACACATTATCAAAACGTAGATGACCCTTAGCACGCTCAACAGTATAAGTTCCCGTATCTGACTCAGGCAGCGTATCCAGTAATTCAAACACTGTGGTACAAGCCGCAATACCCCGTTGAAATTCGGCATTCACTCGGGTTAAGTTTTTGATTGGCTGTAACATGGCCATCATGGCACCAAGAATCGTCGCGAAAGTACCCGCGGTAAGATCGGCTTTCATGCTGTCTAAGCTTGCCGCATAAAGTACAAAGGCTAAGGCGAATGAACCAATAATCATGATCAGAGGCTGACTAATGGCTTGTGCCACAGCTAACTTCATATTTTGATGGCGGTTTTGATCGTTTACTTTAGCAAAACGGGTTGCTTCGGTTTCCTGTCCACCAAAGGCCAATACGTTTTTATGGCCTTTAATCATTTGCTCCGTAGTCGCACTCACCCCGCCCATAGCGGTTTGAATTTGCTTAGAGACCTTGCGGAAACGACGACTAACCACCGCAATGACCATGCCCATGATAGGACCAATCACAAGAATACAGAGGGATAGCTTCCAAGAGTTATAGAACATCAGCACCAACATACCAAACACAGTCACACTATCGCGGACGATGGAAATCAAAGCACTTCCCGATGCTCGAGCGATTTGCTCAGTATCAAAAGTCACTTTTGAGATCAAGTTACCGGTATTTTCCTTATCCATATAACTGACAGGCAGGCTCAGATAATGCTCAAACACTTGCTGACGCATGTCCATGATCAAACGCGCACTCATGTATGAAATGCCGTAGGTCGAGACAAAGTTGGCAAAACCGCGCAGGGAAAACATGACGATAACCACAAGCGGCGCCATCATTAGCACGTCGTTGTTCGCGTGGAAACCTTCACTGGTTGGCAATGCGATGCCGTTGGTCACCGCAGCAGGTGCGCCGCCGGAGAAACCCTTATCAATAAAGGGGCCGATGAAAGCGATAAAGGCGGCATCGACGAGACCATAAATAATTAATCCCGCAACTGAAAGCATAAACATGCCTTTCATCTGTTTTATATAGCCCAGTAATCGTTTGAAAACTGTCCACATTTCGTCTTTAGGAGATGTTGTCATTGATAACACTAAATTATGGCAAAGTAGGCATTCTACTCTGGATTAATCAAGTCACCAAATCTAAACAGAGAGTTGTACCAAAATGGCGCTAAATCACCACGATAGGTCTTAACCTCTCGCTCAGACTGCTGAAAAATCACACTAATCTGCCCTTCTATACCTGTAGTTAGGCCCATAATCTCCCGTTGCTGATACCGTTCAACCACTGTGGATTTTGGAAACCCCCAGCGATTAGCAAAACCAGCAGGAAACAAGACTAACTTGGGGGCCACAGCATCAATAAAGGCTTCAGTTGACGAGGTTTTACTGCCGTGGTGGGGCGCAACGAGCACTTCACTTTGTAACTCATACTCACCACTTAAGGCACGACTTAATAGCGAAGTTTCGATTTGCTTTTCGATATCCCCCGTAAGCAGTAGACTCTGCCTGTCATCATCAATGCGTATAACACAGGAACCATTATTACCCACTAACGCTTGAGGCGGAGAAAGCAAATTCAAGCTCAGCCCTTGCCATTGAATCTGCCTTGGGCGGCAATCTTGGCCACTAAAGCCAGCCATGTCTGTGATCACTAAAGCCTTAGGGTAAGCCTCAATCAAAACAGGGGCACCACCTGCATGATCGTTATCGCTATGGCTGATAACAATATAATCAATATCTTGAATGCCTTTGGCTTTTAGGAAAGGTAATATCACCCGCTCCGCATAACTGAAGTCATCACCAAAGGCGGCACCTGTGTCGTAGACCAGCCCTCTACCATTCTTTTCAATAACCACAGCTAAACCTTGGCCCACATCCAGTAAATGCATAGCCCATCGATTATTTTGAACGGGTGACCACAGCGTAATACAGAAAAGCAAAGCGGGAATAAACAGTAAACTCAGCAGGCTTAACCAAGCAGTATAATTTTTATTTTTAGGCACATAGCGCCATAACACACCACCGATGAACGCAGATAACCCCAAGGCTAATATCGTATCTGAAAGCGCTAACCAATGGGCTGGCAATTGCTGGCTTATGTCTAGCAACTGCGCATAGGGTGATAAACTCCAATCACTTAGGCGAAGCAGTCCTAACCAAGAGAACCCAAACGCAGTACCAACCCACCAGCATATAAATCCCGCCATAGCTAATGGGATAACAACAAAACTAAACCATGGCACAGCTAGGATATTCATCCACAAGCTGTGTAAACTCACACCACCAAAGAGTGCTCCTTGCAGTAATCCAAGCCCAAGGCTCAAGCGCCACTGGATGGCCCAAAATTGTAAAAGCCCCGCGCCTACACGCGTCCTTCGAGTCGACACAGCCGTGAACTCTTTGGGCTGGATGACTAAGGTATATAAAATCACCCCTAAAGCACAAAACGACAGCCAAAATCCCGCACTTAAACAAGCAAGCGGGTCGAGTAACAATACGACAAACAATGCAAACAGCAAGCGCTCCCACGCAGTAGAAAATCGCTTTAATAAACTCAGTAGCATTAACAGTAAAATCATCACGAGTGCACGCTGAGTCGATACACCAAAACCTGCAAGATAGGCATAAAATGCTGCGCCTATACCTGCCGCGACTAACGCAAAAGTCATATTACGTCGACTCTGATGTGACACCAAACGACTCAATCCAAACAAAAGGCAAGCGTATACCCATGCCGCGACAACGGAGAGGTGCAAACCGGAAATCGCCACTAAATGGCCAGTGCCAGTCTGCCTTAGTGCTTGCCAACGAGCTTGTGAGATCAAATGCTTATCCCCCAAAAGCAAGGCGAGTAAAATGTCACCTTGAGGTAAAGAGGCTAATTCAGGTGTCAATGCGCTTATGAGGTCATTACGCAATGAAGGCGAAACCGCAAGTAACTGCGCCTCAATCACTCGCCCTTTACCGACCACATGTTGACTGATTAATTGTTTTTGTTCGTTGTAGCCGCCTTGATTTAGCACGCTAGCAATGCTCTTAGGTGTCAAGGTAAACAGCCAAACCTGACCCACATCGACTTCTGGCGGATCTTTCCACGTGAGTCGCAATTTTGCGTTTGGCCCTAAGATTAAATTTGGTTTAATGAGCGATATATCCAAACTTAGCCAGTCGCTGTTTCGACTAACTAGTGATATGATTTCGCCCCTTACCTGTATAGGTTGTTGTAACACTGGCAAATCCTGCCTAGATAATCCTAAGCAAAAACCAGTTAGCCATGCTACCGCAAAGAGCCCTCCTGCACAGACAGGGATTTTTCGGTGTAAGATTAACGCCCCAACAACAAGGTAGGGTATGTAACTGACTGGCGGCAGCGAAGGCCATAACATCGCTGATAATAAGATGGCACTAAAGCCAAACATGAATCGATTCATAGTGAATTAAGTTAAGACAGCAATTTCAGCATATGCCAAAAAAATTAATTAAAAGATTTATGCCTAAGCCTGAAACCTTGCGTGAGCATAAACACTTACGCATGTTCGGACGCTTGTTACATAATCCCAATCTATGGGCACTTAATCGAAAATCCGCCCCAGGCGCATTTGCCGTAGGGTTATTTGTCGCTTGGATCCCCATGCCATTTCAGATGGTTGTTGCAGCGGCTTTTGCCATTCTATTTAACGTTAATATTCCTGTTTCAGTTGCATTAGTATGGATAACCAATCCCTTAACTATGCCAGTGATGTTTTATGGTGCGTATTTACTCGGTGCTAAAATACTCGGCCATGCTCCGCAAGATTTTGCCTTCGAAGCAAGTTGGCAATGGATTGAAGCATCGCTTGCGACCATAGGTCCGGCATTCTTACTCGGGTGTCTCGTGCTAGGAGTGGTTTTTTCCGCTGTTGGTTATTTGCTGATTAATAATCTGTGGAAATATTCAATTATGTTTAAGTGGCAGAAACGCAAGAATAAATAATCTCTTATATTCAAACCGCTTATGTTGGTACAACGATTGAGTCGAGATAACAGCATAAGCGGATTAACACATTCGCTCTCGCTTCCCTTTTGTTCATCATGTGAATCACCTTCTACATACAAGCACGTTAACTCCACTTTGCGCCGAATTTAAGATCGTACATATCTGTGAATTAAATCAC
Organism: Shewanella sp. NKUCC05_KAH; assembly: GCF_019345585.1. Classification (NCBI taxonomy): domain Bacteria; kingdom Pseudomonadati; phylum Pseudomonadota; class Gammaproteobacteria; order Alteromonadales; family Shewanellaceae; genus Shewanella; species Shewanella sp. NKUCC05_KAH. The sequence goes on from NZ_JAHKQZ010000002.1 coordinate 298,029, forward strand.
ACAGCGGCGCCTAGCTTTTCCCTAAAAATAGATTTTTGCTGTTACTATTTATAAAAACATCAAGTAGGGAATATCCATGCCTTTTTATCATCAATATGGTTCTAAAAGCCTTAAAGCCGTTGAACACTTAGTCCTATTTATTATTGCCATTGCCACCGTTGTCGCAATAGGCCAAGAAATTGTGCATATCATCTCTGTACGTATGGTCGCACTGGCTGATTTACTCTTGTTATTTATTTTCTTAGAAGTATTAGCCATGGTGGCTAACTACTATGAATCCGGTAAGTTACCAGTACGTATGCCGCTTTATATTGCGATTGTCGCCTTGGCCCGTTACCTAATCTTAGATATGAAGAGCATGGAAGACTGGCGTATCGCAGCAATATCATTATCGACGCTAATTTTAGCGGCAACCGTGATTGTGATTCGTTGGGGCCAATTAAAAATGCCTTATCCAAAAAATCAAGAATACGACAATTAATCAAATACCTGAGTTGGTGCTATTGAAACCTAAATCAATGGCACCTGCTGTTCTCGTTTTAAAACTATTATCAAAGACCTAGCTTTCACATTGGTATTCTGCCAAAAAGCAATTATGCTAGTTTTACTGAGATCAATAATTTACGGGGCAATTGAGTTATGGGTGACCATACTACTGGTTTTGAAGAAAAACGCACATCACTGCGAGTCGACATGGAAGCAGAGCGCGTGGTCTTGAATTGGATCGACACTCAAGGCATGAGGCAAACTGATGAAGGTGTATGTATCGACTTAGCAAGACGCGGCATTTTATTCGATTATAAAAATCCGTTTGCACTGGGCGAACTCATCGAAGTGACCTTTAATCCCAATTCAACCCAACAAAATACTGTTAAAGGACAAGTCTGCCGTTGCGCGAGATGCCATGACCAAAGCTACCATATTGCTATGCAACTGCTTTAATTTAACTTAAATTTCGCAGCTTTAATGGCTCTGTTCTACACTTAATGAATTGAACAATTCATTAAGGGGCGTCTGTATGATCTTGCTGGTAGGTGGTGAAAAAGGTGGTAGCGGAAAAAGTTGTCTCGCTCAAAATCTTGCCGTTTATATTAAGCAAAAATTTCAGGCAAACGTCCTCATGGTCGATTGTGATCCCCAACGCACGACTTCAGATTGGATCCAAGCAAGAAATAATGATCCAAGCCTCCCAAGTATTAATTGCATCCAACTTTACGGCAAGATTCGTAATGATTTACTCAGCCTCAATGAGCGTTTTGACTACGTAATTGTAGATTGTGGTGGCCAAGATAACTTAGCCATGCGCGCAGCTATGTCGGTAGCGACTTATGTTGTGATCCCCCTCAGACCCAAAAGACGCGATCTCAAAACATTACCCCACATGGAAGACATGCTAAGCACTTGTAAAATGGTGAATCCTAAAATGATCGCGACTATAGTGCTAACCCAATGTCCAGCGCTTCCTACACAGTTTAAACGCATTTTAGAAGCCAAAGATGTGGTGCAATCCTTTGGACTAAGGGTGCTAAATTCAGTTACATTTTGTCGAAATATTTATGATGACAGTGAAGAAAGAGGCTCTTCAGTCGTCGAAATAGAACCCGATGGGAAAGCAGCTGATGAGATCCGCGCCATAGCGGATGAGTTATTCGCAATGCCACCAGAAAATAGCTATGAGCTTAACTGATCTTAAACGTAAGAAACCTAAGCAAATCATCAAGCCGGTTTCTGTCGATGATTTCATTGAAGATGCCAATAACTACGCCTTAGGTAAGGCGAGTTTATTAGCTGCGCCCACCACACACACCATAGTTAAGGGCTTAGATAAAAAATCGACTAAGATTTATCGCCACGCGACCTTTACCCTCACTGAAAACAGTATTTCTCAGCTTGACGCCCTATCGAAATCCACCAATATTGCAAAATCTCGATTACTGCGTATTTTGATCAATGAGTTTACCCTACTCACTCCCGCACAGCAGGAGCAAATTGCAAATAAGCGCCACGATGAAACCTGAGCTTCAACAAAACGATTACACGTCTAAGTGGCTAAAAACTAATCAACGAAATAAAATGAGTACACGCTATTGTCACTGTGTATTATACCAATCACATTAAATAGTTAGTCAGTTCAGAGCCTCACCGGCATCTCAATCCAAGACGCATTGACGCAGAAATGGTCATTCCCTTTTAAGTAATGCAACACCGGAGTGGAATGCCTGTGGCTCCCGAAGGACGGCTGATATTCACTGCATGGCAACACGCTTATACAGCGTTTAATGCTTTGGACAGAGCACCGCTATGCCTTCAAGCCTTCGCCTTGTCTAAAGCGAGTTAAATTCCCGCTGAATAAACAGATAGTTAATACGATTGGTATTAATGCTCACACTTTCGCCCTGCTACAAGTTGTATACCTTGGGACGTTTCGTAAAACTTACCTTTACCTATGAGTAACTCAATTAATGCTTCGGCACTCAAATCAGTTGCACTACAAGTATGGTATCGAGCCGCCGAGCCAAACTTTTACTCCATCATGGAAATTAATTCAGGCTTTATAATAGCGGCCCCTTGAGCTACCATCAGCGCCATAACATCATGACCGTGAACAGAATTGGACATATGTCCTCCTAAAGATGCAATATTATTGTTCTTTATATCCTAACGGTTAAATTCGAACCCTGATCTCGCGCACAAACTTTCAAATGGGGACGACTGCGCCGACATCTGTGACGATAATGTGAGCCATTATGTCTTTGATCCTATTACTGACCCAACAGATGTCGCTGTACTTAGTGATCGTTTACTTAGTCAGTAAAACGCCACTGTTTAAACTGTTTGCCGAAACGTCTCCTCGTCTGCCACATAAGATTTTTATGTATCTGATTTTTTCGAGTTTCTGCATCATGGCCACTTATTTTGGTGAGCAAACCTCAGGAGCGATTGCCAACACTCGTGCTATGGGCGCCGTTTTAGGCGGATTATTAGGAGGACCGGTTACTGGTTTTCTGGTGGGGCTGACTGGTGGGCTACACCGCTACAGTATGGGCGGCTTTACTGATATAGCCTGCGCCATCTCCACCACCTTAGAAGGCTTATCCGCTGGGATGATAAGCTTCTACTTAAGACGCGCAGATAAAAGTGAGCTCATCTACAATCCATTACTCGTTTGCCTAGTGACTTTTTATGCTGAAATGATGCAAATGAGCATCATACTTTTGGTCGCACGCCCCTTCGATGATGCATGGGAATTAGTACGTCAAATCGCGCCGCCCATGTTGTTAGTGAACTCCGTGGGAGCTGCACTCTTTATGAGCATGATCCGTGACCAAAAAACCATGTTTGATAAACTCTCATCGAGCTTTTCGACTAAGGCATTAAAAATTGCCGAACGCAGTGTCGGATTACTATCCAAAGGATTTAACGAAGAAAGTAGTAGTCATGTCGCCCAAATCGTCATCGAAGAAACCAATGTGGGTGCTGTGGCCATCACGGACAGGGAAAAACTGTTAGCCTTTATTGGCATAGGCGCCGATCACCATCTCCCTGGTACACCGATTTCATCTAAAATCACCTTAGAAGCCATCAATCAAAATAAGGTCATGTTCGCCGATGGCGTTGAAACGCCCTATGCATGCTCTATTTCTTCTCATTGCCGTCTAGGGTCAAGTCTAGTGATCCCGCTGCGCAGTGATACTGAAGTCATTGGCACGATTAAACTCTATGAGCCTAAGAATAAACTTTTTTTGAATATCAACCGTACTTTAGGTGAAGGTATTGCCCGCCTATTATCAAACCAAATTCTTTATGGCCGGTTTGAGCAACAGCAAAATCTACTGACTCAAGCCGAACTTAAATTGCTACAGGCTCAGGTCAATCCGCACTTTTTATTTAATGCACTGAATACCATTAGCGCGATTATCAAACGTGATCCTGATATGTCTAAGCAGCTACTGCAGCAGTTATCGCAATTTTTACGGATCAATTTAAAGCGAACGACAGGCTTAGTGACGCTTGGGGATGAGCTAGATCACATAGCGTCCTATCTCACCATTGAAAAAGCGCGTTTTATTGATAAATTACAAGTCAGTATCGCGATACCTGAATCACTCTACCACTGTAAAGTCCCCGCCTTTACCCTGCAGCCAATTATTGAGAATGCCGTAAAGCACGGCACTTCGCACATGATTGAGCAAGGGCAGATTAAAGTAACTGGCAAGCTCGAAAATGATGTGCTGGAGCTAGAAGTCACAGACAATGCCGGGTTGTATCAGCCCATAGAGGGCTCAGAAGGCCTAGGGATGAACTTAGTGCATAAGCGAATTCAGAATATTTTTGGCGAACAATACGGCGTGACAGTGGAGTGCGAGCCCGATCAATTGACTCGTGTCACCATAAGATTGCCCATAGAAAGCCCTGAAACATCAAATATGGATAACCGCACGTGATCACTTGTTTAATTGTCGATGATGAGCTGTTTGCTCGTGAAGAATTAGCTGACCTTTTGGGGCAAGAACACGACATCCAAATCGTCGGTCAATGCGCCAATGCTATTGAGGCATTACAGAGCATAACCAAAGAAAAACCTCAGTTAATCTTTCTTGATATCCAAATGCCACGCATTTCGGGCATGGAACTTATTGCAATGCTCGACCCCGATGACATGCCGAAAATCGTGTTTGTCACCGCCTACGACGAATTTGCCGTCAAAGCCTTCGACAATCATGCCTTCGATTATTTACTCAAACCCATAGATGCCGACAGACTCAGTAAAACCCTCACTCGTGTGCGTAAAAATCTAACGCCTCAGGCTATGGACTCCATTACCCCAAAGAATCTTGAACATATTCCCTGTTACAGCGGCAATAAACTCAAAGTCATTGCAATCCAAGATGTGGAATATGTGTTCAGTGACTTAAGCGGCATCCATGTGGCCAGCACGAAAGGCAAAGTCCATACCCAGTTGACCTTGAAAGTGTTCGAAGAAAAAACCCCACTGGTGCGCTGCCATCGGCAGTATTTGATTTCACCTAAGGCGATTGCTGAAATTGAGCTGTTAGATACAGGGGCTGAAGTCACCACTCATTTAGGCGATAAAGTCCCCGTATCACGCCGCTATCTTAAAAGCCTTAAACAGCTATTTGGCTTTCAATAAACACAATTAAAAAGTCATCTTAGCGACGTATTTTTAGCCATAAGATGGCCAACAACACTCACCGTTAACATACAATGGTAACCACTTAAGCTCGCCTATTGCCGCTCACACTGCATTTTCGACCACTCATTGAGATTACAAAGTTTTATATCAACAACTTGTTTACACTCGCCAGAACTCAAATGGGGAGATAACAAAAATGATGTGGTTCCTACTCTGTGTCGGTCTACTGATCGGCGGCTACTTTATCTACGGCGCCTTTGTCGAGAAAGTCTTCGGCATTAACGCTAATCGTCAAACACCCGCTTTCAGTCAAACTGATGGCGTCGACTTTGTGCCTATGTCTAAAGGCAAAGTCTATCTAATTCAATTATTAAACATTGCAGGCGTAGGCCCAATCTTTGGTCCTATCTTAGGTGCACTCTATGGTCCTGCAGCCATGTTGTGGATTGTGGTTGGCTGTATCTTTGCAGGTGCAGTACATGACTACTTCTCCGGTATGTTGTCAGTGCGCAATGGCGGTCAATCCGTGCCAAACCTTGCGGGTAAGTATTTAGGTAAGAGCGCCAAACACTTCATGAACGTGTTTGCTATTGTGCTGTTACTGCTCGTCGGTGTGGTCTTTATCTCTGCGCCTGCTGGCTTACTTGGCAAGCTTACTGGTTGGGATGTCAGTATCTTCGTTGGTATAATCTTCGTCTATTACCTGATTGCAACTGTGGTACCTGTCGATAAAATTATCGGTCGTCTGTACCCCTTCTTTGGCGCTTTATTGTTCTTCATGTCGTTTGGTTTAGCTTTCGCAATTATGCTATCAAGCGAGCATACCTTACTGCCTAACGTACAAGCGGGCGATTTCTTCCAAAACTTAAATCCGAACGACATGCCACTTTGGCCTGCCCTATTCATCACTATTGCCTGTGGCGCGGTATCGGGTTTCCATGCTACTCAATCACCGTTAATGGCCCGCTGCGTTGAAAACGAGACAAATGGTCGCTTCGTCTTCTTTGGCGCCATGATTGGCGAAGGCATAATCGCATTGCTTTGGTGTGCCATCGCGTTGTCTTACTTTGGCGGAGTAGAAGGGTTGAGTGCGGGTATGTCAGGTAACCCTGCCAACGTCGTCTATGAGGCCTCTACCGGTCTGTTAGGCGCTATCGGTGGCTTTATGGCTATCCTAGGGGTGATTATTCTGCCGATTACCTCAGGCGATACGGCTTTCCGCTCTGCACGTTTGATTCTGGCTGAATTTTTCAATATGCCACAAATCTCACTACCAAAGCGCTTAGTGTTAGCTCTCCCACTATTTGTTATCGGCGGCATATTGACCCAAGTGGACTTTGGTGTGATTTGGCGCTACTTCGGTGTAGCAAACCAAGCCACTGCAGTATTAATGCTGTGGACGGCTTCGGCTTACCTGCTACGACATAACAAACTGCATTGGATTGCGACAATTCCAGCGATGTTTATGACCACTGTGGTAATCACCTTCCTACTGAACTCGTCAACCTTAGGCGCAGGTTTACCTATGACGGTATCAACCATAGCGGGCATAGTCACAACCTTAGTGATTACAGCACTCTTGATTGTGAAAACCAAAGGTAAAGGCGAAATTGATTTACCGGTTGAAACTGAGCTTAAAGAGCCAGTCAAAGACTAGTCAAACAGTCCAAATGACCAACCTAAAACAGGCGCTTTATTGCGCCTGTTTTGATCATACTGCTCCACCAATAACAGCTATCACAGGTTTAAGCTAGCAAGGTATTCAAGCTTGACTCGATACCATTCCACACTGTATCAGGCATACAAAACTGCTATACTCCCGCCATAGCACATTGCAACATGCATAATATGAATCAATCGAATAACCCGCTCCACGGCATTAAACTGGAAACGATCATCACTTATTTAGTCGAGAAATACGGCTGGGAAGAATTAGGGGAAAGAATTAATATCCGCTGTTTTACCCACGATCCCAGCATCAAATCCAGTTTACGTTTTTTGAGAAAAACAGAGTGGGCGCGGGATAAAGTCGAATATCTTTATTTAAGAGCCAATAAATTACCCTTGCCGCCACCCAAAGCAGACTCTAGTCAAGCGGCTAAGAAGCCTGCGGCAAAAATTGCGACGAAGAAAACCAATCAAACTCCCCCTGACAAGTCTGTTAAAAGCGATAAACCTAGCACAGATGACAAAGTAAATAGTCATATTTGGGGTAACAGTTAATCTTCGCCCTCTGCAGCCATAAAACGTGAACAGTCCTCACTTGAGGGCTGTATTGTCATCAGCAATATCGCGCTTTTTGCCAAATAAGCCAAAAATTAGCTTCAGTTTTCCAATTAATGGCCGATAGCGATTTGAGTATCAACACAGTTTGCATCTAATGGAGTATGGAATGAGCATTAATGGAATAAACAGTGCCACAATCGGCTCAACTTTCACTCCGGTATCGGGCGCATATATCGCAGCAACTCCTGCCACAACAAAAACGGCGACTAATGAATCGACAGCAGATGCGCAGGATACTCAAGACACAGTCTCCATTTCTTCAGCCGGCCGCGCCGCATTGTCCGCAGATGTAGGTGCCCCTTTAAGAGACAATGCTGCAGCCAAAAAAGATGGAACAGAAAATGATGCGTCAGAAGAGCCCATGACGTTAATCGACCAACAAATCCAGAAAATAAAAGAGCAGATCAAAGCACTACAAAAAATGCTGGCCAAACTTAAAGGAGATGACTCTGAGGTTGCAGAGCAACAACGTAAGCTAATCCAAGAACAAATAATGCAGCTAAGTAGTCAAATAGCAACCTTGACTGATAAGAAGATGCGCGACGCGCAAAAGTCAGCTTAGACAAGATAACTGACCAATAGTCTTTGTAATACAGCCCGTAATGGATGATAACCTAGATAGGAAAGCTAAACATTAAACGCCAAACATTGAGCCCATCGCCACGACGATAACTGAATCCGATGCGATCAACACTCAATAATTCACCGCCTAACGGCTTAGAAAACGCGAGGGAAAAACCGGCCTCATAACTGCCTGAAACTATGGTATCTTGCTCTATCTCGCTAATAAATCTAAGTTCATTGAAATACCAATAGCCTACAGCAAAGATCCTTGGTTGCACCTGCAGATCCCACCATTGCCAGCGTGGTGCTAACCCTAAATCAACACCTGTTTGTAGTACTGCAAATTGATCCGAAAACTTACCATAGTGCTCGCTGTACCCTGCAAAGCGTAATCTCGATACCCACACAGCATCCTGCCCTGCTAAGGTAAAGTCATACAAGCTACTGATCCCTGAGGCGATAATAGCAACGTTATCGTTTTTATCGAAGTTAGTGCCAAAACCGATATCTAAATACCCTTCCATTCGAGTATTTTCGTTCGCCTGCCAATGATGCTCAAAACCTGGGGTAACTGTCATAGTACCTATCGACGACGGTAACTCGCCTTCAGTGATATCTTTGGCTAAATAATCAAAAAAGCCAAAGGAGATAGGTAAACGTAACCAAGTTTGGCTACCACTATCTTTCTTCAAATCAAAAGTTAACGGAATACTAACGACGGTCGCATTTTGGTTTGCAGCGCGGTAAACGCCAGTGCCAAGATAACTACCAAAGGCGTAAACGGAATTTGGATTAGTGCTAGTTTCTATCGGATTACTACCATTAGCATTATTAGGTGCATGATTGATAGAAAAGTCGGAATAATCCGCTTGAGATGCAGATACGAATGTATTTGTAGCAGAGACACTATCGGCAAAGGTGGTAGGAATAACGCTCAGTAATGCCAAGCACATTAGCGACAAGCTTAATAGCAACCGACTGAAAAAATGGCTCAATTGACTTAAACCTTCCTCATTTTTAACTCAATCGGTTGACTCATCATGATGACAAAATTACTTATTTTCATCCATAAAATGATATTCAGACATCATGTGTCCAAGCTCAGTGGATTTAGTTTTTAAGTACGCTTCGTTATAACGATTTTTACCAACTTGCAGTGGTACGCGCTCAACCACTTCGATGCCAAACTCCTTCATCGCTTTCACTTTACGCGGATTATTGGTCATCAAACGCACATGCTTCACCCCTATCTGTTCCAGCATAGGCTTGATCATGTCGTATTTACGCATATCCGCTTCGAAACCGAGTTGCTCGTTGGCTTCAACCGTGTTGGCGCCTTTATCTTGCAGCTCATAGGCGCGAATTTTATTCAGCAAACCAATGCCACGGCCTTCTTGGCGTAAATAGAGGATAAAGCCACTGCCCGTTTCCGCAATATTTTGCATGGCAGCTTGTAACTGAAAACCACAGTCACAACGCAAGCTAAATAAAGCATCGCCGGTTAAACACTCGGAATGAATACGGCCCAACACAGGTTCATCCGCACTGAGAGTACCGAATGTGAGCGCAACATGCTCTTTACCTGATTCGGTATCTTCAAAACCATGCATGGCAAACACGCCCCAAGGAGTGGGTAACTTTGACGTCGCGACATATTTTATCGACATACTTAACCTTAACGACAACTCTCATTCCATGAGACGAATAAGATCCCTAGAAACAAAACGAGGATTAGGCACTTAGCCAACTAAGCGCACTATTCTAAAGTGTTTTCGAACAATCCAGAAATACTTTAGTGTTTTAATCAACTAAACCAAACATGAATGTCTTTTCGATGGGCAGCACGAAGGAATGGATTAAAACGAAGCAGTGCATAAATACAAGGAGCACAAACACGCGATCGACACTCGATCCCGTGCCAGTGACATCCTATCCCACATTAAAATTTTGCGGGAGCGTATCCAGTAACTTCCGTTAGCCCCATTTCACGGCCGATAGCCGTCATAGGGTGGATTACCACAAGCCCTTTGACAGACTTTTTCAGTTTGCCCATGTCCGCTTGTTCCGCTTTTGTCAAAGCACGATGGAAAGGCAAACCTTTGATATCTGACCCTTGCTTATTCAATAAGCGGGTTTGTTGCCCTTTCACACTGCCGATTTGCTTAGTGACCGCAGCGATTTCGCGTTTGAACTGGGCAATAATGACGTCATCGCCTCTTTGTTCAGCCGCAGCAAGTTTACGACGAAATTTATCTAATTTATCGTTAAGCTGCTGCAGTTCTTGCTTTAAATTCATTCTGTTACCTTAAATTACCTAAGTTAGCCACAGTAAAATCTTAGCCTGATTATGCTAGCGTCTGTGTCAAGGCCTGAGATTATAGCAGCAAGTTACAGATCCTCGTTACCGCTTTTATAACAAACGAATGATCTGATTGCTGCTACCGCGAAAGACAAGACTCGGATCGGCAAGACTTTGTTCAAATTTTCCGTCCACCAGCACATCAATATAGGCCAACACGGCGCGCTGTTCATCACTCAACTCATCGAGCACATAACCTGTCCACAGCCAAATATCCTTCCCCTTACACTCAGCCTTGACTCGTTTGACGAGCGTCAAAATGGCACTGAGATTGACAGGCAATAAAGGATCTCCGCCCGAAAGCGATAAACCACGGCGCACAATCCGCTGATCATTGAGATCGGCAATAATCCTATCTTCCATCGTCCTATCAAACACATGCCCAGAACGGGGATCCCACGTGCTTTGGTTGTAACAACCGCGGCACTGGTGCTCACAGCCAGAGACAAACAAGGTCGCACGGGTACCTGGGCCATTGACCACATCGATAGGGAAATACTGATGGTAATTCATTGATGGTCACTCACAGTGCATTTCATCTTTTAACATTGGTATTTACCCCATGGCACCATTGATGCCACGTGATGCCACGGAATAAGTCTAACAGGCAGAATAAGGTAATAGTGTTACAAGTGTTTGATCCTGCGTTTTACTTCTTCTTGCTTGCCATAATTAAAGGGCCGCGCATCAGGACTGCCTAAGTAACCGCACACACGGCGCGTCACTGAAACCCGACTAGGCTCATGATTGCCACACTTAGGGCAAGTGAACCCTTTACTGGTACAACTAAATTCGCCGGTAAAGCCACAGTCATAGCATTCATCAATTGGTGTGTTAGTGCCATAGTAAGGCACGCGGCTGTAGCTATAATCCCAGACGTTTTCCAGCGCTTCGAGGTTATGCTGCATATTGGGATATTCGCCGTAACAAATAAAACCACCGTTCGCGATAGCGGGATATGGCTGTTCAAAATCAATTTTATCGTAAGGATTTACGCTTTTTTCCACATCAAGGTGGAAACTATTAGTGTAATAGCCCTTGTCCGTCACCCCTGTGACTAGGCCAAATTGCTTCGCATCCAGTTTACAAAAACGGCTGCAGAGACTCTCACTTGGCGTGCTATACAGACTAAAGCCATAACCTGTTTCGGCCTTCCACGCATCGGTAGCCGCTTTAAGATAAGCTACAATAGCAACGGCTTTTTCCCTTAATTGTGCATCATCAAAGACATGGGTTTGGGGACCATAGAGTGCATTCATAGTTTCATGCAAGCCAATGTAACCGAGTGAAATTGATGCGCGGCCATTTTTAAAGATTTGCGCCACATCATCATCAGCCCGTAAACGTACACCACAGGCGCCTTCCATATAGAGGATAGGTGCCACGCGGGCTTTAACACCGTTCAGTCGCTCAATACGGGTATCCAGTGCTTTACGGGCTATTACTAATCTGTCATCTAAAATGCGATAAAATTCAGCCTCATCGCCATTGGCTTCTAAGGCAATCCGCGGCAGGTTTAAACTGACCACTCCCAAATTATTACGCCCTTCATGCACAAGCTCGCCATTTTCTTCATAGGTGCCTAAAAAGCTACGGCAGCCCATTGGGGTTTTAAATGAACCGGTAACTTTCTCGACTTGCTCGTAATTGAGGATGTCGGGATACATACGCATTGTCGCGCATTTGAGCGCCATCTGTTTTACATCGTAATTGCAATCGCCCGCTTTATGATTAATACCATCACGAATCGCAAACACTAGCTTAGGGAATACTGCAGTCTTGCGATTTTTACCCAATCCCGCCATCCGCACTTTGAGCATTGATTGCTGAATTAAGCGTGATTCCCATGACGTGCCTAAACCAAACCCGAAGGTCACGAACGGTGTTTGGCCATTGGCAGTGTGTAAGGTATTGACCTCATATTCCAAAGACTGGAATGCATCGTGACATTCTTTTTCAGTTTGCGCCGTGGCAAAGGCTTTGGCGTCGGTGATCTTCCAATTCAGTGCAATTTGGTAATGCTTGTCGTAGCTCTTAGCGACAAATGGCGCTAACACTTCATCGATACGGTTGATAGTAGTGCCGCCATAGATATGGCTCGCCACTTGGGCAATGATCTGCGCGGTCACCGCTGTCGCTGTTGAAATAGACTTAGGGGTTTCAATTTCGGCATTACCCATTTTAAAGCCGTGGGTCAACATGCCAGCTAAATCAATCAACATGCAGTTAAACATCGGGAAAAACGGCGAGTAATCTAGGTCGTGGTAATGGATCTCGCCCGCTTCATGGGCAGCGACCACATCCTTTGGCAAAATATGACTCTTGGCGTAATGTTTCGCGACTATGCCCGCGAGTAAATCCCGCTGAGTAGGAATGACTTTTGAATCTTTATTAGCATTTTCATTGAGTAAAGCCGCATTGCTTTGCTCAACTAAACCACGGATTTCGAGGTTGAGTTTACTGGTCGCTTCACGGCACACATCTCTGTCGTGACGGTATTCGATATACACCCGCGCCAGGGACTTGTACGGCCCTTCCATCAGTAAATTCTCAACCGCATCTTGTAGATGGTGGATATCGACTTCTGCTAATGGCGCGACGCTCTGACTGATACACGCTGCCACTGTCGCTGCATAGTCGCCATCCTCTATTCCAACTGAGTTTGCAGCGGCATTCACTGCATCCCGTATCCTTGTTTCATCAAAAGGTGTGCGGCAACCATCACGCTTAATTACGACTGGCATTGTTCAGTTCCTCTCCATCTCGCCTAAAAATTAACACTACATCTAGTGATTTTAAAAGCACAAAACACAATATGTAGAGCATTAGGCTACAATGACGGTAAGGAGTCCATGATCCAGATCATAGTTTTTAGGATGAAATAAAAGAACAAACAAGAACTGCAGCTAGGCCCAATTATCTGAAAATTGCGCCTTGACCTGCTGATTAAACCCAGCTAGTTGAATGCGTGACAATTTGTGTTTATCACGCACTATGGATGTGAATTAACGTTTAGCAAGCGCAAGATAACTACTGAGTTGGCCCGATGCAGATTGATGTGCCCCCATAGATGAAGCGAGTTGCATCATAGATTTTAGCCCCTGCCACTGCTGCTTTTGAGCATCCGTAAGCGGAGGTTCAGAATTCAAATAATCCGTCAATTGGCTAAGGACTTTCGTGGCCTTCTGGGCTAGCACCGGCGACTGAGCATCATCCATATTGGTTAAGACGTTCTTAGCATCTACTAAGGTATTGATAAGAGGATTATTGGGTGATTTTTTAGCTAATGATTTTATTTCATCATCTAAAAAATCTTGCAACGATTGTTTAGTCGGCGTTGTTGTGCTCGGCACTGTAATACCGTTTTTCGATAAACGCTCGAGTTGCACATCCGATAAAATGCCATCCTTTTGTAAGCGCGACACCAATGCAGGAATATCGGCGACGCCAAATTGACCATCGGCAAAAAAATCCTTCGCCATCGATTGAATTTTCTGTGCGCGTTGCGCCCGTGGCGACAGCGCTATCTCATCGGTTTTACCTTTATCGGGTTTGGTAGCATCCGTCTGCGTTTTATTCGTTTCTGTCGTAGTATCGGTTTTAGCCGTGCTCGTCTTTTGGCTATTGGCACCATAGGCATCGGCGATACTGGCACTGCTGCGATTAAGATTAAAGGCATTTAAAATAGAATTCATCGTCAAAAATTCGGCGTCTAAGACTCAATGACGGTTTTAAAGCAAAAACTAAGCCAATCAAGTATTAATCAGTGCAACCCCTGAGTTAATAGCATCACTATGCATAAACCAACTTATATCTAGGACTGAATATCTTCGATCAAGGCAAGACATTGCCGCCTTAGTAAATCGAGTGCCTCAGCGTCCATCTGCACTTTATCAAGCAAGGTTTGCTTCAAGGCAAGAGCTTCGTGCCTGATACCCTCTCCTTGACTTGTCAGAGTGATCAGTTTTTTCCGCTCATCTTCAACGCAGGCTAATCGCGTAATCAACCCCTTCAACTCTAACCGCTTGACTATTGGCGTTAGGGTTCCCATATCGAGTTTAGTCGCCATTGATAGCTGGGTTTGGCTGCAGCCGTTTTGACGCCACAGGGTTTGCATCACTAAATATTGAGGGAAAGTTAACTCGTATGCCTCGAGTAGAGGCCGATAAGCACGCACTAATGCATTGCTCGCAGAATATAACGCGAAACAAACATTATCGGATAAACAGAGTGGATCGCTAGAAGCTTGGCTATGAGTCTGTTTTGTAGCGTCTAGCTCAGGTTGAGGTAAGCAATTCTGCACGTTTAAGCGCCTGTCATTTAAACATAACGCTATCTTATCCGATCTGTCCCACCCCATCTAGTTTGCGCGCAAACTATTTGCATTCAATCTTAAAGCCACGTAGAGTTAACATCATTAGTTTGCGCACAAACAAAAGGTGAGTTTTTATGAAGAGTATGACAGAAACCCGTGAAATCCATCTAGCTAGTCGCCCAGAAGGCATGCCTACGGCACAGAACTTTACTTTAGTAAATAAAGCGTTAGCACCGCTCGCTGATGGACAAGTGCTGATTAAAAATCTATGGATGTCGGTTGACCCTTACATGCGCGGGCGCATGGTTGATCGCAAGAGTTATGTTCCGCCCTTCGCCTTAAATCAAGTCTTAGAAGGCGGTGCGATTGGTGAAGTTATCGCGTCAAAAAACACCGAGTTCCCGGTTGGTACTAAAGTCAGCAGCATGCTAGGTTGGCGTGAACACGCAGTCACAGATACCGCAGGACTGACAGCTTTACCACTAACTACGCTTGATAATTCACATTTCCTCGGCGTACTCGGAATGCCAGGCATGACAGCTTGGACAGGACTGACTCGCATTACAGATTTAAAAGCGGGTGAGACACTGTTCGTTTCCGCAGCCTCTGGCGCAGTAGGTAGCGTAGCCTGCCAAATTGGTAAACTAATAGGTGCTCGTGTAATAGCCTCTGTCGGTTCAGATGAAAAAGCTGAATTATTAAAAAGTTATGGTGTTGATGCGGTCATCAATTACAAGACTTGTGGCAATCTTACCCAAGCGTTGACAAAAGCAGCTCCAGAAGGGGTTGACGTGTATTTTGAGAACGTCGGTGGTGAGCATTTAGCCGCAGCGCTGAGCAATATGAAAGATCATGGACGTATCGCTGTTTGTGGTATGATTTCACAATATAACAACACAACTCCAACACCTGGCCCTGACAACTTAGCCCTAATTGTAATGCGAAAACTCAAGTTAGAAGGCTTTATCGTATCCGAACATTGGGCGCATTATCCTGAGTTCACCGCAAAAATGACTCAATGGTTAGCGGAAGGCAAAGTAAAAGCAGAACAAACAATTTATCAAGGGCTTGAACAAGCACCTGATGCTTTTATCGGTCTATTTGAAGGTAAGAATCGCGGTAAAATGTTGGTCAAACTAGCCTAAGTCACCAACAAAGCGGTATAAACATCTCAATATGAGATAGCAAATAGTCGGTATCGCAAAAGTGATACCGACTTTTGTTTATCTTGCAATCAAACGCTATCTATATGAAAGCTTTTGACTCTACATTTTGCATCATCAGCCTTTCCAGAGCGCAGCTTCAATCAAGTGGGCGACTTTCTCCACCGCAGCTTCGCCGGCGGCAATCGCCTCATCAGCACGGTGAAACTCCATAGTGCCGATATTTCCCACCTCTGGCACAATACAAATATCTGGTGGATCGCCCATCAACCGCGCCCGTTTATGCCTTTGCTCTAAAATACCCATAGATTGCGACATCACAGCAATCATCCCCGGATTCGATTTAGTGCCGAGTGAAAACTTATCGGTTAGGTTGCTGACATAATCTCGGCCACGGGCGAATAAATCCATAAAGCCCGTTTCTTGTCGCGCTGGCATATCCATTTCAGCTTGGACAGTCCTTTGGCTGGTCATATTCACGGGTAACACTTGGATACGCCCAGAATGATAGCCATATAAATCCACTGCAATCACCACATCAACGCCCATGGCGCGGCTGACCGAAACAGGAACAGGATTCACCACAGCACCATCAACTAACCAGCGTTCTCCTTGTCTGACAGGAGCTAAAATCCCCGGCATGGAGCAAGAGGCCCGTACCGCTTGCCGTAAATCCCCTTCAGTAAACCAAATTTCCTGACCAGAGTATAAGTCAGTCGCGACGGCTGCAAAGGGACGATTGAGATTCTCAATATTCACATCTCCTATACGTGCATGCAGCACATCGAACACCTTGTCTCCGCCGATAAGCCCGCCCTTACGCCATCGAATATCCATCAAGCCAAGCACGTCCCAACTAGAAAAACCGCGCACCCATTTTTCTAACTCGGGTAAATGATCATGGGCGTAAGCGGCCCCCACTAAAGCCCCTACCGAACATCCAGCCACTTTATCGGGCTTAATACCCATGGCAGCTAAACCATTCAATACACCTATATGTGCCCAACCTTTCGCCGCCCCACTACCCAAGGCAATACCTACCAAAGGGGTTGTTCCGTTAGCCATAAATCATTTCTCCTGTAACTCAATGCAGTACACGATAACGTAAAATCCTGCCATATCCACTGTCAATCGGTAAAAACGACACAATTAAGAGGTTGTAATACCAATGTAAATAAATACAATCAACAGAGCATAAATGGCACACTTTCTACATCAATCCGTGCATGAAGCAGAGATAATCACCGATGTGGATAGCTGAGCAAGGGCGATTAAGGCTATAATCTGCCCTTACTAAGATTTAGGGGATATACCTTTGCAATTTACCGATTTTTCTCTGGACCAGCGTCTGCTTCAAAGCATAAAACATATGGGGATCACAGAACCCACCGCCATCCAGGAACAAGCACTGCCTATCGCATTGGCAGGTAAAGATTTAATGGCGTCATCAAAAACGGGCTCAGGTAAAACCTTAGCGTTTTTGTTACCCGCATTGCAAAGAGTCATTTCTACCCGCTCACTGTCGAAACGTGATCCTAGAGTCTTGATTTTATTACCGACTCGCGAACTAGCACATCAGGTTTATAGTCAGCTTCGCCTCCTTGTCGCCAACACCCAATACAAGGCCATCAGCGTACTGGGCGGTGAAAACTTTAATGACCAAGCCAAAGCCTTAGCGAAAGAACCGCATTTTATTGTCGCGACTCCAGGCCGTATCGCCGATCATTTAGAACAGAAGCATCTTTTTCTCAATGGCTTAGAGTTATTAGTCCTCGATGAAGCCGACCGCATGTTAGATTTAGGCTTTGCCCCGCAGTTAAAAGCCATCAACGATGCAGCCGATCATAAACGCCGTCAAACGCTGATGTTTTCTGCCACGTTAGATCACGACGAAATCAATGATATCGCAGCAACATTACTAAAAAATCCAGCGCACGTGGCGATTGGCGCGGCTCACTCTGAGCATAACGATATTCATCAACGTATCTTTTTATGTGACCACTTAGACCATAAAGAAGCGTTATTAGCCCGTTTGCTCAAAGATGAAACCCATAAACAAGTGATTATTTTTACCGCGACGCGTCCAGATACTGAGCGCTTAGCCGCTAAATTAACCACGCAAGGTTTTGCAACCGCCGCACTCAGCGGTGATTTAAAGCAGGCCGCACGAAACCAAATCATGGACCAATTTGCCCGTGGCCAACAACAAGTACTAGTGACAACCGATGTCGCCTCTCGCGGCCTGGATTTGCTCAATGTGTCCTTGGTCGTTAACTTCGACATGCCTAAATTTGCCGAAGAATACGTGCATCGTATCGGCCGTACTGGTCGTGCAGGCGCAAAAGGTGATGCGATATCGCTCGTCGGGCCAAAAGATTGGGACAACTTTAAGAAAGTCCAAGTCTTCCTCAGAAAAACCTTTGAGATCAGCACAATTCCAGGCCTAGAAGCTAAATTTAGTGGTCTAAAAAGCAAAGCTAAACAGACGCCAGTAAAACGTGTTGCTAAAGCGGAGCTTGCTAAAGGTAAGAGCAAAAGAACCAAAGCAACCACACCAGCACCGTCGCGGGATAAGCGTTTCATCACGGGCGTGGATGTCGGCGATGCTCCTATGCGTAGAAAACCTGCTGCGGCACAATTACTGCAAGACAATGATACTGAAGAAGTTTAAAACTAATTTATGCATAAAGGCCGGTGGATTTAACATCAGATATTATCTCTGATACAAATCACATAGGCATGATCTAATACTGGAAATTGACATACTAAAATTATCAGTCTGTCGCCAAGCGAATCAAAAGCGCATGGTAAACACTGATCCTCATGTCATTTCCAGCTACAATAGCGCTATTATCGATATTTTGAAGGTGTAACATGAGAGTTTGTGGTGTTGAATTAAAAGGTGGCGAAGCCATTATCAGTTTATTGAGCTATGAAGGTGAAACCTTCAATGTGCCAGAATGCCGTAAGGTGTCTTTCACCGTTTCCCAATCTGCTACCACAGAAGCTATTCGTGAGTTTCACTTCGCTTTTCATAAGCTTATGCAAGATTATCGCGTTGATGAAGTTGTCATCATAGAACGTGAGCAAAAAGGTAAACTCGCGGGTTCAGCGACAAGTTTTAAACTTGAAGCAGCCATTCAATTAGGGGAATTACCCGTCAGTCTATTGTCTCCTGTCACTATCAAAGAGCAAAACAAGCGCAATCCACCCCAAGTTGATTTCGATAGTTTAGATCTTAAAAAAGTACAGCAGTTAGCTTTCGAAGCCGCTTATGCCCATCAAAATCGCCGAATTTTTGGCAAAGTCTAAGTAATGTGATGAACTCAGGCTCCGAAGTCATTCGGAGCTAAATCCTCTATGAATCCATTAAAGTACTTAAACGGTTACAGCCTTGATATTCAGCAGCAGGTACAGCAACATCTCGATGCTGGCACATTACCCAAGCTATTGCTGAAACGTCATCCTGTCATACATAGCGTTCGTAGCGATAAAGCGCTGTACGACTATACTCAAGCGATTAAAAACCAATTTTTACGCCAGTCGTCACCACTCTCGAAAGTGATCTTTGATGACAAAATTAACATTAGTCATCATGCACTTGGCTTACATTCCTATGTCGCGCGAGTTCAAGGCAATAAAATCAAAGCTAAGAACGAAATTCGCATATCTTCACGTTTGAAGCGTGTACCTGAACCCTTATTGCGTATGGTCGTTGTACACGAATTAGCCCATTTAAAAGAAAAAGATCACAACAAAGCTTTCTATAATTTGTGTACTCATATGGAGCCGGATTATCACCAGTTTGAATTTGATTTGCGCTTATTATTGACTTGTATCGACGCTAACATATCCCCTTATTCTACAGATAAAGTCGACACCTGACCTTCGTATATTTTTCGTCCAAAACTTGACTGATAATAGTTTTCATTTAGAATGTTATAGTATCTAGCGCAGCAAAATACTGTAATGACAATGACGAAACAGAATATTGACAAACTCTTAAGCAAGTGGTGTAAAAAGCAAGCTAAAAAGCTACTCAAAACACAGGTTAAATCTGTTTCAAACACAGGGAACGCTATTACATCCTCATCACATCTACGCGCGCAGACTGATAAATCTTTGACGAATAAAAAGGCTCAACGAAAGCACCTCACCCAATTACTCTCTAAGCATATTGCTCAGCAAGAATTTGCCCATAGCAATAAATCAACACTCAAAAAACAATTAAAACTCGCGAAAGCTAAGTTTATTGCCGCAAATGATGCGACATTTTCATCGACTATTATTACTCGACTTTCTCCTTTACCCACGGAACACAGCTTTGCATTACGTCCTTTTAAAAAATCACCCTGTGGTGGCTGTCCCGCATTAAAAGGTAAATTGTGCAAGTGCGCATTAAAAGTGATGCAAAGGCGCCACGCAAGCTGATAGGCACAATTTAGCACTGCATATTTGGTTCTCTGTTCAGTCCTTAATAAAAAACGTTATAAGCTCTTCAGCCGCACAATTTTCCTCTTCACAACCTTTTGAATGACTCGCTATAACACTTCTAACTGAAGATCCTATCTATTTTATCCCCTTATGTTTTATCGCCACGACTTCGAATCGAACAAATTTTAAGCTTTTATACAACTCGAACAGTACTCGTGATAGCAGGAAAATGTCTACCACAATAAGCATTTTGGAAACAAAAATGCCGATGAAACTTTCATTTCATCGGCATTGATAAACTCTTCTAGAAAGCCAGTGCTATTGTTTATTCAAACTTTGATACTATAAATTCTATTAGCTTAGGTTTGGCTAACCTAAGTTCATTATAGCTTCACGACTCTTCACCATATTAGTGAATGTGCGTAAATCTTGATTCGCTAACTTGCTCGACATAGGAATATCGGCTTTCAACGGATCAACAGGTTTACCATTGATATGGAATTCATAATGCAAATGCGGGCCAGTCGAACGACCTGTATTACCAGATAAAGCAATCACTTGACCGCGAGTTACACGTTGACCTTTACGCACTAACGCCTTAGACAAATGTAGGTAACGGGTACGGTACTTACCACCATGTTCAATCACAATATACTTACCAGCAAACTGATGGTCCGTCACTAAACTGACAATTCCATCACCAGGTGCAACAACTTTAGTCCCGATCGGCACAGAAAAGTCTGTTCCATTATGGGGAGAAATACGCCCTGTGATTGGGTGTTTGCGATGGCTGTTAAAACGTGAACTCATACGCGGTTGTTTAGCTAACGGATAACGTTGGAATGCCCGAACTAAACTCTGACCTTTAGCATCATAATAACTACCATCAGAATATTGATATGCACTAATTTCAGAACGGCCACTTTTAATACTGACGCCTAAAATTTGGCTACTTCCCGTCGGTTCACCTTCAACATATTGATCATTTACCAAAACTGAGAATTTGTCGCCAGCTCGTAAATCACGGGCAAAATTCAATTTTTCTTTGAGTAAATCTTCAATTCGCTGAATATCTGCAGCGGCTAAGCCCATTTTTTGGGCTGAAACGTAGAAAGAACCTTTAATATCGCCAGTCAAAATTCGATTTTGCCAAACACCTTCAACGTTCACTTCTTCAACATTAAAACTACCGTCTTCATAACGCGTAAAAACCACTTGGCGGGCAGCGTTAAAATAAAGTTCTAATTTTTGTAACTGACCTTCACTATCAAGCCAAAATTGCATTCTGTTACCAGGTAACAAGGTATCAAGTGCCAAAATGTTTAAATCAGCTTCTAAAACCTTATACATAGTCTGCTGATCAACACCCGCCTTGGAAAATAACCCACTTAAGGTATCACCGGAAACGATAATTCGCTCAAACTGGGGAGCATTATTAATGAGTGCAGCTTGATCTAGGACTTCAGGTTCAGAAACTTGAGGGAGAATATTTTCAATATCGAGAACAACAGGGATACGCTGAGCAGTTGGCGTAACATGGTTATTATTCGGCATCAACATAGCAGCACCCATCAACAAACTACCCATTAATAGAATGTTCTTTTGGGTCGATGATAAGTTCTGCAAACGGGTTTGCGATAAGTTGATAAAGTTGGGTTTGCCTGTTTGCAACGCTTTTCACCTTTCGTTAACTTTGCGTTCTATTTTTGACCAGTCCCTTTGAGGGAAGCCCGAATTTTTCCCAACTTATATCAAAAAACCGATTATGACAAACGCTATTTCACTCTTTTGTTGCACCATTAATGAAAAACATGCGCTAGTTGGCATTTCCAACTCACTTTGCGTGTATTATCCGAATGTTAAACACACTGGAGATACAATAAATAACACTTATAAAACAATTTGTTATTTATCGCACTCTGTGAGAAAGAGCAACTAAGGCAAAACTATCGTCATTTCGCTCCCATGTGAGGTTTTATTGATGTCGATGCGGGTATTTATCTGCTCTTTCATTTCCGACACGTGCGAGATCACCCCTATCATGCGGCCAGAGGATTGCAAATCCATCAGGGTCCGAATGGCCAGTTCTAAAGAATCTTGATCTAAACTGCCAAAGCCTTCATCGATAAATAAAGTATCGAGTTTAATACCACCTGCATAGGCTTGCACTACATCTGATAGGCCTAACGCCATAGATAATGCTGCCATAAAACTTTCACCACCGCTTAAGGTAGCCACAGGACGCACTTTGGAGGTATAAGCATCTTCTACTTCTAATTCGAGCCCAGAAGCTTTGTTGCCCTTGGCCCTATCTTCCTTACGTAGTAAACGATAACGCCCTTTGCTCATTAGGTGTAGCCTGTGGCTTGCCTCTAACAACACATCGTCAAGCAGTACGCTTAACACAAAACGTTGCAGACTGATCTTATTACCTGTATTTCCATTAGCGACATCTGCAAGGGTGCCGATAACCGCATATTCATCTTCCAAAACCTTAGCTTTTGCATCGGCAATACTCAGCTGGGTTTGGGTTTGCATCAGTAATACTGTGCGAGTGTGAAGCAACTGCCATGCCTGCTCGGCAGCGTGTAATGCTTGCTGCGCGAACTCAAGCTCAGCAGCCAGCTTAATGCTATCGGGTAGTACTTTATCCTTAAGCTTAAGCGCTAACTGCTCGCACTGTGCCTTGGTCAAAGCACTGCGCTGCTGGTAAGCCTCAATTTCGCTGGCTAATGCACGCTGTTGTTCTTCATCGAGCATGGCCTCAAATAAGGCCTGTTGATCGGCAAAACCTGCTGCGACTAATTGCTGATTGAGTTGCTGCTGTGCACGCGTTTGCTGGGCTAATGCCGCCTCAGCAGCATTTTCAGCACCATTAAGTGCCGCTTTAGCCGCAACAAAAGATTGGCCAGTCTGTTGTTGGAGATCCCTAACACTAGTGATCTGTTGCTTAATTTGGCTGATACTTTGCTGATTTTGCGCGATTGCTGCAGTTAAGGCCTCAAGCGTTACAAGCGCAGATGGAACACTTTGCTGCATGTGCGCTAACTGCCCCTGCAATATATCCACTTTAGATTGCAGTGCACTGTCGTGTGTTTGTCCTTGCTCTAGCTTTTGTTGTAGATGCGTTTCCTGTGCGTGCAACAATGCAATCTCTTGCTGTAACAGCTGTAACTGCTGATGGGCTTGCTCCGCTTGAGTGAGTGAGAAAGCGTATTGCGACAAGGTATGTGTATGTTCGTCTAAAGGAATATCAACCGCAGTGCCCAATTGGACCGCGAGATCTTGTGCTTGCTGTTGCAAGGTTTCTAACTGCGTTTGTAGCCCACGATATTCCGCTCTGGCTTTGCTCAGGATTTCTTGAGCATTCGTTTCAGCCTCAAGTGCTAATTGCAGCGCTTCATCACTTGGGAGTGGCTCTTGGCTTTGTGCTGGCTGTGGATGTGTTTGGCTGCCACAAACAGGGCAAGGTTCATCTTGCTGTAATTGCCGCGCTAAAATAGCGGCCTGTCCTTGATGCCAAGTCAACAATAAGGCTTTATATACAACCTGTGCTTGCTGATGCTGAGCACTGAGTTGTTGCCCTTTGACTTTAGCCTCAACAAGTTTTGCCTGTGTCGACGATACCCTTGCCGCCACTTGTTGCCATTGCTGATAGGTAGACAATAACTGCTGTTGCTGCTGATGCGCTTGTTGCAATGAGAGGCGAGTTTCGCTGTTGGCCTGTAGTTGCGGCAGAGCGGATTCTAATTCACGGCGTTTTTGGACTACGGTGGTTAACTCATTTTTGCTGTTCTGAAGTTGTGTTTTCGCGCTAATGAGCTGCGCTTGCTCTTGTTCAAGGGTTTTATTAAGCCTATCCAATTCCCTAAGCTGCGGCCCTAACGCATTCAGTTGCTGTTTAACCTGTTCCTGTTCGAGTAACGACGCTTCCAACACGGGCAAATCAGCAGCCTTAAGCTCTGCGTTATCGAAGGCTTGTTTAGCATGGATTAATGCTGTTTTCGCATGATCAAGTGCGATACTTGCCGCCTTGGCTTCCTGCTCACGGGCCACAAACACCTCAAGCATGGGTGCCAAGTGCTGCGCCTGTTTAGCCAAATTCAGTTTATAGGTTTGCGCAGCCATGTTTTCTTGCTGTGCATCAAGCGCAGCAACCGTTTGAGTTAAGGCATCAAACTGCGCAAATTCGGCCAATAAATGCTGGGCGGCATCGCTGGTTTTTATCACCCATTGTTGCTGCTGTAATGCCTGTTCTTTCGCACTTTGGGCTGTTTCAAGTTCTGGCGTAAGCTTGGCTAATTCACAGCGAAGCTCGTCATCGGATGCTAAACCCGCACTTTGTAAGATGCCATCACGGCGGCTGCGTTGATCTTTCACTAAGGCGCGGATATCTGCAGCCTTACTTTTTAAGGAATCTTCAATACGTCGGTATATATGCGTTTGAAATAGCTGACTAAATATCAGTTCTCTGGCTTTAGAGTCTGCCATTAACAATTCGCGAAACTTTCCCTGTGGCAACACCATCACTTGGCGAAACTGCTCCACATCGAGGCCAGTTAAAGCTTCAATCTCAGCAGTTGCCTCAGAGACTTTGCTCGCAACAAGCAAACTTTCATTACCCTCGGCGTCTATCTTGTATAACTGTGCTTCGGGCTTCTGCACCGTTGAGCCGTCACCGCTTTTTTTAACCCTGTCTTGTTCTGGCACACGGCGAATACGATAACTGCTATTACCCAACTGAAAACTAAAAGTGACTTCTGTTAGCAGACTATCATCGGCCATATCGCAGCGCATCTGGCTGCCTTCACGCTCATTACCTGTGGTTTTGCCATAGAGAGCAAAGCAAATACCATCGAGCAAGGTCGTCTTACCCGCACCAGTGGGTCCATTAATCAAAAATAACGGATTAGTCCCTAAGGCCGTAAAATCAAGTTCTTGAGTCGATGCAAAGGGGCCAAAGGCTGACATGGAAAGGCTAAGTGGTCTCATGCTTGGCGCTCCTCATTGTGTAGCTTAGTCAGGAGTTCATCCATCACGTCTTGCTGTGCTTGTGTTAATGACTCGCCGGACACTTGAGAGAAAAAGTCACGGAACATGTCCATCTCGCCTTTTTTGATATGATCTCGGCTCAAGGTGACTTGTTGCTGCCCCGCCATCAGACCAGTCCGCTCTAAATGCAGCACATTAGGGTAAACGGCTCTCAATTTACCCATAGCATCTAAAATGGCATGTTTATCAAGGAGTCTGACCATAAGGTAGTCCTCACGCTTGATATCCGTTTTACCTTGGGCGAGTAATGTGGCTAACTCCCCTTCTAAGATACGGACATCGCGTATCGACGTTAATGGCAATAAGCGGATATTTGCTGGCGTTTTTGCACTAAGTTCGACTAAGGTCACCGACTTATGTTGATGTTGTTCGCTAAAGGAATACTTCAAAATCGATCCTGAGTAGCGCACATGCTCTGCACCTTTGTATTGCGGTCCGTGCAAATGCCCAAGGGCGACATAATCAAACTCAGTAAATAGCGTTGGCGATATTTTATCGGCGCCACCAATGCTCAATGGCCGCTCAGATTCTGACTCGCTACCACCATCCAAAAAACAATGGCTTATTACCACTTTCGGCAAACCTTGGCTATCGTGCTGGCGTACTTGTTCAAGCAATAGCGTCATTGCGGCCTCATGGCTTGCCGCCTCACACTCAAAAACTTGGCGCACTGTGGCAGGTTCGGCATAGGGCAAGGGATAAAACACCACATCACCGCTTGAACTCGACAAAGTAATGGGATGAATATCAGCACTCAAAGGGCCAATAATATGTAACCCACTTGCCGCCATTTGTTTTGCTGCAAAACCTAAGCGCTCGTGACCATCGTGGTTACCTGCAATTATAATGACTTGCAGGCCTAAATCATGCACTAAGCGGTTAAGCACATCATCTAACAGCGCAACCGCATTCGCAGGCGGAATCGATCTGTCATAAATATCCCCCGCCACAATCACGGCATCCACCTTGTGTTCATCCGCTAGAGCAATAATTTGCTCGAGCACAAAGGCTTGATCATCCAGTAGTGATTGATTGTGTAATTGACGACCTATGTGCCAGTCCGAGGTGTGGATAAATTTCATAATCGCTCTTTTAAAGAAGTGGTGGCGCTAAACCCGAGCGCACATGCCGCCCGTCGATGCAAATAAGATTGGCAAGATAGACACTGCACTTATATCAATCGGATTAAATATGTACACAATATTTAAAATACACACCAAAACAATAAGAAGCCTAAAAAGTGTATTAAAAATGACAGGTAATACTATTCAAAAAACTTGAAAGAGTACACCTAACTCAAAGTAGGATGAGACGTTTTAAGTCGTCATTTAGCGGATCTTTTGGGTGATATCCACCTCGGCTTAACTTTTGAGCCAAGATGGACGCCACTAAGATACACTCATGCGCAGCTTAAAGAGCGTCTATTGATGAGTGAGTTTTATAAAATGCTTAATATCAAATAGTTTACAAAAATAAATTATATTGGCTCGCCAAAAGTTTAAAACTCATAGCAAGGGACATAGTCACCACCAATGGCTTGATAATCTTTGTACCTTTAGTGACCACGAGACGAGAACCCAAGGTTGCACCAATCGCTTGCCCTGCCAGCATGACTAATCCTAATAACCAAATCACTTTTCCGCCCAAGGCAAAGAAGATCAGCGAAGCAATGTTAGTGGAGAAATTAAGTAGTTTTGCGTGGGCAGTTGCTTTCGCCAAACCAAACCCCGCTAGCGATACAAAGGCCAGCGCAAAAAAGCTCCCAGTACCAGGGCCAAAAAAGCCATCGTACAATCCCACGCCCAATACCGCAGTAAAGGCAAATGCGGTAGGTGTCAGCACTTGATGTTTATCATCTTCAGAAATCTTTTTCGAAAATAAAAAGTAACAACCAATAGCCAAAATCAAAAAAGGTAACATCAACTCCAGCACATCAGTATCGACGAGTTGAACTAGAATCGTACCTAATGCCGCACCGATAAATGCACAAATCAAGGCTAACTTAACGGATTTAAGATCAACTAGCCCTTTACGGACAAAGTACAAACTCGCAAAAAAACTGCCGCCACAGGCCTGCAGCTTATTTGTCCCTAAGGCAACCGCAGGCGGCAAGCCTGCCCACATAAGTGCAGGAATGGTCAGCAAGCCTCCGCCACCGGCGATTGAGTCAATAAAACCAGCCACCATAGCGACGGCAAAAAGTATCGCTGCGATTTGTAGAGTCAGTTCAAATTCCATGATGATTTATTATTCTTCTGATAAAAAAGAGAGTGATTGCCGAACATTAGACTGCGTTTGCCAAATAAACGCAAAGGAGTTATTGTCGGCACAGCGTGAGATAAACTCACACAAAATCCCGAGTCCTGTTCTGATTTTCCAGCAGTAGGAAATAAAATGTTTGCCGAACTACCGCCCCTCAATTCTCTCCGTGCCTTCGAAGCCGCAGCACGTTTACAGAGCATGACATTAGCCAGTAAGGAGTTGCATGTCACCCATGGCGCAGTCAGCAAACAAATCAGAGTATTGGAGGATTATTTAGGTTTTGCGCTCTTTGTACGCTTACACAAAAAAGTCGGTTTAACCGATGAAGCCAAACGCTATTTACCCCATG
Source organism: Shewanella sp. NKUCC05_KAH (assembly GCF_019345585.1). NCBI lineage: Bacteria > Pseudomonadati > Pseudomonadota > Gammaproteobacteria > Alteromonadales > Shewanellaceae > Shewanella > Shewanella sp. NKUCC05_KAH. Next base: position 325,968 of record NZ_JAHKQZ010000002.1, read on the forward strand.
TTCAAGCCGCTCTGCAAACACTATCTAGTGCTACCAGTGACTTGCGCCGTCAGCCCACTAAACCGCAAACCTTAGCTATTAATGTGCTGCCAAGCTTAACCATCAATTGGCTCATTCCAAGAATGGAGCAGTTTAAATCCCGCCATCCACACTTGTATGTCGACTTATCCATTGGCGACTTTGCCGTGGATTTTAGCCAAGGTCGTTATGATATTGCGATCCGTAGTAGCACAGTTATCCCTAAGGGCGCGAATTATATCAAGCTGATGGATGAGGATTTATGCTTAGTTTGCGCGCCTTCGTTAGCGCCTAAGCTGCAAAATATCGAGGACATTAATCACGTCACGTTACTGAAACACACCACAAGACCCGAACTTTGGGAGTATTGGGCGGAAAAGGTGGGTTTAACACTCACCCAAGCACAAACCTTTGGTGTCGAGCATTTTTATATGTTGAGTCAAGCGGCTGCGAGTGGCATGGGCGCAGCACTTATTCCGCGATTCTTCATCGAAGAACAACTGGCAAACGGCAGCTTAGTCATCCCCTTCGACGCCCCCTTCACCAGTCCCTATCGATATTATTTACTCACCCCAAAATCCCCAAGCCTGCCGTTAAAAGCTCAAGCTTTTATCGACTGGTTATTAGAGATTTTTGCGCCCTATCGTCATTAATCTGCATTAAACGTATCTCAGTTCAAACGAGGCACAGTAACGCTATAAATGCCAAACGAGGCTATTGAGATCACTAACTGAGCGCAGAAAAACACCAATAAAAAACCACCCAAAAGGTGGTTTATTAGATTCAAGGCTTAAAGCGCATCAGAATTAGTGATTGCAATGCTCACCGTGAACATGGTCATGGTCATCATCGTCCATAAACTCATCGTCACCGTCTTGATGTTGCATTACGCCCCAACCGTCGGTCATGCCGCCGAATTCGGCAGCAAAATCATTTAGCATGACTTCTTGTTCAACCAATGTATCGTACTCAGGCACCATATTGAGACAAACAATGATTTCCCACTTACCAAGCTCATCATTCAGATTCAGCTCAAGCTCGCCTTCCAAGTCAGAATTTGTTAATTCTTCTAACGCAGTTTCAGCATCGCGTTGGTCATCAAAAACCAAAAAGAAATCAACATCTAACTCTTTAGTTAAATCGATTCCCGCTTCAGCCATTGCGGCCAGCATTTTACCATTGTCATCATCTGGAAATTGCATTTCTTGCTCCACTGTTTCAGGCTTATTCTGCCGCAATGATTTGAACTGATTCACCATTAAAGCTGACGATGTCGCCCGCGATAATTTTTTTACGTTTACGAGTTTCAACTTCACCATTCACAGTGACTTGACCTTCGTCGATAAAATGTTTGGCTTCACCACCCGCATTGCTCATGCCTTGCACTTTTAATACTTTGTACAATTCAATGAAATCTTCGCCAGAATGCAAAGCCAATTGATTAATTTGCGCCACTTAATACACGCCTTCTAAAAATAAACCTGCGGCATTATACCAGCACAGTACAAAATTCGCTGAAGATAATTTGGCTAGAGACGTCTTTCATCGGCGAGTAGGCCAAAGGCTGATTCATCGAGCCAGTTTTCACCTATTTTGAATTGCTGCCTGAGTAAACCTTCAAGCCGAAAGCCACACTTTTCGAGTACTCGTGCCGATGCGTGATTATCTTTAGCACAATGCCCAACAAATTTATGTACATTAAAACTTAAACAGGCCCAATCAATGACCGCCATTAAACTCTCAGTCGCATAACCTTTACCGTGCCCCTCGGCCACCAGTAAATAACCCACTTCGGCACGCTGTTCCTCGAAACTTTGACAATAGAGGCCCGTTAAACCGATAAACTGCCCAGTATCAACGGTCTCAATCACTAAGGTCAGCCAATCGCCAGAACCGTAGAACCAAGTATCGGAACGCTGCTGAAACTTACTGCGGATCACCTCTTGCGACTCTGGAACGCGTACAAAACGATTAATCTCAGGATCGTTATGCAGTGCATAAAAATGTTCCCAATCACTATCTTGTAAGCTCCTGAGTTTCAATCTATCAGTGTAGAGTTCCAGCATAGTGACTCCGTGATGAGCATATAAAACAAAACGGCAGCAAACGCTGCCGTATCAAACAAGCTGTATTAGATAAGCGGCAAAACTTACGCGCGGCTGGTCACTTCAAGTAAATGAAAGCCAAATTGCGTTTTCACGGGGCCTTGTACTTCGTTTAATGGTGCACTAAAAACAACTTCATCAAACTCTCTGACCATCATGCCAGGACCAAATGACCCCAATTCGCCGCCTTGGGCACCTGATGGGCAAGAAGAGTGCGCGCGAGCAATTTGAGCAAAATCTGCGCCTTCCATTATTTGCTGTTTCAGCGCTTGACACTGCTCTTCACTGCTGACTAACAAATGTCTTGCTGTTGCCTGGACCATAGTAAAACTCCTGTAAGGATCATGAGACATTTGCCCCAAATATCATTGAGTTCCCACTAAAACATTCGTTTTAACAGGTTTTGAATCAACAGTATAAAAACTTTCTGTTGAATAAAAAAGTCTTAAAATGCCGTCACTGACAACAAAGTCAAGTAACGGCACCTTACACGGCTAAGCTTGTTTCGACGCAATCCAACGATCGATCTTGTTTTCCATGACCGCCATGGGTAATGAACCTGAGGTGAGGATTTGATCGTGGAATGCTTTTAAATCAAATTTATCACCCAAGGCTTTTTCTGCGCGGGCACGCAGTGCCAAAATCTTCAACTGACCGACCTTGTAAGACAAAGCTTGACCAGGGATCGCCATATAGCGCTCCACTTCAGCGACTATGTCACTCTCAGCCATAGGCGAGTTGTCTTTCATGTACTGAATCGCCTGTTCACGACTCCAACCTTTAGAATGAAGGCCAGTATCAACCACTAAGCGCATTGCACGCAGCATTTCATCGGAAAGCTTACCAAAATACTGGTAAGGGTCGGTAAATAGCCCCATCTCAATACCTAAGTATTCAGCATAAAGTGCCCAACCTTCCTCGAAAGCGGTATAACCGCTAAAACGCTGGAACTCAGGCACACCAGTCAGCTCTTGTTTGATCGCGATTTGAAAGTGATGCCCAGGAGCGGCTTCGTGCAAAGATAAGGTCGTCATCCCCCACTTAGGCTGTGCTTTGAGGTTATAAGTGTTGATATAAAACACCCCTGGACGGCTACCATCCACCGCAGGCGCTTCATAAGAGGCACCCGCTGCTGATTGTTCTCTAAAACTTTCAACCGGCTTAACCACGTAATCAGCCTTTGGCATCACATTAAAGTAGTTAGGCAATACATGATTGATTTTATCTTTTAATACCATATAGCCATCAATCAAGCCTTGGCGATCGCTATAGAAATACTGCGGATCTGAAGATAAAGATGCAAAAAACGCCTTCAAATCACCCTTAAAACCAACCTGCTCACGCACCTTATCCATCTCAGATAAAATTCGCGCCACTTCACCTAAACCAATTTGATGAATTTCATCTACAGACATAGTGGTGGTCGTATGAGAGTTCGCCAGATGCTGATACCAAGCTTTACCGTTAGGCAAACCTGACCAACCATCAGTCGCCCGCGATTTAGGTAAATAGGTTTGCTTAAAGTAATCGCGTAAGTTCGTTAACGCTGGCACGATACGCTCGGCTATCATGGCTTGATAACGGGTGGTCAATTCCGCTTTATCTTGCTCTGAAAAACTTTCGGGAAAATGCTGGATTGGCGAGTAAAAAATGCTCTGAGTCGCATCCGTCGTTAACATAGCATCTAACTGAGGAATAATGCGCTCTACCAACACTCGAGGTAGTACCACTTTACTTTCAATGCCTTGATTCATACGATTTTCAGCAAGTGCGACCCACTTGATGAAACCATCGACTCTCTGTTCCCAATTACGGTAATCTTGGACAGTCTTAAAAGGTTGTGCACTTTCGCCACTTCCCAGCTGCACCATAGTAATGACAGTGCTATAGAACTGGCTTATCGGCATAAAGCGTGAAGGGAAAGTTTCGTCTACTAACGCCATATCACGGTCATAGACGAACAGGTCATAACTCAACTGTAGATCCGCAGGCAGTTGCTTTGGATCTATCGCACGCACCTGAGCTAAATAGTGAGTGTTAAGATCATGACGAGCCTTAAGGTAATCCTCAGTTAAATCTCCGCCGAAATCGGCGTTATAGTCATTAACGCCGACAAAAGTGGCGTAGATGGGCTCAAGCTTTAGGTAATCTTTAAAATAAGCATCCACAAGCGCTAAGTAACGCTGCTCTGCCGTTTGAGTTTCGCCCTGCACAGCTGTCGTATTAGCCGAGCTATTTTCTTGAACTGCAGTGGCTTCAGGCTTAGAACAACCTTGAAGGGTGAGGATTAACGCTATCGAACCTGCCAATAAACCCAATTTCATTTTAATATTTCTCCTTTTTGGCCCGCTATTGCAGAACTGTTTCTATACTTAGTGCAAGGTCTGCTATCGGAGTTAATCTATGATCTACTCGTTCCGCAACTCAGGTTTCAGGGATCCTGAAACTGGAGTCTATAACCAAACCTATTTCATGGAAGTATTCAACCGAGAATGGCATCGTCACATGAGAGACCACCAAAGCTTGGCACTATTGTATCTGTGCCCTCACATTCATGAAACCGTCAAACAACCCCATTTACTCGAATTCTTTACCAAACAAGTGCAAGAAGCGCTATTAAGAGCAACTGATATGATTGCTAGACTAGATCACAATCACTTTGCGTTGGGTTTGTTCAATATAGATGAGGTGGGGACGGAAGTAGTGTTAAAGCGAATAGAACAACAAATATCTGACTTTAATCAAGATTTTGGTAAACATCATAAACTGACAATCGACTATAAACTGGCTGCCTGTATTTGCCTACCTACACAGGAAAGTAAAATAGAGTCACTCTTCAGTAATGTCAGCCAACTTTCACAACAACTTGAAAAAAATCATGATCAATCCCAAGTCTTAATCCGCTTACAGTAAATAGGCTTATTGATACCAAAGAAAAAGCCCCTTGCGGGGCTTTCGATTCAAACACTAAACTGCGAAGTAATTACAGCGTGATATTATGCATACGTGCTTTCTCTTTAATATAAGAGATATAGCTATTTGCACTCTTCTGTGTCTTCTTATCATTAGCAGCTAACACTGCACGGTTATAAGCCGACTTATACTGTTTCAAACTTAAATGAGCCAAAGCTAATTCGAAGTTTGCTTCACCAGGATGATCAATACCCATTGATATGGCTTTTTCAAGCACAGGAATCGCAGCTGTATATTGTTCATTCAAGTTTAATAAGCGACCTTGTTTCAAGTAAGTCTTGCCATCATTGGTGATGGCTGCAGCTTTACCATAATACTCAGCAGCTTGCTTAAACTCTTTCGCATTTTGATAGAAACCCGCCAAAATCTCTAAAGACTTAGCGTCCTCAGCGATCATGCCTGATTTCATATGTTTCTGATAAATTTTAGCGGCTTGATAAGGAGCACCTTTTTGTGCCATTAACTGCGCTAAACGCGTAATGTTGCCCGCGCTATCTAAGAAACCATTTCTATAAGCCAAATCGTAAGTTGCAAGAGACTTGTCATAGTCTTCAACCATCAAATAAAACTGTGCTAATTGAACCCACAATCTGCCATCATCCGGGAATAAAGGCACCATGACTTCTAACACGCCAACAGCTTTCTTATACTTCTTCTGATTGAAGTAAGCTGTCAGTTTCATTTGATACAGACCTTTGTCAGGAGATTCAGCTAATGAAAGACCTTTGTCGGCCACTTCAATCACTTTATCCCACTGTTTAAGTTCTGAATGCGCAATACCAATACGGCGATACATTTGAGAATCAGATTTACAAGTAAATTCCATCCACTTGTAATAATAAGGAATCGCTTCCTTAAACTTTTTCTCTTGTAATAGCAAATCAGCATAAAGACGCATAGTTGCTGCATGATCTGTACCACCTAAAATATCAGCTTCAACAGCTTGCTTTAGGTACTTGATCGCGGTATCCATTTTGCCTTTCTCGGCATAAAAGTTACCCAACATACGTGCAACATAGGCTTTATCGAAGTCGTTCTTGGCATTTGCCTCTAGCAAAATAGCAATAGCTTCATCGACCTGACCATTGGTATAAGCTTCAAATGACTTCTGAACTTTCTTCGCCGCACCTTCGCCCACGGCTTTAGATTGACGTTTGTCGATAGCACACTTTTCTTCTGCGACTGCAGATGAAAGAGTTAATGAACCTCCACAAACAGAAAGCAATAATAGAACTGCGATTTTATTAACATTACGCATTATTGGTTGCCTCCTTTATCTAAGGTGAAGTCTAGTTGTACTGTCATACCAGGTTGTTTCAATGGCTTGCCATCAACAATCTTAGGCTTGTACTTCCACTTCTTCAGTGCACGAATAGCTTCTTTATCAAATAAGCGTTTTGGTTCTGCTTGAATAACTTCAACGTCGTCGATACCACCGAGTTCGTTAATGGTAAAACGAAGTTGTACCCAACCTTCTTTACCATCACGCGCCGCAGCAATTGGATACTGAGGTTCGATACGAACGATAGGTGTAGCATCACCATCGCGAGTCATCATATTGCCTAATTTAAAACCGGTACTTGGACCACCAGCTTCTACACCCCCCATATTGAACGACATTGCTGTGTCAATATTGCTCGAAGATTCTGGCGGCGTTGCCTCAGGCTTCTGTGGCTGTTCTGGCGGTGGCGGCGGCTTAGGCACTACCCTTGGCTTATTCTGTGCTTTTGAATCCTGTCTATCCATAGTGATTTCAATTACAGGGGTCTCGGCCGATGTTTCGCCGCGCTGTGCGCCGCCACCGACCAAGAACGCCATAAAAGCGAACAGACCAAAAGTCACAGCAGCACCAATAATGATCGATACTAGTGCTCTTAGCATATTAATCGTTCCCCGCAGATACCGAAATTTTATCTATACCAGCCGCTTTGACTTGGTCTAGAACTTTAACAACTAAGCCGTGCATTGCGTCTTTATCAGCCTGAATCAATACAGCAGCTTCAGGAGCTTCAGCCAGCATGCGCTCAACGTTTGCCGTTACACGTTCGATATCAACCTGACGGTTTTCCATCATGATCACGCCTGTTTTACTGACGCCGATAAAGATGTTAGCCGAAGGCTTTGAAGTCGCTTGTGAAGCTTTTGGTTTGTTATAATCCAAACCAGAAGGTTTCACAAATGACGTTGTTACAATGAAGAAGATCAACATGATAAACACGATGTCGAGCATCGGTGTCATATCAATTTGCGCTTCCTCGTCTACACTGGAATGCTTTTTACGTGCCATGTTCAATCTCTCTCTAGTGGTGCGGCATGCTGTCTTTTAGCTTTTCTAAACTGATTTTCATTTTTACATCCAGACGAGTACTAAAGAATACTCCCGATAATGCTGCAACCATCCCCGCCATCGTGGGCATAGTCGCCATTGAAATACCAGCCGCCATTAAACGAGCATTACTCGTCCCCTGAACTGCCATCACATCAAACACTGAAATCATACCGGTTACGGTACCTAACAAACCTATCATAGGACAAATAGCTACTAAGGTTTTAATCATCAGCATACGTGCATTCAAATCTTGCTTCGCTTGGGACAGCCAAGCTTCACGGATACGGTGTGCGTACCAAGAGGTTGTTTCCTCTCTAGCATCCCACGCAGATATGATAGCTTTATGTTGCTTTGGTGATATCCAATTAAGATACCAATAACGCTCAAGCATCAATACCCACATGAAGAACAATACAAACGCAACCAACCAAAGGACGTTTCCTCCAGCGGCCATGAAGCCCCTGACGGAATCCCATATGTCCATCAGGTATAGCATCATTAGTTAGCCCTCTTCTCAGCATGTGCAGCGATAATGCCCGCACTTTGCTCTTCCAAAATTTGGGTGATTGATTTGCTACGCGCAACGAGTATTGCATGTAGTAACATCAGTGGCAGAGCTGCAACCAGACCTTGTACTGTAGTAACCAGAGCCATAGAGATACCACCCGCCATCAGTTTAGGATCGCCAGTACCGAACAGTTGGATACTTTGGAAGGTCGCAATCATACCAGTTACTGTACCTAGCAGACCTAACATTGGGCCGATAGCTGCAATGACTTTCAAAATTGAAATTCGAGCTTCTAATGCAGGCGTTTCTTTCAGAATAGCTTCATCCAGTTTCAACTCTAATGTTTCAACATCAACATCTTTGTTTTCATGGTAAACCTTCAAGATACGACCAAGGGCATTGTTACCTGGATTATCAACATTCTTAGCTTGGCGTTTAACTTTTGCACCGATAGCTGCCAGCACAATGAAACGCTCAACCGCAATTAATAAACCAATAGCAAGTAATATCAGAATAATATAACCAATGGTACCGCCTGACTCGATACGATCTTCCATGCTAGCTTTGTTCGTAAAGATGTTTAACAGTACGCCACGTGCAGGGTCAATATAGAAAGGTGCTGTACCAGAAGCCGTTTCTTCCCATTTAGCAACAGCGCTAACTTGATAGCCTTCAGGTTGTTGAGATAACTGCTGAATTAAACCTAATTCAGGGTTATATACAACGTATTTACCGTCAGCCGTTAAGTTATAAGCACCAATACGATGAATAGTCGTCGTTTTCACGTTACCATCAATTTCGGTAACAGAACCTTCAAACTTAACCACTTTGCCAGATTGTGCCATTTCAAATAGCTGCTCTTGCCAAAATTGTTCTAACTCTTCAATTTTGGGCAATTGCTTACGGGCACCTAAATCAGCGATAAATTTATCGCGATTTGGGAATTGAGCACTGATGTTAGAACTTGCCAGTTTACCAGCGAAATCACCGGCTTCACCTTTAACTACACCAAACATTTCACCCAAGTCACCTTGAGCCGTTTTTAGATCCTCTTCTAACTGAGCAATTTTACGCTCGTTATCTAAGAACGCTTGGTTTAAATCTTTACCACGTTGCTTTTCAGCAGCTAAAGCATCTTTTTCACGCTTTAATAATGCAGCTTTGTCGCCACGTTCTGCTTGGAATTCTTGCTCACGCTTACTGTTGACTTTACCTTCTGCAGCGCGTTCAACTTTAACTTGTTGCAATAATTGGTCAATTGACTTAGGCGCATCAGCAGCGCTCGCCATACCAGCAGTTAAAGAGAAACTTGCAGCCAACACAGCTGTAGTAATTAACTTCTTCATTATTGTGCAGTCTCCGCAGCAGGAATTGGTAACGCGAATAGATCTAGAGCGCCTTGTTTACGGGCAATGCGGATACCTTTGGTCAGTTCACGCAAATAGCTGTCATCTAACTTATCCCAACCCTTAGATTCTGGGTTGTACATCCAGCCAGTCTTTTGATCTAAACTCTGTGCATAAAGAGCAACACGACCTAAGTTAAAGAAGTCAACCAACACTTCTTTACCATCTAGGTTTAACTTACCTTGGTTAACGGCAACAGCACTACCGTATTCACGCTCAATACTATAAGCATCAAGAATTAGACGGTATTTTTCTGCTAGTGTGACTTCGGCAGTATTAAGAAGTTTTTTCAGTTCATTAACACGATTAGTGCGTATTTCAGAATTAAAAGGTAAATCTAATTGAACAAACTGTTCTAATGACTCAACCATTTTAAACATTAATGGCACAACACCTTGGCGAAGTTTATCAACACCATTGATGTCACCCTGCACTGAATCCATTGTCTTTTGTTGATCAGCGACTAAGCTTGCAACGTAATCGTTATATGATTTCAGTGATTCGCGCTCATCTGCGACAGAACCATACTCAAAAAGCATGTCTTGTGCTTGATCGAAATACTTATCAACGTTCTTTTGCGACGCAGCAGCATCAGCATGGATCATACTATCCGCTTTCTGCACGTCGGTAAGAGGATCTGCAACTACTAAGTTGCTGCTCGCTAATGCCAGCACGCCAACAAGTGCAGTAGCGATTTTTGTTCTATTGCTTACCTTGGACATAGTTCCCAACCAATTTGAAGTGAATAAAAAGGTTTAACTTACCAGCAACATAACGACAAGGAGTAAATACTTGCCGAAAAAATTTCTGTAAGTTCGTCTTTCTCTTGTGATTCTTAGTTTTTTCTTCCCTTTCCTACGCCCTTACAGGCATAGACCCGCTGGCATCATTTCACAAAATGTTGACCTGTGTCAACATTTCAGACGACTAAAAACTAGTGTAAAGAAGCGTTAATAATGAAATTTTTTACGAAAGGTGTTTTTTTAGGCAGAAATGAATCTTTAGGGTTATTACTTTTTGTTCCAAAAAACAATAAATTAATTTAAACCCTATAAAATCATAATGATAGCTAACGACCAACTTTGTGTGTCCTGTTTATTAAAATTAACATTTTTTAACATAAAGACGACTCAAATAGATGCTCTTTACTCATATCCTACTCCTCTCAATAAAATTTACTTAAGGATTAGGAGTGAAACAGTATTAAAGAAATCGAAGACCCCGTTTTTTCGAGAAATGTTAATAGTAGAAGAATTTAGAATGGATAATTTAGAGGAAGCTTTCATTAATTTGACTCATCCGAACTGCGGATAAAAGCGAACAAAACCCAATTGCAATAAAGTCATCACTCCCTAGCTGTGGCCTTACATCAGTCTGAATATAGCAATTTCAAAACCTATTTAACTGAATTTATCTGCCAGAAGCACTTCCTTAATTCACCAGCGATACCGGCATTCTTAAGCTGTTATGAACAACTTTAGCGCCATGAGTCTTTGTTTAACAGCTAATTCAAGCCAACTGGCATCGCTTTTAATAACTTAACTAACTTAAACTCAGGATAAGAATGCTTGGACTTGATGTTGCGTAACCGATTTATGATCAATAACGTTTCTGACTAACTGAAAAATATTTCTCAGGTAACACATCCAAGGCGATGCAGCGGCCTGAGTTTTAGTGAACTTCATCGCAGATCCAGTTGCTTATGACTTCCAGGCTAAAAAGGTGGGCATAAAAATCAATCAACTAGAAAAGAAAATACCCATTTAGAACTGATGTTAACTAACCCGCTAGCAGACAAAACCAAATTAAATACCGTAAATATGAAAAAGCCCTCTAGGCATCCAGAGGGCTTTATACCAACTAAAACTTAAATCTTACACCCGCATAGTAACGACGACCAATTGGATCATAAGTACTCGCTGCAGTTTCTACACCAGTGCTACTTTCTGGCAATCCACTGATAATTGGTGGAGGATCTTGGTCGAATAAGTTATTAATACCAACATAAAACTCAGCCATATCAAATGGACGATATGCTACATTTAAGTCATGGTAAGTAACAGAACCAACACCAACAGACTCGGGAGCTAAGTCGTAGCCTGACAGGAATGAATCATCTAAGAATGACTCACCAATATAGGTCGTATTCCAAACAATATTGAAATCACCAATTTCATAGCCTAGTGATAAGTAAAACTTATCTTGTGGAGCATTAATTTCCCCATTAAAATTATCGGGCTCAGCACCTGGCAACGGTATTTCATAACCTGTAATCACATGGGTATATGCTAGACGTGCATTGGTTTGACCGACTAAACCATAATCTTCTAAATCTTTAGCGTAAGTTATGACATAGTCAACACCCGATGTAGCATAACCACCGCTGTTGGTTACAGCAGAGTCAATATACTCTAAAGAACCAGCGCTGTTCGGGCCTTCAGGTGCTTGTCGACGGGTAACAAAACTACATAATGCAGCATTACCTCCGTAACATTGATCCAAAATGTACTGACGGTCAGTACTAACTATAGCGTCTTCAATTTCAATGTCGAAATAATCAATATTAAAATCAAAGTCCTCTAATACCGCAATACCATCAGGTGAGTAGGTTACACCATAAGTCCATGACTTACCTTTTTCAGCGTCTAAATCTGGGTTACCACGGTTAAAACCACTAATACCTTGAATATCTGATTGATTTAAAGTGAATGCCCCATTTTGAGCAATGTTTGCCATCACACCAGCATCTGTTCGGCATGCCTCAGCTTGCGCGCCTGTTGTTGTTGCTGTCACCCCCTGACAAGGATCAGTTAAACCAGGTGGGAAAGTTTGGCTTGGTGGTGAATACAGCTCATTTATGTTTGGTGCTCTAGTTGATATCGCACGAATTGCCCTAAAACGAAGCTCATCAATAGGTGCCCAATCAAGAGCAACGTTCCAGCTTTCAGTATTGCCTACGGTAGAATAATCAGAGAAACGTACTGCACCACGTAAATTTAACTGCTTAGCCATAAATGCATCAGCAATCAATGGCACATTCACCTCAGTGAAATATTCCATCACATCAAACTCGCCCTCAGTGCTTGGTATAGCATTACCCGCATTTAAGCCAGCTTGTTGTAACGCATCAAATTCACTACGAGCATATTCCTCACGGTACTCGGCCCCCACTGCAACACCGACGAAACCAGCAGGTAATTCAAAGACATCACCAGAGATATTCATACCTGCAACTGTTTGTGTTGCAAGTGTGTTTAACGAGCTAGGTGCATTCACATAATTAGCGGCTTCAGGTGACACAGTGCCTGCGCCAAATATATTGATCGGCACACAACCTTGAGCGCGAGCAGTAGCATCACGACATACTTTGTTACCATATTCATCAGTAACAGCTTCTAACGCAGATTTAAAATTCAGTACGTTAACTTGCCCAGTACCAGTTTGTCCTTCTTTACTTTGACCGTATGAGAAATAAGTATCTAAAAACCAGCCGTCAGCTAATTCGCCATCAATACTAGTCATAATACGGAATGTATCACGGTCAGCTCTGCTACCACGGTTAGCTATATCAGACATACGGCGAGTGAAAGAGATATCCCTTAAACCATCACCATTTGTATCTGTAGCTAAGTTATAAAGCTCATCAGGTATCACAGAGTTGCGAACTAAAGTACGCTCATATTCACCGGGATTAGTCGCACTTTCAATAAATTGTTCAAACTCTACAGGAAGCTGTCCACCAGAACCTTTAAAAATATCAACAGAAGACAGTGCAAAGGGTTCTAACTGGCTTTGTGTTTGCGTTGACGCATAGGTTCCTTCAAGTGTAGCGTTCCATCCATCCGCAAACTCATACTTACCTGTCGCCGCAAAAAGGTAGCGCTCCGTCGGTACCGCAATTGTACGTATAGCGTTGCGGTTATAGCCGTCAGCTTCACGGGTATCTGTTCCATTGGTTGAGAAACCAGAGATAAAGTTACCGTTCTTATCATAAGTATATGGTTTAGCATCCGCACCTTTACCCACAACAAAACGACCTTGTGGCGCAAAGCTTGAGTAGAAAGGTTGATACGGTGTAAACATATCCTCAGGCAAACCTGTCACGGCTGCACCTAAAGAAATTTGATCGATTGCCGAGCGATCACGATCGCGTGAGTAGACGGCCCCTTGGTTAGTGTAAGCACCATGCACCATGATGTTACCTTTACCGTTAGCAGATGATGTACCCATAGTAAATTGAATTTGATCATCTTCGCTATCACCTTCGGCGCTTTGACCTTTTTGAACATCAAATTCAATACCTTCAAATTCTTTTTTATAGATGATGTTAACTACGCCAGCCACAGCGTCTGAACCATAAACGGCTGAAGCGCCGCCCGTCATAATCTCAACACGCTCAATGAATTGTGTTGGAATTGTATTTAAGTCAACAGCAGTATCACCTGGTACGCCAGACACAAAGCGACGTCCATTAACCAAGACCAAGGTACGAGCTGTTCCTAGATTACGTAAGTCAACAGTAGCAACTCCAGAACCTGAGGTTAAAAAGTTAGAGTTAGTACGGCTAAGCGCGGGGGCACCAAATGCTGGGTTTTTAAGCAGCAATTCTTGAACGTTAGCAACACTCGAAGTGTCAATCTCATCTGCGCCAATAACCTGCACAGGTGAGAAACCTTGCAAGTCTGTTGAACGAATGCGAGATCCTGTTACTTCAATTTTCTCAATTGTTTTTTCCGCAACAACTGCATCACCTTCTGCTGCAGCAACAGAAAATGTGCTTAGAGCAGCAACAGCTGCACTACCAACTAATGCGTACTTTATTGAATGGCTTAAAAAGCTGTTCTTATACATTGTCAATCTCCCTATATAAGTATGTCTTTATTATAATATTCCCATCGTCATCACACGACAGGTCACACGCAAACGCAACACAACAATCTAAATCATCCCAATAAAATCACATTTAAAACACTTAATCAACAATTGAAACGGAAATAACACAGCCATCGGCTGTTTGTGAATAGTTTAAAACTGATGATTAGCCATAAGCTTTGTCTAGTGCCAAATTGAATAAAAATCATAATAGCTTGAAATTTAAGCATTTATTTTATAGTGATGGAGAGTTACCCATTATCAAATTGAAAAACAACTCAAACACAAATACTTGCAAAAAATTAACACTTAAAACCACTTTTAAGTATAAGTGCTCAAAAAACCTGACATTTTATGGCTAAATTTTGTTCAGCAAAAAATGGGGAGATCATTACAACATGGGAATAATTTTCAACAAACAACCTCAATTCTGCTTAAACATGCACTTTTAACCAAAGTGATTTTAATACCGATATTTGACTGGATTTGACTTGTCCTTGATTGCCAATAAGAACAATGACCAAAGACGTCTGTAATATTTAACGTGCACGGGCAGAACTGACGAGTTCTGAAAATGTGTCGAACAGATAACAATAAAAAATTTAATTACCTTCCATTTGAGAAGAACTCGTTATTTAAGGTGACCAAATCATTGAAATAAATGACTTAATCTAAATGACCATTACGCTATTACCAGTTAGTTTTCCATTTTTTCATTCTGATGATAAAAAACCCCAAGTTGCCTCAGGGTTTTTATTATTAAAGCTGGAACAGAATAATGACTCCCGCTAACGAGGATTTAGAACTTCATACTCGCACGAACAAAGAAATAACGACCTAACATTTCATAAGTATATGGATCTGTGTTTGAGTCATTATTACCTGTGTAATAGGGAGGCTCTTTATCGAACAGGTTATTGATACCACCTGATAGGCGAATATTTTGAGTTAAATCATAAGATCCTGATAGATCATGGTATATAACACTCCCTACCGTTGGCGCATAACAACTAGATTCTTTGCCTTTACAAGCAAATGAGTCCATCCCATCAATATAACGAGCTTCATAAGTAAAGCTCCAGTCATCTGCACTAGCAGTGATGTTCATATTACTCTTGAATTTAGCATATGCTCCCGTACCGCCGGTAATGTAACCACGATAATCCACAGCAACACCATCAGGATCGAATTCTTCATATTCGGTCAGAATTGATGTATCCCAACCTGCTTTCCAATCCAATCCCAGAGCTGAAAATGCATAAGCAACATTAATGTCATAACCCGCAGTGTTCGTCGCACCGATATTTTGTAGACCATTGTCAAACTTAATACGACCACTGTTATCAATCTGAATATTAGAAGATTGACACAATACAGTATCAGTATTGATCTTATTACCTGCAGCATCTAAACATTGGTTAGCAATATAATTGTTGTCAACAGAAGTTATAGTGTTTGTTAATTCAATATCGTAGTAATCAACAGTCATAGACAGACCATCTACGAAGCTTGGTGAATAAACTAAACCTATCGTCGTAATGTCGGCTTCTTCTGGGGTTAATAACCCATTACCGCCAACAGTGACTTCAGCTTGGTCTTGTTCTGTTGCAGGATGAACAATTTGTTCGAAGGATGGTGACTTACCACCATATAACTCATCAACAGTTGGAGCACGGAATGCAGTAGACAACCCCCCACGGAACATAAGGTCATCATATACTCGCCAAGTTAAGCCTAGTTTCCATGTAGTGTCATCACCAAACGTGCTGTAATCAAAATAACGCATTGCAGCACTTAGATCGAGTTGTTCCACTAGTGGTAACCCACTTAACAATGGGATAGCCAATTCAGCATAAATTTCATTAACGCTAAAATCACCACCGGTAGGTTCTACCCTAGGATCATTAGCTAACCCCTGTGCTGTTAATGAATCTGGTGTAAACTTTGCAGCTTCTTTACGATTCTCGTATCCAGCAGCAAAGCCCATCATACCCGCTGGTAACTCAACAATATCACCCGATAAGGTTGCAGCAATAATATCTAACTCACTTCCACCACTATTTACTTCGGTATAAATGAATGGAGTGATGCTCTCACCTTCCCATGAAGACTGTAAAAAAGGATCAAACTCCCCCTTTAAAACTGCTGCATTAATTGAACCTAAATTATGTAGATTTGCCAGAGTATCGACAGAGTCGTTGCGACCTTTATTATAAGAGGCATCCCAACTCCAGCCATTATCAAATTCACCTTCTACGCCTAAAACAATACGAATAGTGTCTACAACTTGACTAAAGTCACGGGTACCGGACTCAACCATGCGACGACCATAAGAGAGTTCCTCTCCAGGCTTAACCCATGGCAGCAGGTCATCGGTCATCCAACCACCAGCTGAAATAGGATTATAAACCCATGCATCGCTGTTCCAAATTGGTTGAGGAGCCATTTGTTGATTTGACCAACGCTTTGAATACATAGCCTCAGTAAAGAAACGAGTTGTATCTGTCAGCTCATAGGTTCCAGCAGCCGTGAGATTCAAGCGTTCCATTGGCGTCGATAGATAACTATCTTTCGCATAGTTATATGCATCATTTGCAGTAACATAATCATGGTAAGTACCACCTCTACCACTTAGATCTGCAGTATCGCCCCAAATATGACCACCTTGAGAATAACCACTACCACCGCAAAACAAGCTAATTTTACCACTTGCATCAGGCTTAGTTTCTGTTACAGGGCAATCAGAAAAATCACGATCAGCTTGGCTTGCCTCGCCACGCTTTGTATACTGTGCGCCTATAACGACATTGCCTTTATCAAAGGTGTTACCCAAAGTCATATCAATCGTAGACTCGTCAGCATCACCTTCTCCAGAAATGCCGGTTTGGGCGTTGACTTCAAAACCTTCAAAGTCTCTTTTCAAAATTACGTTAACCACACCAGCAATAGCATCTGTACCATAAACCGCAGAAGCACCATCTTTAAGTACTTCAACTCTTTGGATCATAGAAACTGGAATCGTATTAAGGTCAACAGTAGAAGCAGCTCCTGTACCAGAAGCAATCATTCGACGACCATTAACCAAAACTAGAGTACGGTTAGTGCCTAATCCTCTGAGGTTTATGCGAGAATTACCACCAGAACCATTATTTATGCCAGCGTTAGTCATAGCACCGCCAGCCGAAGTCATTTTCTGCAAAACATCATCAATCGATATTGCACCAGAGGAAATAATGGCTGAAGCATCAATCACGCTAACAGGGCTAGCCGTTTCCATATCTGCGCGTTTAATTCGCGAACCAGTTACAGCTATACGCTCAACTTTTGCTCCATCTTTATCATCTGCAAATGTAAAAGGTACATTTAATACCGTAGCAGTCACACCGCTAATCAGTGCAAAGCGCACAGATTTTGCTATCAAGTTTTTTTTATGCATTGTCAATCTCCCGGGAAAATCATGTTTTTATTATAATTTGCTTATTTAATAAGCAGTTTTAAACAAGAGCACCTTAAACATTCCGAAGTGCTGCGGGAGCATAAAATCATATGAGAGACATTTAATCAACAAAAAGATAACCAAATACAAACAAATAATGCACAATGTATTTTTATTACAAATTGACTTATCGTTAAAAACAAAAAAGCCAGTCATTACTGACTGGCTTTTTGTTAAAACAGTGGTTTCTACTATATAGAAACTGGAAACTTAAAGTGTGTAACGGATACCGATGGCAACCCCGTCAGATTCTGAAAGCGCCATTCTAGCTTCTTGTTCTTTATCTGCACTGGTAAAATCGCTGTAATCTTTACGTGCTTCTACGTAAAGCACTGTGTTTGGGTCCCATACAAAATGCAAACCAACCACGACAAACTGACGTTTGAACTCATCGTTAGGATCGGCATTAAAGTTAGGTTGAATGACGTAGTCTTTACCGGCATCAAGCACGTTGTAAGAAATGAATGGACGTAACCCATTGTCAAACTTGTATGAAACTAAACTTTCAATACCATAGGCGTCTTTAATCAAACGACCAATATTGTCTGTGTCATGATTTTCTTGTCTGTTAACGTTTGCAGCAGCGTATAAGCCATTGCTATCGAAGTTACCCCAAGTGATACCCGCACCGTAGATAAGATCAACCGCTGTGGTTTGTTCGCCGTTACCAAAACTCACATCAAACTCACCGCGGTTAACACCCGCAGTTAAGGTCAGCATATCAGTGGCTTTATAGGTCAGCGCGCCACCATAAGTATAATTGTATTCTACTTGTTGAGCAGCTTTATCACCGCTTTCCCAGTTCTCTTGACACTGAGCTTGTGAAATATCATCCGTTGTATCACAGGTATAGAAGCTGCTGTTTTTCAACTGTGCTTGAACTGCAAAGCTTACATCGCCAAATGCATTGCGATATTGAACTGTTTTATCACCACGACCAACACCGTTTACCGCGCCATCATCTTTATTATAAGTGTAAACACCTGCAGTGTTACCGTCCCACACAAAACCGTAGTTAGTGTTGTAAACGACATCGTACCAAGCGCCCCACTGCTTACCAATAGTCAGTGTTCCATAAGTGTCATGGGACAGACCAGCGTAACCTAAACGGTTATAAAAGAACTCTTCTTGAACAGATTCGAAGCGATTGTTATAGACGATGTCGCTACTACCTACAGGGTTCACACCCCATTCCAATTTAGCAAATGCTTTCCAACCGTCAGTCAACTCACGATTAAAACCAAAATTAATGCGAGATGCGCCGTTAACAACCTCTGTTTCCCCTTGAGTGTTGATCACGCGTGCATCAATAAAACCACCGATTTCTACGGCATTTTTATTATCTTTATAGATCTCGATAGCTGAGACTGATGGAACTAAAAAAATTGCTGCAAGCGCAGTTGCTACTAACGTCTTGTTCATTTGGTGCTTAACCTTTTTTGTTTATGTTCTGTCAACGTCATTCCGTTGTTATATTTCCTTACAATTTCCTCTTAAAGGGTAGCAAACTTTCAATATTCCCTCAAAGCTAAACCTAAAGAATATGTCGATTAACATCACAAAAACAAACCAGTTAACCTCTACAAAACAGGTTAAAACGCTACATTCGCCACCCTGCGCAACACATAAAGAACATTAAAAACACTATATTAACAGCAACTGCTTTGACGCAATATCCATGTAGTTTAGTTTCATTATCGAAAAAACAGGCTCGGCAATAGGGCCAATTTGCTTATCAATGTAGTATTGGTAATCAATTGGTGACGTTCTGTACAGTAAGGATTCCGGTCCATTTACAGTAATCAGATAATCAATCTGCGCCCCACGCTTGCCAAAAGAGGCATCTCCTGTTAAGTCGCATAATTGTTGAGCGACTTTAACATGGGGAGAAGATTTAGCCGTGTAATCTTCAATATTGCGTCGCATACGTTTGCGAAATACCAAATCATCATCCAACTCACCATCAAGCAGCTTTTCAAACACACTGGCCAAATAAACACTGATATCCCTTTGGTTAAACATCCGTTCATAGAGTGACTCTTGAACTTTGCGCGCTAAAGGGCTCCAATCACTGCGCACTTGCTCCATACCTTTAAAAGTAAGCTCAAGTTCATCGCTCGCATTACGCCACGCGCCAACATAACGTTTTTTACTGCCTTCTAACGACCTTCTTAAGGTCGGCATAAAAAACTGCTCATAGTGGCGTTCAAACTGTAACTCGAGAAAACTCTCAACTTGATGATCTTCACCGATCTTAGCCTGCCACTTAGCATTAATTTCCCGCGCCAGAGTGTTACCTAAGGCGTTAATGTCTGAGAGATCTGGCTCGCTGCCAAGCCAGACAAAGGTCGAATCCGTATCGCCGTAAATCACTTGATAGCCCATCTCTTCTATCCATGCGCGGGTTTGTTTCATGATTTGATGGCCGCGCATAGTGATCGAACTTGCTAACTTTGCATCGTGGAAAACACAACCTTGAGAACCTAAAACCCCATACAACGAGTTCATGATAATTTTTATCGCTTGGGATAAAGGCGCATTGTGCTCACGTTTGGCCTTTTCGCGCTGCTCAGATAATGTTTGGATAAGCTTAGGTAAAATGGGCTGTTGCCGACTGAAACGGCCACCGAGAAACCCCACAACACAGTCAGACTCGGGCAATTGCAAACCTTCAATTAATCCCTTAGGGTCGATCAAAAAGGTACGAATAATGGAGGGATATAGACTTTTAAAATCGAACACTAAAATATGCTTATAAAGTCCCGGTACAGAATCCATCACATAGCCACCGGGGCTTTCGATCCCATCACTCGCAGGAGCATCGGGTGCGACATAACCGGCTCGATGTAAATGCGGTAAATACAAATGATTAAATGCCGCCACCGAAGCCCCAACCCGCCCCAACTCTAAACCTGTTAGTTCAGCTCGCGCGAGGGCGAACTCCCATAATTGAGTATGACTAAAAATATCCCACACCAGACGGCTGTCAGTAAGATTGTAATGGGCTAAGGCTTGTTTATTGGCCTTAAACAACTGATCAATTTCTTCAACGCGATTATCCACGTTATGAATGGCCTTGCCTTCACCTAATAATTTCCGCGAAACAAATTCCAACGAAAACCGCTCAAAATGATAGAAAGCCGCCTTAAGCCAATCGATACCATCGAGTACCACACGGCCCGGTAAAACTAAGGTTTCTGGCCGAAATTTATTATCGACTTTCCACTCAAGCTTTGCCCCTCCGCGGCCAATGGTGAGCGGAATACGGTGTAATAATGCCCGGCGTGACAAGAGTGCGAGGTCAAAACTCACCACTGACCAACCTATGACAAAGTCAGGATCAAACTCATGGAACCACGCGATTAATCGATGAATGAGTGCAGCCTCATCGGCCACCCATTCAATATATTCGGGAGAGTTTGATTCAGCCTCACCCACCATAATCACTTTTTCATAAGTCTGCTTGAGACTGTCTTGCTCTTCGTCTCGGCCACTGTATTGACCATATAGTGCAACTGAATAGAGTAAACCTTCAAAGCTGCATTCAAAATCCAGTGAAATACAGCGGAAATGTACAGCCGTTAAAGGGGCAATACTCTTAGCCCGCTCGGCGATAAACACGGGCAGCGAGTTAGCCTCAAGACTGTCGCTAGTCGGCGCGTATATGTTACTCGTCGCAGAGAAATGCCCTAAAAATGCCACATCCAGCGCCACAAACCGCTCGATTAAATAACGCTGTTCGGGGCGAATGTCGGCTTCAAATAAAGGGATATCGGCATCTTTAGCGATGCGCTGTAAGGTACGTAAACTATTGCTAGATTTAGCATAAACACCACTAACCGCGCCGCCTTTAAAGCTTTTGAGCGCTAACGGTACAAACCGCAATGCTTGACCCGGCGTTTGCAACTGCAAAGCCGTGACATCAGTTTGATGACAAAAACAAATGTGTTCAGTGCCTTGCACTTCCACCAGCACAGGGCCTTGGGCGGTAGCCAGATAATACTGCAACACTAAACTCCCATGACGATGAATCGCATGGCGTGTTAAGACTCGACCTTGTACACTAACGGCCGCGGTAGCCTCTGACTTCATCGCATGGGTTCCCAAATCGCATAGCTAGTCAATTTAGATGGTTCCTCAATTTAAATGCCGCCAAATGGCAGAAAAGTTTCTTAGGCTATGCAATCACTGTTATTATGTACAGCATTAATTCGATAAAGTAGTGACGCATGTTACCTGACAATGTAAAAACCCAGATCCGCGCCATCTATAAGGATATTGCTACCGCCTTGCCTAATTTTAGGCCGCGCCGCGAACAAAACTATATGGTGGCGGAAATCTCTAAGACCCTCGCTGGCGACTATGATAAAGATAGGCGCATCATAGTGGTCGAAGCAGGCACTGGGATCGGTAAATCATTGTCTTACATCCTCGGTACCATTCCACTGGCATTAGCGAGCAAGAAAAAGGTCTGCATCGCTACCGCAACCGTCGCCTTGCAAGAACAATTACTGCATAAAGATTTACCCTTTTTTCTTGAGCAATCCGGCTTAAATTTCCGTTTTGGCTTAGTTAAAGGTCGACAACGTTATGTATGTCTATCGAAACTGGCGATGCTCATCGGTGACGACAACAGTACACAAATGGCCATGTGGCAAACTAAACCTGACAATAGCCAAGTAGCTATGATGCATGGCCTGTTAAAAGACTATAACGAAGGTCGCTGGAACGGCGAAATCGATACCTTAGCCGTGCCGCTGCCCGATCACCTGTGGCAACAAATCGCCTGCGACAAACACAGCTGTCATCGTCAAGTCGCCAGCCACAGAAATTGCCCGTTCCATAAAGCCCGCGAAGATGTTGATACCTGGGACGTGCTCATCGCCAACCACAGCTTGTTATTCGCCGATTTAGAGCTAGGTGGCGGCGTGATTTTGCCCGATCCCGAAGACGTGTTTTATGTTATCGATGAGGCACATCACTTACCCATTGTGGCGCGGGATTTCTCCAGTGCTCAGGCCACGCTGAGGGGCGCATGCGACTGGCTCGAAAAAATTGGCAAAACCTGCGCTAAGTTGCAAAACCAAATAAAGAGCAACAACATTATTGCTCCTGCGCAGGCGATGCAGGATCACTTAGGCGATCTTATCGCCCAGCTCAATCAAGTGGCCCACTATTGCGATACCCAGACCAAACACTTTGCCAATCCTGAAAACCGTCTGCGTTTTGAGCACGGCAAACTACCAGAGTCATTACTCATTCTCGCCGAAAACCTTGCAGTGACCTCTAATCTTGCCCTCAAGCAGTTTAATAAAATGCTGTCACTGCTGGCAGAGGCGATTAAAGATGGCGACATTCCTAAACATCAATCCGAAGCGCTATTGGCCGAAACCGGATTTATGCTGCAAAGGCTCGAAAACCTGCAGAAACTATGGAGGATGATGGCCAAGGAAGATAAACATAAAGGTGCCCCTATGGCGCGCTGGGTTGAACTTATCACAGGTAAACAAGTGGATTATCTATTTAGCGCTTCACCTATCGAAGTCGGCTTTATGCTGGAATCCATGCTGTGGCAAAAGGCCGCAGGCGTAGTCTTATGTAGCGCCACGCTGCGCGCACTCAATAACTTCGACCATTTCGTACATCAGGTGGGGTTATCACTCAACGATGGCAGTCGTTATTTAGCCTTACAATCGCCCTTCGATTACCCCAATAATGCGACACTTTATTTACCCAAAATGCGCACTGAGCCGACGGATGATGCCTATACAGCTGAACTTGCCGAACAAATCATCACCCTTATTGAAGGCGAAATGGCAACCTTAGTGCTATTCGCCTCCTACTGGCAGATGGAAAAAGTGGTTGAATTACTTGAAGGTAAACTCACCACTGAGCTACTTATCCAAGGCAATGCGCCACGGCAACAATTGTTAGAAAATCATAAAGCTAAATGCGATAAAGGCGAACCAAGCATCTTGTTTGGCACCGGCAGTTTTTCTGAAGGTCTCGACTTGCCCGGCGATTATCTGACTAACTTGATCGTCACTAAACTGCCCTTTGCCGTACCAACCTCGCCCGTTGAGCAAGCGCATGCAGAATATGTCAAAGTCAAAGGCGGTAATCCCTTCTTACAACTGACGATCCCAGATGCTTCACGTAAGCTTATTCAAAGTTGTGGTAGATTACTGCGTAAAGAGCAAGATTATGGCCGAGTGACCATTTTAGATAGGCGGTTAGTCACTAAACGCTATGGCAAGTCCTTACTGGATGCCTTACCGCCCTTTAGACGTGTTATAGAGTAGGATTAAAATTTGGAGTTGTTACTCGAGCCCAGTCATTGGGCCCTGTTGGCAGTCATAGGTCTTATCGCTGGATTCATTGATGCCGTCGTGGGTGGCGGTGGCCTATTGTCGATCCCCGCACTGTTAACCTTAGGCATTGCGCCGCATACCGTATTAGGCACCAATAAGTTAGCCGCAAGCTTTGGCTCTTTTATGGCGGCTTGGACCTATTATCGCAAACATCTCTTTAAACCCTCGTTTTGGTACATGGCTTTTATCGCCACCTTTATCGGCGCGGTATTGGGCAGTTTTTTAGTCTATTTAGTCGATACCCAATGGCTCGAAAAAGTCCTGCCGCTGCTGATCATTGGCATCGCCATTTACAGTTTAGTCAGTCCCAATGCGATGTCAGACGTTAACTGCCAAGTACCAACCAGCAAGCCGCCAGCCAAGCAACAATGGCTACAGGGACTGGCTTTAGGCACTTATGATGGTTTTGCAGGCCCAGGCATTGGCGCATTTTGGACCGTCACATCTGGCTCTTTGTATAAACTGCCTTTACTGCACAGTTGTGGCCTTGCCCGTGCGATGACTTTTACCAGCAACTTGACCGCACTGACTATCTTTGGCTGGCTTGGACAGGTAGAGTGGCAAATAGGTCTGTGGATGGGATTGTGCATGATGTTAGGCTCATTTATCGGCGCCCGCTGTGCGATTAAATTTGGTATGCCCTTTATCCGTCCACTGTTTATTTTGATCGTGCTAATGATTGCAGCGAATTTGGCATGGAGCGCATGGTTGTGAACACCCAACAATTAATGGTGATGCTGAAGAATCAGCTTAAAGCCTTAGAACAAGAAGTGCTGCAACACGATAATCGACTCGCGCCGCCGCAGCGTAAACTTCTGCAAGAAACGGAGCGTTTTAATCACTCGCTGTTTGTCCAACACGGCGCCCAACTCGGCCCCTGTATTGAACAAATTCGTAGCAGTATTATGCAGCTCGAAAAACAAATTAAGCTTAAACTCGCCCCCCAGACCATTGCCCTGAGCTGTGAGCGGATCCAAGATAGATTTACCGCAGTCAAACGAGCCTTGCTGACCACTTCTATCGACATTAAGTCTAAAACTCAGCAGCGTGCCAGTAGCCGTGCCCGTTTTGCACAACGCCAGAATCAGTCTCACCAAGCCAGTGGTTTCGATTGGATCGCCAATAACGTGATGCAAAATAGTCATGAGATCTACGAAGAATTGAACAAACATCTTAATTGGGCGAAAAAATTTGAACAAAAAATTGAAGAAATGGAATCAAAACTTGAAAACTGTCATAGTGCTGACAAAATAAAATTGCAAAATGACATCCTTTTGATGCATCGTCGTCTAGGAAAATGCAGGCAAGCTATTAGTTATATAGAAGATCGCATTCAAATATTCGAACGCCCGTATCAGAGTAATAACCGTTAAGGAGTAACAATGAAATCACTTTTGCCAATTAGCAGCCTGCTAGTATTACTCGGATCTGCCTCAGCCTTCGCTGCAGATCTGAACATTCCTATGTCATTTGAGTATCTTGCTCTTGATGGTAAAAAAGTCGAGTCGAGCGTATTCAACCATAAAAGCAGCTTAGAATTGGCCCCCGGCACTCACAAAATCGCCATTCGTTATCATGAAATGGTAGAGGATGATTTTAGTGACAGCCAAACCTTTGTTAAGTCAGCACCTTTCATCGTTACTTTAGATGTTGATGGCGACCATCAATATTACCTGCAAGCGGCCGAAGGTGAAGTCGTTAAAAAGCCTAAAGTTTACGCGCAAAACCCACAAGTCAAATTAACCCGTAGTGACAAAGGCAGCGTCAATTACCAAGTGGTGAATACCAATTTAGAAGAAGAAAGCTTCGTCTCTCGCCTTTTCAGTGGTAATCAAGCCGTTGACGTATCCGGTACTGCCGCAGCAGCAACCGGTGCCGCTGGAGCAGTAGTAGCTGTTGCACCAGCCCCCGTGACAACATCGGCGACCGTTAACGCAACATCACTCACAGCCCCCGTAGACACCTCTAAAGCAGCAGGAGCCAACCCACAACAAATGTTGCAATACTGGTGGCTACAAGCGGATGAAAAAACCCGTAAAGAATTTATGAGCTGGGCAATTTCACAGCTATAACAACTTGCGATAACGAGGTTTAGTCAATATTGACTCTGATCCCACTGGTTTATCACGCCAGCTATTCCAAGCTGGCGCTTCCTCCCCATCACAGATTTCCCACCACTAAATACGCACATTTACGGCAGTACTTACTCGATAACCACATTGCCACGACTGCACAGTTCCACGCACCAACGGCCATGAATGCAGAAGATGTAATACAAGTGCATCAACGCGAATATGTAGAGCAATTTATCGCGGGAACCTTGCCAACAGCGGCGCTTAGACGGATTGGTTTCCCGTGGAGTGAAGCCTTAGTTGAGCGTACCTTGCATTCTGTGGCTGGCACCACACTCACAGCTTCATTAGCCATAAATCAAGGTATTGCCCTGCATCTCACGGGTGGCTACCATCACGCTCATTACGATTTTGGCAGCGGCTATTGTATTTTCAACGACCTTATCCTCGCGGCCAGAAATGCCATCGCGAGCCAGCAAGTACACAAGGTACTGATTTTTGATTGCGATGTGCATCAAGGTGATGGCAGTGCAACCCTTAGCCACCAATATCAAGGGATCATCAGTTGCTCGATTCACTGCAAAGAGAATTTCCCGAGTCGTAAGCAGCATTCCCACCATGATATTGAACTAACCAAAGGAGCGGACGATAGCGCATATCTTGAAACCGTGGAGCAGACACTCGCCCTCCTTATGCGAATCCATCAACCAGATCTGATTCTTTATGATGCTGGGGTCGATATTCATCAAAATGACGATCTTGGCTTGCTCAATATCAGCCAAGAAGGACTGTTCAGACGGGATTTAACTGTGTTATCAATGGCAAAATCGGAAAATATTCCAATTGCAGCCGTGATAGGCGGCGGCTACAGCAGAGACGCACTACAATTAAGCCAAAGACACAGCCAACTTTTTATTGCGGCAAATCATTTGTGGTAGCAAACTCAATGAAAACCGTCATGGAGCATAACAATGCAACTCGAAATCCGTAATTACTACGAAGTTCTTTTAATGGAAATATTGTCAGATGAAGGACTTATGGACGAACTTCCTGAGGACTATCTCGCCGACTTATGTTGCGTGACCTTAAATCAACTGCCAGTCCGCTACATACGCCACCTCGTCGATACTTACTTCTTTGAAGACTATAACGAGCTACAGGAATTAAAGCGTGAGATCCAAACCGCACTCGAAAAGTCCCGCGCTTTTCTTAAACAAAATCTGCAAAAAAGATTACAGGAAGAAGCCGAAGCCAATCGTTGATTTAGTTAAAGGTTACTGTTGAGAGCATTTTTAGCCGTTGTAGTGGCAAGAACAGAAGCTGGCAATGGATTATCTCATTGTGCAGAAATATTAACGCTATAAATGATTAACAGCAGAAAACGGAAATAGTCTGCAAGCTAAAATATTGAATAACATAAATTGAGTAGATATAGAGAAGCACAACGGAAATAAGCAGAAGGACTGCTGAATTGGAGGTTCCCCTAGAGCCGACACCCCGGCACACGAGTCGCTTGCTGCGGTTGCTCCCTTCCGGGCCTGGCCGAGTTCACAAGTTATCATTGCGGGGGGACCCTAGGGTCACCATAACTTCGAACATTACTTTGAATGACATAAACCAAAGCATTGCTTGAACGCGAAGGATTATCCCCCATGGACCCTATGGGATCAAGCGCTAATCGATAAGATCTCTTAATATCCCACCTAACTGCACAATCTATAAGCAAATGGAGTGATTGAAATGATAAAAGCCTGCAAATGCAGACTTTTATATATGTTTTACTGAATCTCTTATCATAAAAATCAGCAGGCTACACCGCAATCATCGCCAAAGGTGGTTACAACTTGATCAAATGGCGATTTTGCTCAATTATCTTAGCCCCAACACCAGAGACATTCGCTAAGTCATCTATGGCATTGAACTTACCATTTTTAGTGCGATAGTCGACAATCGCTTGAGCCTTTGCGGCACCAATCCCTTTGAGTACGAGTAACTGCTCGGCTGAAGCGGTATTGATGTTGACTTGAGCGGCATCTGGCATAGATTTTTTCGCATCAGATGCCATTTCACCCGCTTCAGTTTTAGCCTGTACTTTCACGGCGGCCTTGGTTGGAGTTTCTGTTGCGATTGCTGGGCTTGCCAAAAAAGCCGTTAATGCTATGGCACTCATAAAAGCAGGTATACGATTTGTGGTTTTCATAACAATTCCTCTATTCCATGATTTGCGGCCTTTCGTCCTACTTCCGTGGCCTCAAATCAAAAATAGTCTAAGCTGTCCCGAAATACCAAATCGGCGTCATAAATATTCACTATCGCTAAACTTCTGTCTTCGGCTCAATGAGTCAGTGCTTGACTATGATAAAAAGATGCAAAAAGCATCCTTTTACCATTCAAATAGCTAACGGTCTTTAAAATAACAACATTCATTAAGCTAACCGAGCTAACGCTTGGTTCAAGTCGGCGATGATGTCGTCACAATCCTCTAAACCAATAGAGATCCGCAGCAAATTATCACCAATCCCAGCGGTAGCCCTTGCCTCTGGCGTATAAGGTGAATGCGTCATCGATGCAGGATGTTGAATCAGGGATTCAGCATCACCTAGACTCACCGCAATTGAGAACAACTTTAGATATCCGACAAAGGCCATGGCTTCTTCTAAATTTGCCGCCAGTTCAAACGCGATAACACCACCAGCACGTTTCATCTGCTGGCCAATGAATTTATGCCCTTGATGAGATTTAAGCCCGGGGTAATACACACGTGTAATGCTTGGATGTTCCGCCAAAAACTCTGCCACGCGCTGGGCACTATCGCAATGGCGCTGCAAACGCACATCTAAGGTTTTAAGGCCGCGTAAGATCAGCCAAGCATCATGTGGCGATATCACAGCGCCAATATCCTTTAAAATTTCATACTTCACTTTATGGAGCTGTTCTTCACTGCCACACACTATCCCCGCAATCACATCACCATGACCATTGAGATATTTAGTCGCACTGTGGATCACCAAATCAATACCAAAATCCAGCGGCCTCTGCAGTAATGGGGTCATAAAGGTATTATCGACAATACTGACCAACTGATGACGTTTGGCAATATTCGCAATTGACGCTAAATCAAATACCTGCAAATGCGGATTGACAGGGGTTTCACAGAAAATGACCTTAGTATTGGATTTAATCGCCGCTTCTATTTCTGCTTCCGATGAAAAGTCCACTAGGGACACTTCAATACCAAAGCGGGCAAACTGAGTCGTCATTAGCGCATAAGTACAACCGTATACGGCATTCGACGCCACTAAGTGATCGCCCATCTGCAAATTAGCCAGCAATGCGGCGGATACTGCGCCCATACCAGAAGCAGTTGCTGCTGCGGCCTCAGCCCCTTCTAAAATCGCCATTTTACGTTCAAGCTCGGCAGTTGTCGGATTCCCTAAGCGCGTGTAAATATACCCCGACTCATTACCCGCAAATCGCTCACCACCTTGCTGTGCAGACTCAAACACAAAAGTCGCACTTTGGTAAAGCGGCGTCACTAAGGCACCAAAGGCCTCTCGCTCATGGCCGCCATGAATAACATGTGTTGCCGCCTTCCACATCTTGCCTGACTCATCTTGCATACCTAGCTCCTTGTCATTGGCATTGAGCAGTTCCCGTTCTTGATTGATTGTTGGTGTGGAGCGCTCAATGCCCGCATTATGGATAATCTAATAGATAAGTTAATGAAACATTAGCCCTATCGAATAAGCCCTACCATAACGCGGCCAAGCACTGAAGCCAGTAGCATGACGAAAATAGCAGCGATCAAAAGTGTAATTAACTTGTTACATAGCACTTTTACGTCGCACTTAGTCATTCTCTTTATCTGCAAAAATCATAAAAAATGCGCTAAGGAACAAGTCCATTAGCGCATCTACTTTCGGCTATTTGAATCGTTTAATCATATGATATTCAATAGCATCTACTCTTTAGACTTATCTTTAGATGACCGCGATACCCTATCATCAACATCGGCGAACTGGCCTTTTAATGCGTCGCGACCTTCTTTGGTAAACAGCTTGCCTGAAAACTGCTTCAGTTCGATCAACAATTCCTGATGCACTTTAGACAATTTAGGCCTTTGATCTTCTCTAAACACAATCGGCCGACACAGCGCCATGGCTTGATATCCAAGGCGCGCTGTTAACATGCCGCCCCCTAAGCCTTGGGCCAAGCGAGCAGACAATTTACCTGTCATTTCAACCGATAACAGCTGTGTTCCTAAATCGGTAACTAACTCAGTGGTGCCCGCGTAGATGATATTAATAATAATGCTGCGGATAAGTTTAATTCGGCTCCAGTAACCAAGTTCAATGCCATAACAGCGGGCGACATCGCGCAGCATACGTTGATTACGCCAGAGGATAATCGCCATATCGAGCACAGCTAACGGACTCGCCGCCAGTAACACTGCCGACTCAGCCGCATAGCGTCGCACGACTTTTTTGGCCAGTTCATCTCGCTCCGTTAGGACTAAGTCCTCGAATAACAAGACTTTCTCGGCATCATTATGTTCATCTTTTAATGAACGGCGAAGTTGCTGCAAACCTTGGCTGTCTTCATAGTGGCAAACGATATTATCGATAAAGCTGTCTGCTTCACCCATTTGCATGCTCTGCGCTAGCCTTGCACCTGTTTCTTGAGTATCAGCGACCTGTTTGAGTCGCTTGAGCTTACGGTATTCACTGACTGCGCCCGCCAATGCCCACGCACTGACCACCCCAAGCACCACACCATAAAAACTGAACAACCAAGGGCTCTCAAGCCAAGCATCCCTCAGTCCTAATCCTGTTTGAACTACTACGAGCAGCAATAAACTCGCTACTGCCAGACGAGCGAGCCAAGACCAACGGCGTGATTTTACAAGTTGAGGCGATACCGATTTAGCATCGATCATTTTTGGATGGGATGACAGCGTTTCATCCATCAATTCCTCAATATCAGCAGCCACTTCTTGCACTGGCGTATGCGGATCAAAGGCTTTCGCCCCTTTGAGCTCCTCTTTGCTGGGTTTGAGCTCCACGACTTCTGGGTCAAACAGCTGCTGCTTTTTCAGCGGCTTATGTTCAACTGAGTGTGCAAATGAGTTCGCAGAAGAATTAGAAGCCTGCTCGTTAGCGTTATCCGATAGCTTTAGCGTCATTCCAACTTATCTCCCAGTAAGTACTGCAGCAAATGATCGAGGCGAATATGGTCAAAGTGCACTTGAGATGGGTCAACATTGGCATTGCTCGGCGGTGCAAAGCTGACAAAGTTAAACCCTTGGTCACGCCAAAAATCGGGCTCAGGTAAGCGAGTGGGCACTTCGCCGGGAAACAAGGTCAGGGCTTTACCGTTGAGTCCCGTCCCCTGCACGACTTCCACCTCGCCCTCTTGGGTCGTTACCATGCCATGGCGAGTCGCTTTAATGGCGCTAATCGCCATAGTCTCCACTTTACAACCATCGAAACTGGCAAAATGCTGGCTGTGTTTCAACATATCGGTCAGCAGGGACAAAACATGGCTCTGCTGATCGCGAGTCACATGGTCAACCTTGCTCGCGGCAAACAACAAACGGTCGATGCGGGGGGCAAATAAACGCCGTAAATAACTCGATTGGCCAAACTGAAAACTTTCCATAATGGCATTGAGCGCCGCGCCCATATCCTCAAATTGCTTTTTACCGCGATTCAACGCACTAAAACAGTCAACGAGTACTAGCTGCCGATCAAAACCGGCAAAGTGGTTTTTATAGAAAGGCCTAACCACTTTAGCCACGTATTCTTGATAGCGTTTTTCCAGTACATGGAATCCACTGTGTTTATCGCTTTGCGAAAGCGCAGCAAACTTTTCATCATTAACCAATAACAGGGGGAAAAAAGCCAATAAGGGAGCGCCCTGCCATTCACCCGGCAATAACATGCGTCCAGGTTGCGCTTGGTAATAACCTTGCACGTGCACTAAATCATTGAGTAATAGCTGATATTGATCGGCAATCTGCTTTAATTGCTGTTCATCGGCGCTCGCGGCTAAATCCAATGATGTCAAAGATTGCTCAAACTCGGCATACAAGGGAGAGCTTTTAAGATTCTCGATGCGAACTTGTTGAGCGCGACACCAAGTTACAAAGTCTTGGCGCAGCATAGGTAAATCGAGTAACCATTCGCCAGGATAATCGACTATATCCAAATACAAGGTGGCGGTATCAGAAAACTTGGCCAGTAAGCCCTTCTTAGGTTGGTATTTAATAGCCAATCGTAATTCAGAAATAGTACGGGTAGAGGCTGGCCAAGTCGCAGGTTCGGAAGTGAGCGCTAACATGGCGCCTTGATAATCAAAACTAGCGATTTCAAGATCCGGCTGCATGGCACGCTTAACACCGAGTAAACGCTGATCGCGGCTCACCTGCCACAGTGGCAAAGCGCTGTTGTTACGGGCGTGAGGTAAGGTTGAGACAGGTCCAGAATTGAGTAACTGATTGACTAACCCCGTGATAAACGCCGTTTTTCCCGCACCAGAAAGCCCCGTCACGGCCAAACGTAAATGCCGGTCCGCGGTGCGATGTAACAGGGATTGGCCCTTTTGGGTTAATTTATGGAGCGAGGCATCAAGCATTCCCATAGAGACTTCCCTTATGTCGAATGATGTTAACTTATGTCAAGTGATGTTGACTATACACTGGAATGGAGCAGAGATTAAGCAACAAGGGCGGACATGGCCGCCCTTTAGAAGGGTTACAAACTATTGATTTGTCTTTTTAAATCAAAGTTGTCAGAGGTGACATGGCGTTCTAAATTTTGTAGCCTGACTTCCAGACTTCGAAATTGACGACTCACGTCGCTTAGCGCTTGCTTTGCGGGTTCTCCCGACTGCCACGGCTTCTTCTTCACCTCGATATCGTCTCTATCGTAATGCTTTTGCGGCTTGATGTCTAAAATCACCCACAAAGCGACATAGATGATAAATACCACACCTGAGCCGCCGAGTAAGAAGATAGACACAGTCAGCACTCGCACTAACCAAGTTTCAATCGCAAAGTACTCGGCAATCCCTGCACATACACCCGCTATTTTGCCTGACTGGGGAATGCGGTACAAAGTACGGCCATTAGATCCTCTCATGTTTCCCCCTCCATTCGGGCGATTCTGTATCCAGAATGGCCTCTAAGGTCTCGATACGCGCCGCCATTTTATCGGCCTTGGATATCAAATCATTGAGTTGTGAAAACTCTTCCTCAGTGAGTCCCTGGCTCACTTGTCGCTTACTGCGATAATGAAGAACTAACCATATTGGCGCGACTATCACCATGAAAATAATAATCGGCGCCATTAGCACGTCCATATCCATAACTCACCTCTGAATTGTTATTCTTTTGACTTAATTGGCGCTTTACCTTTTACCTTGGCTTTGAGCGCTGCCAGTTCTGCATTCACAGAATCTTCCGCTTCTAGCGCCGCAAACTCATCGGCTAAGGTCTTCTTGCTGCCAAGATCGTAAGATTCAACTTGGGCTTCTAAGCCTTCGACACGGCGCTCATATTGCTCAAACTTGAGCATAGCATTGTCGATCTTGCTTGAATCTAGCTGCTTTTTCACTTCTAAGCGTGATGACGCTGTTTGAGTGCGCAAAATAATGGTCTTTTGACGCGCTTTTGCATCGAGCAGCTTTTCTTGCAACATGCCCACTTCATCTTTCAAGCGTGCGATATGTTCATCGATGACGGCTAACTCTTGATTCAGCGTATCTGCTAAACCGGTCGCTTTTTGTTTTTCAACTAAAGCGGCTTTCGCTAAGTCTTCACGGTCTTTGGACAGTGCCAGTTCAGCCTTATCTTGCCAATCTTGCACTTGCTCTAACACGCGGTTGATACGACGTTGCAGCTCTTTCTTTTCAGCTAACACTTTAGCTGAGGTAGAACGCACTTCAACGAGTGTGTCTTCCATTTCTTGGATAATCAGTCGAACCATTTTTTCTGGGTCTTCGGCTTTATCCAGCAATGCGCTGATATTAGAGTTAATGATATCGGCGAAACGAGAGAAAATTCCCATAATCCTATCCTCAAATTGATGTTGGTCTCGTACAAGGCAATACACTAACCGTGCCAACTTTTACTTCTTATTTAAATACAGCAACTTAAACAAAATATTAACTTTTACTTCCTTTTACGCTTCAAGCCACTTATTATCATTTTCACCAAATTTTAGCGCGAAAGACTAAAAAATATCGTGGATAATAAATTTCAGCAAGACAACCTCATCGGTCAATCCAACGCCCTACTCGAAGTGTTAGAACATGTGTCGCAAATAGCGCCTCTGTCTAAACCCGTACTGATTATTGGTGAACGTGGTACAGGTAAAGAGCTTATTGCCGAACGCTTACATTATCTGTCTAAGCGCTGGGATCAAAGTTTTATTAAGCTAAACTGTTCATCTTTGAGTGAAAATTTACTCGAGAGTGAATTATTTGGCCATGAGTCAGGAGCCTTTACTGGCGCCAAAGGCAAACACGAAGGCCGCTTTGAGCGCGCCGACGGCGGCACCTTATTCCTCGACGAATTAGCCAACACCTCAGGACTTATCCAAGAAAAGCTCCTGCGCGTCATTGAATATGGCGAATTTGAGCGGGTCGGCGGCAGTAAAACCGTGCAGGCTGATGTTCGTTTAATCTGCGCCGCCAACGAAGATTTACCATCACTTGCTGACGCAGGCGAATTTCGTGCCGACTTGCTCGATAGACTCGCCTTCGATGTAATCACTCTGCCCCCACTGCGTTGCCGCCCAGATGACATAATGACGCTGGCGGAATATTTCGCCGTTGGCATGGCGCGCCAATTAAAGCTGCAGCTGTTCAGCGGTTTCAGCGCCCATGCGGTCGAGCAATTAATGACCCACGACTGGCCGGGTAATATCCGTGAACTTAAAAACGTTGTAGAGCGCAGCGTTTACCGTAATGGCGGTGAAAATAGACCCATCGATCATATTACCCTCGATCCCTTTGCTTCACCGTATCGGCCCCAAACGCGGATCAAGACTCGCGAACGCCAAATCACCTCAGTCGCGCCAACAACTGTTGCCAGTACGTCACAATCTGCGCCGATACTTGAGGCTGAAGTACAAGTCAATACTGAGTATTCAACGAATTGCTTTAATTTTCCGCTGGATTTTAAAGAGCAAACTGAGAAGTACGAAATGGATCTGATCCAGCAGGCACTCTCAAACAGCCAATATAACCAAAAGAAAACCGCCGACATGCTCGGATTAAGCTACCACCAACTGCGTGGCATCCTTAAAAAGTACAATTTACTTGATAAAGCATAAGCAGATTGCTCACGGGGGAGATGCACTGCTAAAATAGCCGTTCATAGTCGATAAAATAATGATTTATAAATGAGTGTGCTAATTAGACGCCTGTGCCTAACAACTGCAGTTTCTTGCATGAGTTGGTTGTTGGTCGCGTGTGGCCCCCAACAACTCCCTTCTGGTTTGGTGTATTGCTCCGAAGGGAACCCTGAGTCTTTTAATCCACAATTGGTGACATCTGGCACGACAATCGATGCCACCTCGCATCAAATTTATAGTCGCCTAGTGGATTATGACACCCAGTCAGGCAAGCTTGTCCCTGCCTTGGCGACGAGTTGGGCCATGTCTGATGATGGCTTAAGCTATCGCTTCACTCTCAGGGAAAACGTGCAGTTCCAGCATTCAAAGCGTTTTTACCCAACTCGCCCCTTTAATGCCGACGATGTGTTGTTCTCCTTTAATCGTATTATCGATACCCAGCATCCTTATCATTTTGTCTCCCGCACGGGTTATCCCTTCTTCCAAAGTATTGGCTTTTCTCAGCAAGTTAAAGGGATAGAGAAGATAAACGATCATGAAGTGGTCTTTTACTTAACCCGCAAAGACGCTTCTTTTCTGTCGAATTTAGCCACCGACTTTGCGGTGATCTTATCAAACGAATACGCGCAGCAGCAGTTAGCTTTAGGTCATCCTGAAAACGTCGACCACTTTGCCATTGGTACAGGACCGTTCACTTTAGTGCAATACGCTAAAAACGAATATATCCGCTATCGCCGTAATCCCGATTTTTGGGGAGAGCCAGCAAAAATCGATATGCTGGTATTTGATATCACGCCCAAAAGTACAGTTAGGCTCGCTAAGCTTATCGCGGGGGATTGCAGCGTTTCTGCGCTGCCCAAAGCAGGTGAACTGCCTGTTATCAAACAGCATCAAGAATTAAACATCGAATCACAACCAGGGCTTAACGTAGCATTTTGGGCCTTTAATACACAAAAGCCACCGTTAGATGATGTTCGCGTACGTCGTGCACTTGCCTATGCTGTTGATAAACAAAATATCCTGCGAGCGGTTTATCAAAATACTGCCATTGAAGCCACCGGCGTTCTGCCGCCAGCATCATGGGCCTACGAAAATAACAAAGGACTTGTCGATTACAATCCGCAAAAAGCACGCGACCTATTAAAAGAAGCTGGTATAAAAAATCTCAGCATCAATATTTGGGCCATACCGGTTGCCCGCGCTTATAACCCCAATTCGTTGAAAACGGCCGAATTAATTCAATCCGATTTAGCAAACATCGGCGTAAAAGTGAATATCGTCAGTTACGATTGGAGCGTATTTAATCAGAGACTCAGTCGCGACGACTATGATTCTGTGCTGATTGGCTGGAATGCTGATAACAGCGATCCCGATAACTTTTTTAATCCGCTGCTGAGCTGCGCAGCAATGCAATCAAACAACAATCGTTCTCGCTGGTGTAACCCTGAGTTTGATGCCATCTTAAACAGCGCAAGGGAAGTATCAGATCAAGCGGAACGTAAAGTGATTTATCAACAAGCAGAAGCCTTTTTAGCTGAACAAGTACCTATGCTGAGTCTGGCCCATGCCAAACGTGTGGCATTAACTCGCAGTGATATCAAGGATATGCAGCTTACGCCTTTTGGTGGGATTTCCTTCACCCATACTAGCCAAGCACCACAGGAGGCGAATTAATGTTTACATACCTACTGCGTCGCCTCAATCTGTTCCTCGCCACCTCTTTAGTGATGATTGGTGTATTATTTTACGCTACAGGCTTGTTTCCAGTTGAGCGCACCTATGCACTCACTGGCATACATACACCGACGGCGAGCCAACTGGTTCAAATAGAACAAGACTACAAATTAGATAAAAACCAAGCGTGGCAATTTATCGCTTACCTACAACAAAGGCTTAGCGGTAATTTAGGGATTTCAGTCACGTCACATCAAGAAGTCGCCGAAGAACTCAGTGCCGTCCTGCCCGCCTCCTTCGAACTTGCTGTGATGGCGGGCATTATCGCAATTTGCTTGGGCGTGCCCTTGGGCGTGCTCGCCTCCCAGAGTCAACATAAGCTCACCCAAAATACCATTATGGCGATTACCCTAACGGGCTACTCTGTACCCGTATTCTGGTTAGGCCTTTATCTTTCGCTTTGGTTTGGCGTCGATCTTGGTTGGTTACCAATTTCGGGACAAATCAATTTGCTCTATGAAATCAAGCCCGTCACTGGCTTTATGCTAGTGGATACCTTGTTGTCAGAGTCTGAATACGGCATGTCGGCATTTAAAGATGCCCTGCTGCATATCATTTTGCCTGCCACAACACTGGCCGTGTTACCTTTTACTGTAGTGGTTCGTAGCACCCGTTCGGCAATGGTGAATGTGATGAATCAAACCTTTATCCGCGCCGCCGAAGCCAGAGGCATGCATACTGGCACGATTATACTGCGCCACGCCTTGCCCAATGCGTTAATCCCCGTACTTAAACATTTAGGGCTAATGCTTGGCTCATTTGCCAGTTATGCCATAGTGGTTGAAATGATTTTCTCTTGGCCTGGTGTAGGATCTTGGCTAGTTTCAGGGATTTACCAACGGGACTATACTGTTATCCAAGGTGGGATTTTAGCCGTGGCCCTATTGATTATCTTCCTAAGTATCTTGATTGAAGTGCTGCACACAGCCTTTAATCCACTGAGCAGAAAAGACCTTTATGCCACCAGTTAAAATTTATCAAGAAGATCAAATTGCCTCCCCGACTATGCGGGTTTGGCTTAACTTTTCGGCTAATCCTTTCGCCTTAGCGGGTCTGTGGACGATTGCATTTCTGCTCTTGCTAACCCTGTTTGGCCCTATGATTGCGCCCTTTCCGCCAGAGGCACAAGATCCAAGAGCCTTGCTGTTGCCCCCCTCTTGGGACCCTTCAGGGACAGTGGCGCACTTTTTAGGGACTGACGATCTCGGCCGCGATATTTTTAGCCGATTATTACACGGCGCGCACTTGACCTTTGGCATGGCGCTGCTGATCGTCGTTACCGCATTATTCACAGGCTTTATCATAGGGTCGTTGTCGGGCATGATGCGGGGCTTAAAATCCAGTATTCTCGGTCATTTGCTCGATGCGCTGTTATCGATTCCTTCATTGTTAATGGCCATTTTAGTGGTTGCTGTAATGGGACCAGGGCTTGAAAACGTGTTCTGGGCGGTCGGGATTGCCTTAACCCCACAATTTGTGCGCTCCATACACCAGTCAGTGCATGAAGAATTACAAAAAGAATATGTCACAGCCGCACGTTTAGACGGTGCGAACTCGATGCAAATTTTTTGGTACGTCATTATGCCAAACGTCTGGGAAGTGGTGATAATTCAAACCACACTTGCCATTTCAGCTGCTATTTTAGACATCGCTGCCCTCGGTTTTTTAAGCTTGGGCGCACAGGCGCCGAGTCCAGAATGGGGCGCTATGGTTGCCCAAGGGATGGATAATTTACTAACTGCGCCTTGGGCCGTAACTATCCCAGGCTTAGCGATTCTTTTCAGTGTGCTTTCCATTAACTTGGTTGGCGATGGCCTACGGTCGGCGCTTGCGCCCATCAGAAACTAACTTATGCCTTTACTCGACGTACGAAATCTAACGATTGAACTCGATACGCCCCACGGTAGAGTGCGGGCGCTAGAAAAAGTCAGCTTAACGCTCAATGCGGGCGAAATTCATGGGCTAGTCGGTGAATCTGGCTCAGGACGAAGTTTGTTAGCCAGAGCAATTTTAGGCATCCCCGGCCCTAACTGGACTATCACAGCAGACCGCATGATGTGGGATGGCAATAACTTGATGGCCATGAGCTCAAAAGAGCGCCGTAATCTGATGGGTTCAGACATGGCGATGATCTTCCAAGATCCGTCTGGCAGCTTAGATCCAGCACAAACCGTCGGCAGTCAGTTAATGCAAGCTATGCCTAAAAATCCTAGCGCCTATTTTTGGCAACGGCGCAGGCATGCAAGACTTACAGCACAGAAATGGCTGCATAAAGTCGGGATCAAGAATCCGCGGCAGGTGATGTCTAGCTACGCATGGGAATTATCCGAAGGCGAATGCCAAAAGGTGATGATTGCGATGGCGGTTGCTAACCAGCCTCGCCTATTGATTGCAGACGAACCCACAAGCTCAATGGAGCTCAGCACTCAGGCGCAAATTTTCAGATTATTATCCCAATTAAATCAATTACAAAACGTATCGATTCTATTGATCAGCCACGAGCTGGAAACCTTAGCCCAATGGTGCGATCACTTATCCGTGCTCTATTGCGGTCAAGTCATGGAATCTGGGCCAACGGACGAAGTGATTAAGCAGCCTTATCATCCTTACACTAAGGCGTTACTCGAAAATATGCCCGACTATTCAGGCTCAGGTGGTCACAAGGCGATTATGCCTACCCTACCGGGTTCTGCGCCCGCCTTACAGCATTTGCCAATTGGTTGTCGTTTAGGGCCACGCTGCCCTGAAGCACAAAAAAAATGCGTTAATCAGCCAAATTTGAGTCATATCAAAGACCGCTATTTTGCCTGTCATTTCCCTTATCACGGCGAAACCCATAATGACGACCCCACAGCTTAAAGTTAATGACCTTTATAAAAGATATGATACTGGTTATAAGGGCTTTTCCCGCCAATATAACGATGCATTAGCGCCCGTATCCTTTGAACTCGAACGCGGTGAAACCTTAGCGATAGTGGGTGAGGCGGGTTCAGGTAAAAGTACCCTCGCCCGCATTTTAGTCGGTGCAGAGCCCCGCAGCGGTGGTGAGATAATTTTCGAAGGTGAAGCCTTAGACAGTCGCAATGTGAAGCAAAGATGCCGCTTAATTCGGATGATTTTCCAAGATCCGAATACTTCACTGAACCCGCGCCTAACGATTGGTCAATTACTCGATGAGCCGCTGCGTTTCAACACCCAAATGTCAGCGCAATCGCGGCACACCCAAGTGGTCGATACCTTACGAAAAGTAGGTTTATTACCTGAGCATGCGGAGTTTTATCCGCACATGATTTCCGAAGGGCAAAAACAACGAGTCGCAGTAGCACGAGCCTTAATGCTCAATCCTAAAATTATCATTGCCGATGAAGCCTTAACCGCTCTGGACCTTTCGGTGCGTTCGCAAATTCTTAATTTGCTGTTAAAACTGCAAAAAGATCTCGGCTTGTCTTATATCTTCGTGTCCCATAATCTCAATATTATTCGCCATGTCAGCGATAAAATTATGGTACTGCACAAAGGTGTAATGGTTGAAAAAGCTGATACAGAACAAATATTTAACTCACCAAAACATGAATACACCCAGAGGTTGGTCCAAGAGCAGAGTCTGTTTGTTCATAAACGCTAAACTGCTCCAACCACTTAAATAATCAGGTGAATTGGCTAAAAATAGGTGCCATTTACCCGCCGAAATATTTATCCTATTGGTCATTTTGATAGAAGAAGCTTAAATATGATTATCAAACCAAAAATTCGTGGATTCATTTGTACCACTACACACCCTGTCGGTTGTGAAGTAAACGTTCAAGAACAAATCACCTTAACTAAAGCAAAAGGCAAGATCGCTAACGGCCCGAAAAAGGTATTAGTGGTCGGTTCATCAAGTGGTTATGGTCTATCTTCACGTATCGCAGCCGCTTTTGGTAGCGATGCTGCAACGATTGGCGTGTTCTTCGAAAAGCCAGGTACTGAAGCGAAACCGGGTACTGCAGGTTGGTACAACTCTGCCGCTTTCGACAAATTTGCTAAAGCGGAAGGTTTATATTCTAAAAGCATTAACGGCGATGCCTTTAGCCATGAAGCTAAACAAAAAGTCATCGAGCTTATCAAGCAAGATCTTGGTGAAATTGACATGGTTGTTTACTCACTGGCATCACCAGTGCGCAAACTCCCTGATTCAGGTGAGCTTATCCGATCAGCTTTAAAACCCATTGGCGAAACTTACACAGCAACTGCCGTTGATACCAATAAAGACTGCATCATTGAAGCCACCGTTGAGCCAGCAACTGAGCAAGAAATTGCTGATACTGTAACCGTTATGGGCGGCGAAGATTGGGAACTGTGGATCAAAGCCTTATCTGAAGCCGGTGTATTAGCCAATAACTGCAAAACCGTAGCCTATAGCTATATAGGTACAGAACTGACGTGGCCAATTTACTGGCACGGCGCCCTTGGCAAGGCCAAGATGGATCTGGACCGCGCAGCAAAAGCGTTAAATGAACAACTGTCAGCCACTGGCGGCAGCGCAAATGTTGCAGTGCTAAAAAGCGTTGTGACTCAAGCGAGTTCGGCCATTCCTGTCATGCCTTTATATATCGCTATGGTATTCAAGAAAATGCGTCAGGAAGGTCTCCATGAAGGTTGTATGGAGCAAATCTATCGCTTATTCAGTGAGCGTCTATTCCGTGCCGATGGTGCAAAACCTGAGACCGACAGTGATAATCGCTTACGTTTAGATGACTGGGAACTGCGTGAAGATATTCAGCAACACTGCCGTAATTTGTGGCCACAAGTGACCACAGAAAACTTATCAGAATTGACTGATTACCGTGAATATAAAGCTGAATTTATTAAGTTATTTGGTTTTGGTATCGAAGGCATTGATTACGATGTCGACGTTAACCCATACGTTGAATTTGACGTTATCGAACTCTAATCAACTCGATAGCGAATCACTGCTTATCACAAACGTTAAACGCCACTTTTTAGTGGCGTTTTTATTTATAACTCCCAGATTAAGATGCGCTACACTAGCTGCAGTTGACCCCTAATAATCCCTCAATAAGGAAAATCAATGAAAATTAGCGCAAGAAACACCCTCAGCGGTACAATCAAATCCATAGAAATGGGCGCTGTAAACAATGAAGTAACAATCGAACTTGCACCCGGTGTCGTACTGACCTCTGTGGTGACTAAAGCTTCCTGTGAGCGCCTAGGGCTCAAAGTGGGTGATTCGGCTTATGCCCTCATCAAAGCCAGCAGCGTAATGATTGGCGTTGATGATTAACCATTCAATTCAGTAACGTGGCGATTGAAGTAATGGAATATGGAGTCTGACAGTGTTGCTATAGCAGATATCTTTCGAACTTCATTGGTAAACTTTATCGAATTAAAAAAACAAAAAGGCCAAGTGAACTCACTTGGCCTTTTCTATTTAATCAGTCGGATAGTAAATTTAATAACTCGCTATCCTCACTGAAATTATTCTTCTACAGGGTAAAGCACCTTGGCATTGGCTTTAAGCGAATCGATCAAGCCACGGTAGTCTGCTTCACTGTATTGTGCGTTCAGACGTTGTTTAAGTGCATTAACTAGCTCATCACTCACGCCTTCTGCAGCATTGACTTTATCCAGTGCAACCACAGCATAACCGTTTGCTAAACCAACGGTATCGACAACAGGAGTTGTACTTGGTGTGGGCATTTGGAACGCTTTGCCTACAATCGCAGCATCAACGTCTTGCGCGCCACGGCCTAGTTTCGCTTTAGACACTAAACCAAGATCAGTTGCACCCGCTTTAACTTGTGCCATCAGTTCCTGTGCTTTTGCACGGGCGGCTTCGTTTGCTTGATCTTGCTTCAAGCGCTCAGTGATGTTGGCTTTCACTTCAGCTAAGGCCAAAGTACCCGCATCGTGATGTTCTTTCACTCGGATAACAACCACATGGTTAGGTTCAAGCTCAATCACTTCACTGTTTAAACCTTTCAGCATCACAGTTTCAGAGAAGGCTGCTTTAACTAAGTCAGGCTTGTTTAGCTCAGCAGGTGCATTATCGCGAGAAAACAATGCTGTAGTCTTAACATCAACGCCAACAGCTTTTGCGGTTTCAGATAGTGTATCTGGCACTTCATAGCTGGTATCCGCTAATTTACTTTGTAAGCTATAGAACTGGTCAACCGCTTTCTTATCTTGCAATTGAGCCACTATCTTAGCTTTCACATCAGCAAACGGTACAGTCGCGCCAGATTGCACATCTAATAGCTTGATAATGTGGAAACCAAAGTCTGTTTTAACCACCGCAGAATGTTGGCCTTTATTTAATGCAAATAAAGCGGCATCAAATGCGGGGTCCATTACACCAGGTTCAAACCAATCCAGTTTACCGCCCTGCTCTGCACTCAAAGTATCATCAGAGTTAGCTTTAGCCAGATCAGCAAAATCGGCACCGCTATCTAATTGCTTAGCGAGATCTTCAGCCTTGGCTTTTGCTGCCGCTTCATCGTTACCTGGCATAACCAAAATATGCGCGGCAAGACGCTTCTCGTTAGAAACATATTGTGCTTTATGTTCTTCGTAATACGTTTGTGCTTCTTCATCAGAAACTGGATTATTTTTAGCAAAATCAGCAGCATTCAGTTCAACATATTCTAAGCTCACCATCTCTGGGCTCATAAACTGCCCTTGGTTTGCGTCATAATAGTTTTTCACTTGCTCGTCAGTCACAACCGCTGTCGCTAAGAATGGTGCAGAATCGACAATAACATAGCGCACATCACGGGTTTGGCCTTGTAACTCAGCCAATTGCTTAGCTTCGCCAGCTAACACGAATTCAGTACCCACAAGGGCTGCAGTTAACTGACGACGGGTCATATCGACACGCATCATGTCTCTGAAAGTCTGTGGCTGATAACCTAACTGACGCAGAATCGCCTGATAACGATCGTTATCAAATTTGCCATCAGTTTGAAATGCCGGTTCAGCTCTCATTGCAGCAACAATTTGCTCGTCAGATACACGTAGACCCATAGCCTTAGCAGCTTGATCTATCAACTTGTCAGCCACTAAGCGTTCTAATACGCTCTGCTTAATGCTTTGTAAGTATTTTTCGTCAGCAGATAACGCAGCAAACATTTCACCTAGCTGTTGCTCCATGCGAGAGCGCTCGCTCTGGTACGCCTGCTCTAGCTCGGCTTTAGTGATCTTGTCACCGTTCACTTCTGCCGCAGGAACATCAGTTGTTGAACCTAAGTAACTACTGACTCCTGCAAATGCAAAAGATAAAATCACAAGAACGAGAATGCCTTTAGCAATCACGCCTTGCGAACCATCGCGGATCTTTTCTAACATCAGATTTCTCGCTTGTTGCGATTAACAAAATAAAAAGGCGCATCAGGTTGAGATGCGCCTTTCTGTAATTTATGGGGAATATTCAGACGCTACCACTGGTAAATTCTAAAACCCCGAGTAATGGTAGAAATTAAGCTTCATATTCCATTACTTTCAATTCGTAAAAAGCACTGATAAACAGTGCTTGTCATTACGAACGCCTTACAAAGGCTACGATATTAATGATTAATTAAC
This sequence comes from Shewanella sp. NKUCC05_KAH, assembly GCF_019345585.1. Classification (NCBI taxonomy): domain Bacteria; kingdom Pseudomonadati; phylum Pseudomonadota; class Gammaproteobacteria; order Alteromonadales; family Shewanellaceae; genus Shewanella; species Shewanella sp. NKUCC05_KAH. Next base: position 370,786 of record NZ_JAHKQZ010000002.1, read on the forward strand.
AGCGTCTTTCAGTGCTTTACCAGCTTTGAATGCAGGAATTTTAGCTGCTGCGATTTTGATTTCTTCACCCGTTTGTGGGTTGCGACCAGTACGCTCAGCGCGTTCACGCACTTCAAAAGTACCAAAACCAACAAGAGAAATTTTATCACCTTCTTTCAGACCTTCGGTCACAGCAGCGATAAAAGAATCCAGTGCTCGGCCAGCAGCGGCTTTAGAAATGTCAGCACCAGATGCGATTTTCTCGATTAGTTCAGATTTGTTCATGTCATCCCCTTGAATGTAATTTTTTTGCGCCGCAACCAAATCCGTCTCTAGAGCGGTCTGCGGAGGCTTTTATAACAAGCTTGAATTCAAAGTTCAAGCTGAGTTCGAAAACCAAAGAATTAAAACTGGATACAGCTCAAAGCCAGTTGCGCCAAGGGCTTGGAGCAGCTGGCTCTCCACAGACCTAGGCTACCACAGGTCTGCGCTTTGTTAAGCCCCTTTTTTCATTTTTTTTAACGCGATAGCGCAATTTCTTGCGTTATGCCAAGTTTTTAACCACTTCGAAGCCTTCAACTGGTCTTTCTAGGGCCAGTTTTAACACTTCATCGACCCAACGCACGGGACGAATTTCTAAATCGGCAATCACATTGGCAGGAATTTCTTCCAAATCGCGCTCATTTTCTTTTGGAATAAGCACCAATTTTATGCCGCCGCGGTGTGCTGCTAGCAGTTTTTCTTTCAAACCACCGATAGGTAACACTTCACCACGTAAGGTTATTTCACCTGTCATGGCCACATCAGCACGCACGGGGTTACCCGTTAAGCTTGATACTAACGCAGTACACATAGCCGCACCAGCAGATGGACCATCTTTGGGTGTCGCACCTTCTGGCACATGCACGTGGATATCACGCTTCTCGTAGAAATCCGCATTAATACCTAATTGTTCCGCACGGGCGCGAACAACTGTCATCGCTGCTTGAATCGACTCTTGCATCACGTCGCCAAGGGAACCGGTATAGGTTAACTTCCCTTTACCTGGCACTGAGGTTGCTTCAATCGTCAGTAAGTCACCGCCCACCTGAGTCCAAGCTAAGCCAGTCACTTGACCGATTTGGTTCTTAGACTCGGCTTTGCCGTAATCAAAGCGCTGCACGCCAAGGAAAGACTTAAGATTCTCTTGGTTGACAGTCACAGACTTTACCGACTTATCGAGCAAAATCATTTTCACGACTTTACGGCAAATCTTAGACAATTCACGCTCGAGTGAACGCACACCCGCTTCACGGGTGTAATAACGGATAATGCCAACGATAGCACTATCATCTACTTTAATTTCAGTGGCTTTTAAACCATTGCGCTCGATTTGCTTATTCAGCAAATGTTGCTTAGCAATATTCAGTTTCTCGTCTTCGGTGTAACCCGATAAACGAATGACTTCCATACGGTCAAGTAGTGGCCCAGGAATATCCATGGAGTTTGAAGTAGCGACAAACATCACATCGGATAGGTCATAATCGACTTCGAGGTAATGATCGTTAAAGGTCGCATTTTGCTCAGGATCTAACACTTCTAATAAAGCAGAAGCCGGATCGCCGCGCATATCAGAACTCATCTTGTCGATTTCATCAAGCAAGAATAACGGGTTTTTCACGCCGACTTTAGCCATCTTTTGAATGACTTTACCCGGCATAGACCCAATGTAAGTACGGCGATGACCACGGATTTCCGCTTCATCACGCACGCCACCGAGAGCAACACGCACATACTTACGACCGGTGGCCTTAGCGATCGATTGACCTAGCGAGGTTTTACCCACACCTGGTGGCCCCACTAAACACAGGATTGGCCCTTTAAGCTGACGCACTCGGCTTTGGACTGCCAAATATTCCAAGATACGTTCTTTGACTTTTTCAAGACCAAAATGATCGGTGTCGAGTACTTCTTGGGCTTTGGCTAAATCACGTTTGATTTTAGAGCGCTGGCTCCAAGGCACCGCTGTCATCCAATCGACATAACTGCGAACAACCGTCGCTTCAGCCGACATTGGTGACATCATGCGTAACTTGTTAAGCTCGGCGAGGGCTTTCTCTTTCGCCTCAGCGGGCATGTTAGCCTCTTCAATCTTACGATTTAAGGCTTCAAATTCGTCATGGCCTTCATCTAGGTCACCCAGTTCTTTCTGGATGGCTTTCATCTGTTCGTTCAGATAGTACTCACGCTGACTCTTTTCCATCTGTTTTTTAACGCGAGTCCGGATACGTTTCTCAACCTGTAATAGGTCGATCTCCGATTCCATCATCGCCATTAGATATTCCAGACGTTCGCCGACGTTGACCATCTCAAGCACAGATTGCTTATCTTCAAGCTTAAGAGGCATGTGTGCGGCCATAGTATCGGCCAGACGCGCCGCTTCATCGATACCCGATAAAGAGGTCAAGACTTCTGGCGGGATCTTTTTGTTCAGCTTGATATAACCTTCAAACTGACCAATAGCACTGCGCACTAACACTTCTTCTTCTTTGTCTTCCAGCGGTTCTGATTCCAGATACTCAGCCTTAGCCACAAAAAATTCTGTTTCTTGGGTATAACGGGTAATACGGGCGCGACGACCGCCTTCAACCAGCACTTTGACTGTACCGTCTGGCAGCTTAAGTAACTGTAAAATAGAGGCAACCGTACCCACTTCGAAGATGTCATCTTTTGATGGTTCATCGAGCTCGGCATCACGCTGCGCCACTAAAATAATTTGCTTATCCTGCGCCATTGCCGTTTCGAGACATCGAATAGATTTTTCTCGTCCGACAAATAACGGAATTACCATATGGGGATAGACCACCACATCTCGCAGTGGCAGCACGGGGAGTTCGATATGCGCTTCACGCTCTTGGGTCATAGTTCGATTCCGTTTTGGTGAAATGGATTAATACTGGAGTATATTGGGACGCTTTATGGAGTTTCAATGGCTAATACGAAAAAAGGAGTCCATTGGACTCCTTGTTTTTCAGTTTATTAGCGATCAGTACAATTATTGTTCGCCTGATGCCACTTGGGCCTCATTGTGCTCGTAAATCAAGATTGGGGCAGATTCCCCTTTCACTACTGATTCATCCACAACGGCCTTCACCACACCGTCAACGGATGGGATATCGTACATAGTATCCAGCAGAATACTTTCAACGATGGAGCGTAGGCCACGGGCACCTGTCTTGCGAGACATGGCTTTGTGAGCAATCGCTTTAAGCGCATCTTCGCGGAACTCAAGCTCAACCCCTTCCATCTCAAATAACGCACTGTATTGCTTAGTTAGGGCATTTTTAGGTTGAGATAGAATTTGTACTAAAGCTTCTTCATCCAGCTCAGTCAGAGTCGCAACCACTGGTAGACGACCAATAAACTCAGGGATTAAACCGTATTTGACTAAATCGCCAGGTTCTACTTGCGATAATGTTTCAGAGATCGTCGCCTTCTCTTTCTCGCCTTTTACCTGAGCACCAAAACCGATACCCGAGCCAACGTGCGCACGTTGCTCAATCACTTTCTCAAGCCCTGCAAACGCTCCACCACAGATAAACAGGATCTTAGAAGTATCGACTTGTAAGAATTCTTGCTGTGGATGCTTACGGCCACCTTGTGGTGGAACCGCGGCAACAGTACCTTCAATCAGCTTAAGCAGCGCTTGCTGTACACCCTCACCCGATACGTCACGGGTGATTGATGGATTGTCTGACTTACGGCTAATTTTATCGATTTCATCGATATAAACGATACCACGCTGCGCTTTCTCAACATCGTAGTCGCACTTTTGCAGCAACTTTTGAATGATGTTTTCAACGTCTTCACCCACATAACCCGCTTCAGTCAGCGTAGTAGCATCTGCCATTGTGAAAGGCACATTGAGTGAGCGCGCAAGGGTTTCAGCCAGTAGGGTTTTACCGCTACCCGTTGGACCGATAAGCAAAATATTACTCTTGCCCAGCTCGATACCATCTTTAGGCGATGCATTTTTTAAACGCTTATAGTGGTTATACACTGCCACAGAAAGCACTTTTTTCGCTCTGTCTTGGCCAATAACATAATCGTCTAAATGTGCACGCAACTCATGTGGTGTCGGTAATTTATCGCTATCACGCTTTGGAGAGATTTCTTTAATCTCTTCGCGAATGATGTCGTTACATAACTCAACACATTCGTCGCATACATACACTGATGGGCCAGCAATGAGTTTTCTGACTTCATGCTGGCTCTTTCCGCAAAAAGAGCAGTACAGCAATTTACCGCTGTCACCATTATTTTTGTTGTCGCCCATTAATTACCTCATTTGCAGTCTGCTCTACTGCCTGTCTTAAATTTGCTTAACTTTTACAAAGCATAGCTCAGTCAAAAGCAAAAATCAGCCGCGTTTCGTCATCACAGAGTCAACTAAGCCATATTCGACGGCTTGAGTTGCACTCATGAAGTTGTCACGATCGGTATCGCGTTCAATCACTTCGAGCGGTTGACCTGTGTGTTCAGCGAGCATTAGGTTAAGCTTATTTTTAATGCCTAAGATTTCTTTGGCATGAATAGCAATATCTGATGCTTGACCTTGGAAACCACCCAGCGGTTGATGGATCATCACGCGAGAGTTTGGTAAACAGTGACGCTTACCCTTCTCACCACCGGCTAACAAGAAAGCGCCCATACTAGCGGCTTGGCCGATACAGACAGTGCTAACATTCGGTTTGATAAACTGCATGGTATCATAAATCGCCATGCCTGCGGTGACTGAGCCACCTGGAGAGTTAATGTATAAAAAGATATCTTTATCTGGGCTTTCTGATTCTAAGAATAATAGTTGCGCCACGATAAGGTTTGCCATGTGTTCTTCAACTTGACCTACCAAAAAGATAATCCGCTCTTTCAACAAACGAGAATAAATATCGTATGAGCGTTCACCCTTAGCAGTCTGTTCGATCACCATAGGCACTAAAGCACTTTGTATGTCTGACGCATTATGCATTATTCACTTCCCTAAATAAAAATGGCTCGCATGAGGAGCCTCATACGAGCCATTATAAATGGCGAACAGCTAATCAAGTCAAGCTTAGCTTATGCGCGACCGGTAGCCTTGTTCATAAATTCTTCAAAAGCGACTTGTTTTTCGGTCACTTTGGCAGATTTCAACAGTGCTTCAACCGCTTGCTCTTCTAAAGCAACGTTGCGCATGTTTTGCATCAGCTCTTTGTTGCTGTTGTAATAAGCAACCACTTCACTTGGATCTTCGTAGGCTGAAGCCATAGAAGCGATCAAGCCTTGTACGCGTTCATCTTCCGCTTTCAGTTCGTTAGTCTTGATGACTTCGCCTAATAGCAGACCGATTTTAACACGACGTGCAGCTTGTTCAGTGAACAATTCAGCTGGCAGTTCTGGCATGTTAGCCGATTGGCCGCCAAAACGTTGCATGGCTTGTTGACGCAAAACGTTAACTTCGCCATCGATCAATGCTTTTGGCAAAGTGATATCGTTGTTAGCTAACAGACCATTGATCACTTGCTCTTTCACGTTAGCTTTTAACGCTTGCTCAAGTTCACGGTTCATGTTTTTACGGATTTCAGTTTTAAGGGCTTCTAAGCCACCTTCGCTGATACCAAACAGAGCAGCAAACTCATCGTTTACTTCTGGCAGGTTAGCCGCTTGCACTTCTGTCAGCGTAATCGCAAACTTAGCCGCTTTACCTTTCAGGTTTTCAGCGTGATATTCTTCAGGGAAGTTCACGTCGATAACAAATTCTTCGCCCGCTTTGTGACCTAAGATACCTGCTTCAAAACCAGGGATCATACGGCCGCTACCTAATTGCAGTTCGAAATCATCAGCTTTGCCGCCTTCAAATTCTTCACCGTCAACTGAGCCAACAAAGTTCATTTTCACTTTGTCGCCATCAGCAGCTTCACGCTCAACAGCAGCGAAAGTCGCGTGTTGTTTACGTAAGGTTTCAATCATAGTGTCAACGTCAGCGTCAGTCACTTCAGCTTTTGGTTGTTCTACTTCGATTGCATCTAAGCCTTTCAGCTCAACTTCTGGATAGATTTCAAAGGTAGCGATAAATTCGAATTTTTCGCCATCAGTAGAACCAGGAACAAAAGTCGGTGCACCCGCTGGGTTTAACTTCTCAGCAATAATTGCTTCGATGAAGTTACGTTGCATCACTTCACCCATGATGTCTTGACGAATCGCTGCGCCGTAACGTTTGTTTATAACAGTAACAGGCACTTTACCAGGACGGAAACCTGGGATACGAGCACGCTTAGCTTCACGTTGTAAACTGTCTTTAACCAGCTTTTCAATTTGTTCAGCAGGAACAGAAATGGTCAGGCGACGCTCTAGGCCTTGGGTTGCTTCAACAGAAACTTGCATTGTTTTACCTCGAAATTTGTCTAACGTCCTTTGTAATAGCCGATTCATCAACTATTCAGGTATTCGTTTCTTGATCATTAAATTTGACTACAATGCCCACCACAACTGGCTTTAGGCACAGGTCGCTCATAGTTGATATCTATCAAGACGCGACATTATAGCCACCGTTTTCTGCAGAGTCGAGCCTCAACAGCCGAATCTGGGGTATAAAAAAAGCGACACAAGGTCGCTTTTTTTAATTTGTACTCAAAGTACTAAAAATGGGGTGACTGATGGGGCTCGAACCCACGACAACCGGAATCACAATCCGGGACTCTACCAACTGAGCTACAATCACCACTGAAACTGGTACGCCCGGCAGGATTCGAACCTGCGACCACCCGCTTAGAAGGCGGGTGCTCTATCCAACTGAGCTACGGGCGCATGGTTTACAGAATTTTCTGTATCCTAACCGATTTGGAAAGCATTTATGCTAACCCTATCACTCGCCTATTTGAGTCCAAATTATCTTTGAATTCATTGAAGCAAACGATAACAAAGTGGTCGGTGATAGAGGATTCGAACCTCTGACCCTCTGGTCCCAAACCAGATGCGCTACCGGACTGCGCTAATCACCGAAGGTCTTACATTTTACTTGGTATCTGCTCAGAGGGTTCCCTCTGGCCCGCTCTCATCCAAAATCTGGATGCACTATCGGACTACGCTAATCACCGAAGGTCTTGCATGAAAGTTTCAGCGCAAGATGAACACATCTGCCTGAGAACGGAGCGCATCTTATCCCCTCACTTTACACCCGTCAACGATTTTTTTATCGTTCGACTCTAGGTGCTGAATTATCAGGCTAATCTGGTTTTTTTTATCCACTTGGCAACGGCTTTAACCATGACACAGTAGCTGTGCCCTGTTAAAATAGCCACGATTGCCAATCTCTGTGTTAACTACTGTTTTCACCATCGCCCATATAAAGGATATCCTACACCCATGACAGCCCAAATAATCGACGGCAAGGCGATTGCTCAATCCATCCGCACTAAGCTCAGCGAAAAAGTCACCGCCCGCAAAGAGGCTGGACAGCGCGTACCGGGTTTAGCCGTAATATTAGTGGGAGCCGATCCGGCATCACAAGTTTATGTTGGCAGTAAACGTAAGGCTTGTGAAGAAGTTGGATTTATTTCTCGTTCATACGATTTAGAAACAAACTGCACTGAAGATGAATTACTCAACCTGATTGATAGTCTTAATGATGATCCGACAATTGATGGCATCTTAGTGCAACTGCCATTACCCGCGCATATCGAAGACTCAAAAGTCATCGAGCGTATCCGCCCAGATAAAGACGTCGATGGATTTCACCCGTACAACGTCGGCCGTTTAGCCCAGCGTATTCCGGTGCTGCGCTCTTGTACCCCAATGGGCATAATGACACTCATCAAATCCACCGGCGTTGATACCTATGGTTTAGATGCTGTTGTGGTTGGCGCATCGAATATTGTCGGCCGCCCAATGACCTTAGAGTTGCTGCTTGCTGGCTGCACCACCACTACTTGCCACCGCTTCACTAAGAATCTCGAACAAAAAATCCGTCAGGCAGATCTCGTGGTCGTTGCAGTGGGTAAACCCGGCTTTATTCCTGGCGAGTGGATCAAGCCTGGCGCGATTGTAATAGATGTGGGTATTAACCGTTTAGATAACGGCACCTTAGTCGGCGATGTGCAATATGACATTGCTGCGCAAAATGCCAGCTTTATCACTCCAGTCCCCGGCGGTGTCGGCCCGATGACGATTGCAAGCCTATTAGAAAACACCTTATATGCCGCCGAGCAGTATCATGACTAGGTTCTAGGTTCTAGGTTCTAGGTTCTAGGTTCTAGGTTCTAGGTTCTAGGTTCTAGGTTCTAGGTTCTAGCAAGCATAAAAAAACCTGCATGATGCAGGTTTTTTATTTGCTGAAGATTTTCTTGAATTAAAAATATAGCGAATAAGCTTATTTCTTACGCCAAGTGGTGCCACTTGGACCATCTTCAAGCACAACGCCCAAAATATCTAAACGATTACGCGCCACATCCGCAGCAGCCCAATCCTTTTCGGTACGAGCACGGTTACGTTCAACAATTAAGGCTTCGATTTCGGCCACTTCATCGTCACTACCGCCGCCTTGAAAGAAGGCCTCTGGCTCTTGGCTTAATAGACCTAACACATCCGCTAATTGCTTCAAGGTGACCGCTAATGCCGATGCCTGTGCCATATCAGTCAGTTTTAACCGATTGATCTCACGCACCATATCAAATAGAACGGAATAGGCTTCAGGTGTATTAAAGTCATCATCCATCGCCGCTTTAAACTTGGCAATAAACTCTTCTGCAGGCGCCGCAACGACAGTCAAGTCGACATCTTTAATAGCGGTATACAAACGCTCTAAGGCTGAACGCGCTTGTTTCAAGTTATCTTCTGAATAGTTCAGTTGGCTACGATAATGGCCAGATAATAAGAAATAACGCACAGTTTCAGCATCATAGTGACCAAGCACATCTCGAATGGTGAAGAAGTTGCCTAAGGACTTAGACATCTTTTCACGGTCAACCATCACCATGCCAGTGTGCATCCAATAGTTGACGTATGGTGTGTCATGGGCACAGCAAGACTGGGCGATTTCATTCTCATGATGTGGGAACTGTAAGTCAGAGCCGCCGCCATGAATATCAAAATGCAGACCTAAATGTTTGCTGTTCATGGCCGAACATTCGATATGCCAGCCAGGACGACCCGGTCCCCATGGGGATTCCCACGTTGGTTCGCCAGGTTTCGACATTTTCCACAACACAAAATCCATTGGATTTTGCTTGGTTTCGTCCACTTCAACCCGAGCACCGGCTTGCAGTTGATCTAAATTCTGGCCCGATAAACGGCCATAATCAGGATATGAGGCCACGCTGAAAAGCACATCACCATCGCTCGCCACATAGGCATGGCCACGGGCGAGTAATAACTCAACCATGTCGATGATTTCGGCAATATGAAGGGTCGCGCGCGGTTCAAAATCGGGGCGCAACATATTTAAGGCATCGAAGTCTTGGTGCATTTCACCAATAAGACGCTCGGTTAAGGCTTCACAGCTTTCGTTATTCTCGTTAGCGCGCTTGATGATTTTGTCATCAACATCAGTAATATTGCGCTGAAAATTCACTTCATAACCCGCGTAACGCAGGTAGCGCACTATCATGTCGAAGGAAACAAAAGTACGGCCATGACCAATATGACAGAGATCGTATATGGTCACACCACACACGTACATCCCAATTTTCCCGGGATTAATTGGCTTAAATTCCTGTTTTTGGCGGGTAATACTGTTGTAAATCTTCAACATCGATATTCTCTTCAATGATACATTCAGGTGTAAAATCAAGGAGTCAGTCTATCACGGCCTGACAGGTTTTGAATACTGCACTTTGCGCGCAATCCGAGATAAGTTAGAATCGCGCCACTATTTACACAGAGTATGAAAACATGATCACATTACACACTAATTTGGGCGACATTAAACTGCAGCTGAACGCTGAAAAAGCGCCGTTAACAGTAGCAAACTTCATGAAATATGTTGACGAAGGTTTCTTCGACGGCACTATCTTCCACCGTGTGATAGACGGTTTCATGATCCAAGGTGGTGGCTTCAACGAAGACATGAGCCAAAAGCGTTGTAACGAGCCAGTGAAGAACGAAGCCAATAACGGTTTATCAAACCGTACTGGTACTGTCGCGATGGCGCGTACTTCAGATCCACATTCAGCTACTGCGCAGTTCTTCATTAACGTGAACGATAACACTTTCCTCGACTTTAAATCAGAAACCTCACAGGGCTGGGGCTACTGCGTATTCGGCGAAATCGTTGAAGGCATGGATGTTATCGAAAAAATCAAAGCCGTTAGCACAGGCAACCGTGGTATGCATCAAGATGTGCCATTAGAAGCCATTGTGATTGAAAAAGTCAGCGTCGCGGCATAATACGGCGAATGCGAACTCTATTTATAGGCGATCTACACCTGAGTGCAGATCGCCTTGATATCACCCAAGCGTTCACTCGCTTTCTCGACACTGAACTCGATGATGCCGACGCCCTTTATATCCTAGGCGATTTGTTTGAAGTCTGGGTTGGTGATGATATTGCCTTGCCTTTTGCCCTCGACATCGCCGAAAAACTCAAGCAAGTATCACAAAAGTTGCCCGTGTATTTTATCCATGGTAACCGTGACTTCATGCTAGGCAAACAATTTGCGCGCGCCGCAGGCATGCAAATTTTACCCGAAGTCACTCGCCTCAATTTATACGGTGTCGACACTGTAATTTTGCACGGCGACAGCTTATGTACTTTAGATAAGGCCTACCAACGCTTTCGAAAACTGCGCAGTTTATCGCTGTCTCGTTGGCTGTATGGTTGTTTATCCAAGAAAACCCGTCAGGGCATTGCTGATAAAATTCGCAGCAAGAGCAAGAACAGCAATAAGCAAAAAAGCTACACTATCATGGATGTAGAGCCCAATGCGGTCGATGTGTTATTTGCCAAGACACACACTAAGCATATGATCCACGGTCATACCCACAGACCAGCCATTCATCAACTTGCTAATGGCTGTAAGCGTATAGTGGTTGGCGATTGGTATGAACAAGGCAGTGTGCTCAGTGTGAGCGCTGAAGGGATTAATTTACAGTCCTTACCCTTCGACCCGATGATGACCTAAAGGCATTGGCTTAAGTAGGCCTCATTTAGCGTTACTCAAGCTTAAATAGCTTAAATTTTTAGCTTTAATAGCTTGAAAATACTGTGATTAACGGTTTTTCGAACCGTTAATCGTTTCTGCTATATGGACTTAACTCTACTCGTTTGGGGAAGCAAAGCCGTTCAAATTAATTTAATAGAGGCGACCCACTGTGGAAACGAAACTCATCATCCTGCGCCAAAATCAACTCAGCTTCTAACTCGCCAAAGTACTTCACTCGCTCGCTAATATCCTCAGGTGAAACCAACTGAGCTAACGCAAGATAATCTTGATAATGTCGAGCTTCAGAACGCAGCAGTGACACATAAAACTTACTCAACTCACCGTCTAAATAAGGCGCGAGTTTAGCGAAGCGCTCGCACGAGCGAGCCTCAATATATGCCCCTACAATCAACTTATCCCGCAAAATATCTTTCTCATGGGTTGTCACATGACTCATCATGCCCTTGGCATAACGCCCCGCGCGAATATTGCGGTAATCAATACTGCGCTTGTGCATTAAATCCAATACTTGTTCAAAATGATGAAACTCTTCTTTAATCAAGCGGATTAAAGGTGAAACTAAATTCGCAGCAAACTTAAAGTTGGGCTTAGGTATAAGGTCAGTTACCAACTCATTCTTTTTCACATCCCGGGCTAAAAAACTTTCCACATCATGTTCTTGCGAATAAATAAACTCTTCATAGGGTTTCGCCCACGCCAACAGGGTTCGACCACTGTCTTTATCTAACGCATATTTTCGTAGCAAAAAAATCGCTGTCTGAGCGGCTTTTAACTCACAGTTACAATGGTCGATCAGCAACTCATCCAAGGAATCTGATTTTATCGCGACATCAATCCAAGTTTGCGGTGTTTCACAGTGAAGAAATGCGTGGATGGGGGCAAGAAGTTGCAGCATGGACTCACTCAATATCATTCTGAATATCACGCTATTTTACGCATATTTACTCATAAGCTATAGCATTAGGCTTAAGTAAACTTGACGCGCTGAACTTTTTGTTCAATAAATAATCTACACTCTAAAGAACTGAGATCCTGATCACACAGCCTCTCACTTCTCTATGTGTAACCAATCGATGGATAAAGAGACAGGACACCATTTTAACCTCGATTGTAGAGCTGTTATCAGCTCGTCTGACGTTTGGCGAGCCATTCATCAATGCTGAACAAGGATAATTATAATGATACTGAATCACTTAATGGGGCTATACACTCATCCAAAACAAGAGTGGCAAACAATTGAAAAAAACCATGAGGCACTGAAAAGTAGCTTAAGCCATGTAGTACTTATCGCCTTAATTCCGGCGGTGTGCAGCTATATAGCTACGGCTTACATTGGCTGGAATCCTGGCGCTGGCGATCCTATTTACCTTACACCACAAAGTGCCCTGTTTATGTCCGCAGGCATGTATTTAGGCCTAATTGCAGGCGTATTCGCCCTTGCCTATTTAGCCTATTGGATGGCAAAAACCTTCGATGCTAACCCAACTTACACCCAAGCATTAGAGCTCGCGTCCTACACTGCAACCCCGTTGTTTATGGTCGGTTTAGCCGCATTATATCCAGTGCTATGGTTTATCATGATAGTGGGGTTGATTGGTTTAGCCTACTCAGTCTATTTACTGTACGCGGGGGTGCCTATCATTATGAATATCCCTGAAGAGAAAGGTTTTATCTATGCCAGCTCTATGGTGACTGCAGGCTTAGTACTCTTGGTGGGGCTAATGGCAACTAGTGTCATTTTATGGAGCTTAGGCTTTGGTCCTATGTACCAATAACCATTTTAATTCATCACAAATTTAATCAACAGCAACTCAAGCTCTGCGTCGCAATTGATTTGTAGCAGAAAATAAAAAAGAAGGCCGCAAAGGCCTTCTTTTTTGAGTTGAATTAACGCTCTGAGCGAGTTAACAGATCAGTTTGACTCATTCAGTCAAACAGCTCCACTTAAGCAAAATCACTCGAAAGAATCACGCAGCGCTACGGTTAAGTTAAACACTAAATTATCCGACGATGAATCTTTGCTGTCAGCGCAGAAATAGCCTTCACGCTCAAACTGATAGGCTTGTTCCGCAGGTGCATTCACTAAGCTTGCTTCTGCAAAACCTTGTACAACGATCAATGATTCAGGGTTCAACACCTCATCCACAGTCTCTGCCGCAGCAGGATTAGGATCGGTAAATAAACGCTGATAGAGACGGAATTCAGCAGGCTTGGCTGTAGATGCCTCAACCCAATGGATCACGCCTTTAACTTTACGGCCATCAGCAGGGTTTTTACCTAAAGTTTCAGGATCATAAGTACAGTAAACCGTCGTGATATTACCTTCGCTGTCTTTGTCACAACGTTCAGCTTTAATCACATAAGCATTACGTAAACGCACTTCTTTACCTGTAACTAAGCGTTTGTATTGTTTGTTGGCTTCTTCTTTAAAGTCAGCCACATCAATCAATATTTCTCGGCCAAAGGCTAATTCACGCGTCCCCATGCTCTCATCATTTGGATGAGCGGCCGCTTGAATGTACTCAAGTTCACCTTCAGCATAGTTTTCAATGATGACTTTCAATGGACGCAATACGGCCATCGCACGCGGTGCATGTTCGTTCAATTCTTCACGAATACACGCATCTAACATGCCGACTTCAATCATATTCTCTTGCTTAGTCACACCGATACGTTGGCAGAACTCACGAATTGAAGCCGGTGTATAACCACGACGACGTAAGCCTGCAATCGTTGGCATACGTGGATCATCCCAACCTGACACGAGTTTACGGGTCACAAGGTCGTTCAGCTTACGTTTAGACATCAAGGTATATTCGAGATTTAAGCGGGAAAACTCGTATTGACGAGTACGATTCGGCGCTTGAAAATCGTTCAAATTATCCAACACCCAATCGTATAAACGACGGTTGTCTTGGAACTCTAATGTACATAAAGAGTGGGTAATATGTTCTAACGCATCAGAAATACAGTGCGTGAAGTCGTACATTGGGTAAATGCACCACTTGTCACCTGTTTGATGATGATGGGCAAAACGAATACGGTAGATGATAGGATCGCGCATACACATGAATGGCGATGCCATATCAATTTTGGCACGCAATGCGCACTCGCCTTCTTTAAAACCACCGTCGCGCATCTTAGCGAATAAGGCGAGGTTTTCTTCGACTGATGTGTCGCGGAAAGGACTGTTTTTACCTGGCTCTTTTAACGTACCACGGTATTCACGGGTTTCATCTGCATTCAAAAAACACACATAAGCCAAACCTTTATTAATCAGTTCAACCGCATATTGATGTAACTGATCAAAATAGTTTGATGAATAGCGAACGTCACCATCCCACTGGAATCCAAGCCAACGCACATCCGCCTGAATAGAATTCACATAATCAATGTCTTCTTTTTCAGGATTAGTATCGTCAAAACGTAAATTACACAGACCGTTATAGTCTCGCGCTATCCCAAAATTTAAGCAGATAGATTTAGCATGACCAATATGAAGATAGCCATTCGGTTCCGGCGGGAAACGAGTCTGTACACTCGTGTGCTTACCGCTTTGTAAATCTTCATCTATGATATTACGAATAAAGTTACTCGGACGTACTTCAGTGTCCACATGACTCATGGAATTCCTCTTTGCGAACAATGGCAATTTTAAGAAAACCAGCATGATCCTACAGATCACCACTAGTTACAATGCCTAGGGTTAAAAACTCTGGTTTTTGACTGTCTGGGGTTATAACCGCGATAGTAAAACAATAAAAGCAGCCATGAAAGCTGCTTTTATCTTTGATCTAACTAAGCTGACATTTATTATTCAGTCACGCCGACTCAGTAAATCTTACTCGGTGATAATGCGGATCCCAGGAATAATCTGCTGGCTTCTTTTACCTTTACGTTTCAACCACAGATAAAAAGCGGCTAATGCAAACAAGAAGAAACCAATCCACAGACTTGATTGAACTGGGTGCTGCGTAAAGGTAGCGGCTTGATAAACTACCGTTGCAGAACCATAAGCCAGTGAGAAAGTCCACGTTGCCGCAAACGTCGCCCACCGAGAACCAAACTCATGCACTAAGGCGCCCATTGCCGCAACACAAGGAGTATAAAGTAAGATAAACAGCAAGTAGGAGAAAGCCGCAACTTTACCACTAAAACCTGCTTGTAAAGCACCAAACGTCGATGTCGCAACACCTTGTTCTTCAGCCACGGTTTCTTTATTGGTTAAATCACCGACCGACAGTTTAAGCGGATCTTCAAGATCTAAACCAAACAAGTTAGCTGGAATCGTTGCCAGAGCCGCATTAAAGCTTTCGCTCAATGGTGCAAGCTCTTCATCTGTCGGCGCCGCGCTACTGTATAGACTGTTTAAGGTACCAACAACCGCTTCTTTGGCGAAAATACCCGTGATAATACCGACGGTTGCAGGCCAGTTATCCTGCTCTATGCCCATAGGCGAGAAGATAGGCGTGATTTTTTGACTCGCGACACTCAGCAAAGATGCTTGGCTATCTTCATGGCCAAATGTGCCATCAGCACCTATGGCATTGATAAAGTTCAATAAGGTCACGACCAGAACAATCGTTTTACCTGCGCCTAAAATAAAACTCTTAGTGCGTTTACCTGTACGAACCATAACAGCTTTCAGCTTAGGTAGTTCATAACTTGGTAGCTCCATCACCACAGCACTGCTGCTGCCGGGTAATAAAGTGCTTCTGAGTAATAAACCCGTACCGATAGCGGCAAAGATACCAATAATATACAGCAAGAAGACTAAATTCTGACCTGAATCGGGGAAGAAAGCAGCCGCAAATAGTGCATAAACCGGAAGACGTGCACCACAGGACATAAATGGTGCCATCATCCCTGTCACAATACGCTCACGCTCACTGCCTAAGGTTCGCGTCGCCATAATTGCAGGCACAGAACAACCAAAACCGACAATCATAGGAACGAATGCTTTACCAGGCAGGCCAATACGACGCATTAAACCGTCAACCACAAATGCAGCGCGCGCCATGTAGCCAGAACTTTCGAGGATCGACAAACCGAGGAAAAGCGCCGCAATAACAGGAATAAAGGTTGATACGGTTTGAATGCCTTGGCCGACACCGCCCGCTAAGATAGTGACCAACCAAGCCGGAGAGCCCATGCTCGTCAAGAATGAACCGAAGTGATCGACAAACAATGCGCCAGCAAAAACATCAAAGAAATCAATAAAAGCACTGCCAATATTAATGCTGAACATAAACATCAAATACATCACAAACAAGAACACAGGAATGCCAAGCACAGGATGTAAGACGAGTTTATCTAATTTGTCACTGAGGGTGAGGAACCCTGACTCTTTCACTGAACCTTGAAAAACTTGTTCAACGAAATTAAAGCGCGTGGTCGCCACCATCACTTCAATATCATGGCCTTGCTGAGCGATAATCTGAGTACAGGAATTCACTTCATCCTGCAGTTCAGCATTTTTACAGCTACCACAACCCGAACCATTACCTAGCATAGCCAAAGCGCGGCCGCGACTTAATTGGGCATCTTTGCTGCAAAGTAACTGCACGCCCGCTTCAATTTGTTCATCATAATGAAGCACTAATGGGGCTTCTGAGACTCGGCCTTGAAGTAAATCGAGTACTTGTGCCTGAACTTTAGCGACATCGGCAGGATCTCGCGAACACACGCCAATCACAGGGCAACCCAGCTCTTGGCTCATTTTCTTTAAATCGACTTTAATCCCACGTTTGACAGCCGAATCAATTTTATTCAGCACCACTACCATAGGGATAGCGAGTTCACGCAATTGGGCCGTGAGATATAAGTGACGTTCGATATTAGTGGCATCGACTAAATTGATAATGCCATCGACACGTTGCTCGGCAAGGTATTGCTGCGCAATTTGCTCATCAAGTGAACAATCGCAACTATTGCCCGCAGGGAGAAGGTCGTAAATACCCGGTAAGTCTGTCAGATAGACGTCAGCACCGTTTAAGGTGAAATGACCAGTCTTTTTTTCGACCGTAACACCAGACCAGTTACCCACTTGCTGATTTGCGCCTGTTAGCGCGTTAAAGAGTGTAGATTTACCCGCGTTAGGGTTTCCTACTGTGACGCAATGAAACTGCTTAGCCATTCGTCTTTTCCACCTCAATGATGTCTGCCAAATCTCTGCGCATACAAAGTTTACTACCACGAATATCCAGTTCGAGACCAGAACCCATAGGTGCGTATCGGATCAATAAAAAACGCGTATTTGGCGTGATCCCCATGGACAACAACTTGCGCTTCACGGTTTGTGGCAGCGCCAAACGCCCCACTTCAGAAATAAGACCGCGATCGCCGGGACTGAGTTCGCTTAACTTCATTACGTATTCCACCTTGCAACAGGTTCAGCTCGAAAAACTGCGCCCATTGTAACCGAGCGATGACACTAATAACTTTACCTAGATCAAGATTTTTGATTGGTAACGATAATAGTTTTCAATTGTGTTGGGTATTATGTGATAAAAATTCCAATGAATAAACGACCAACCGAAAATAAAAATCCGCACCTTAGCATTAGTGACTATCAAGCGATGCACAGAAGTCAAAACGCTGTAAACAAATCCCACCCGAAGCAAGTGTGATCAAAATCACACTTAATCTATATCGCCTGTAAAATCATCCCTCTTTACAGTGAAAAGACCACGCAATGTTAAGCACGTGTCACACACTTGTTCTAATATTAACCGAGTTCAATAAGCTAAATTAGCAATGTCGAAAGCGTAAAAATAACAAATATAAATGCACTCGGGAAAACATAACCATGGAAATAGGGCTAAAGTTCAGAAGCATAGCTAAGGCTATGCTATGTATTTTGTTATCAATCGCAAGCGTTTCGGCCTCAGCGACCCCTTGGGATGACAAAAAACCAGAAGAAGTTGTTGCGACATTAGACAAAAAATTCGCCGAAGGTAAGTATTCCACTAAAGGCGCTGATACTTGCCTGATGTGCCACAAAAAAAGTGCCGTGGTGATGGCAATATTTGAGGGGGTTCATGGCAACCCAAATGTGAAAGGTTCACCCATGGCCGATTTGCAGTGCGAAGCCTGCCACGGCCCGTTGGGGAATCATAATAAAGGTGGCAAAGAGCCGATGATCACCTTTGGCGCGAACTCCCCTGTTCCCGCGCAAAAGCAAAACAGTGTCTGCATGAGTTGCCACAATGACAGTCAACGTACTGCATGGAAAGGCAATCACCACGATAACGCCGATGTCGCCTGTAGCAGCTGCCATCAAGTGCATGCCGCAAAAGATCCTATCAGCGATAAAGCCAATGAAGTCACCATTTGTACCCAGTGCCATACCCAACAAAAAGCCGATATGCACAAGCGCTCGGCGCATCCATTACAGTGGCAACAAATGGTGTGCAGTGACTGCCATAATCCCCACGGCAGTTTAAACGATTCAAGCTTGAAGCAAATGAGTGTTAATGAAAATTGCTATAGCTGTCATGCCGAAAAACGCGGCCCTAAACTGTGGGAACATGCCCCCGTCACCGACAACTGCGCTAATTGCCATAATCCCCACGGCAGCGTGAACGAAGCCATGCTGATCAGCAAACCGCCACAACTGTGTCAGCAGTGCCACGCTTCGGATGGCCATAGCAGTAATGCCTATTTTGGCAATCAAACCAATGCCTTCACTTCTGGTAATTCCTGTATGAATTGTCATGGACAAGTGCATGGATCTAACCATCCTTCTGGCAAATTACTACAGAGATAACAAGGGAATGATCATGCGAACAGCTAAAATGTCTCACCCTAGCGCTTATTTCTCCCTCACTTTGCTAGCTTGGGCGATAAGCGGTGTTTTGACTCAAGCACACGCCGAAGGTTATGAGCTGCAAGAAGCGAATCGAAGTAGCATAAAGACAGAGGCATGGAGCTGTAAGCAATGCCAACCTAAGACAGGGGATATTGGCAATGTCAGTGCCAGCCTCGCTTACAACGATAGTGAGGACAGCCGTTTCGGTAACAGCACTGGGACAGATAACGAGGGTCTCGTTGGCGCCGTCGGTGCGGATATGGTGTACAAAACACCGTCGGGTTATCAAACCGAGCTGGTCGCGGATAAGTTAGGTTTTGATGCGGGCTCAGCCAAGCTCACAACAGGAAGGCCGGGAAACTATCAAATCAACTTGGGTTATAGAGGCTTAGCAAACTATAACCATAATCAACTCAAAAGCCCCTATACCTCAGTGCAAGATAAAATGTTATTGCCCGATAACTGGATAACAGGCGGCACAACGCAATCTATGCCTATGTTACAGAGCAGCCTTGTTAGCCAAGATTTAAGTATTCAACGTGATCGCTTTAGTATCGGTGGTTACTACGCGGGTAAAATATCACCTGAAGGTGACAATAACAGTCACTACAAAGCCTCGCTAAACTATCAGCATGAAGACCGCAGCGGCGCCAAAAAGACCAGCGCCAATATACTCACCAATAGCGTTATGCTAGCCCAACCAATTGATGACAGTACTGATGAAGTCGATGCGAGAGTTTATTTTAACGGTTCAGGCTGGCAAGCAGGCATCAATAGCCAAATCAGCCAATATAAAAATGATCACCAAGCCATGCTGTGGCAGTCTGCCTACACTCCCACCTTTGGTGCAGCATACCTAGGTCAGAATGCGGTCGACCCCGACAATAAAGCCTACCGAGTTGCCGCAGAAGCCTCAGGGGGGGCAAATGGTCAAAATATATTGATGCACGCAGGCTTTAGCCGCATGACCCAAGATGACACCTTTATTCCTGCCACCATCAATGGCCCATCGCCCGTCCTGCCTGCGGATACCTTAAATGGCCAAGTCGATATTGTAGAGATGGACCTTAAATATTCAGGACGGATCAGCCAAGATTTAAGCATGCAGGCAAGTTACAACTATCAAGACAGAGATAACAAAACGGCTCAATTAGACTTTCCGCAGATCGTCACCGACAGTATTAATCAAAGCACAGCCCAAAATAGCCTTTATGATAAGCGCACCAAAAAACTCGAACTTAAAAGCAAATACCGTTTTACCTCAGCGGCTTATGCCGAAGCGGGTTACAGCCATAATGAAAACGATTATGCCGAACTCGACCGCCAATCCGTCGACGAGTCCGGCGTGTTTGCTAAACTAAGTTATCGCTATTCGCCCGCATGGTCAGCTTGGTTGAAAGGAGAAGCACTAGAGCGAGATGGCAGTGAATATCATCCCGTCGCAACCACTCAAAGTTCAAGTAATCCTTGGCTACGTAAATCCTACCTTGCCGATAGAAAAAGACAGAAAGTCACCTTACACACGGATTATCAAACTGATATGGGCCTCTCGCTGGGCGCCAGCTTGCACAGTGTCGATGACGACTATCATCATACCCTAGTAGGTCTAACTCAGGTGTCCTATCTCGGTTACGACTTGTCAGCCCAATATATGCTGAGCAGTGACCTCAATTTAACCGCCTTTGTTAACCAAGATTGGCGCGATTCAGACCAAGCGGGCAGTAATTCCTTCTCGACACCCGATTGGTACAGCACTGCCGAGGAAAAATCAACCTTGATTGGTGCAGGGCTTAGTTATCAAAACCTGTTCGATCATCACCTCGATATTGGTTTGGATTACAGCTATTCCGGCGGACAGAGTGATACAGAAGTGACCTACGGCATCACCAGTCCCTATGGCGATTTTTACGCCCGCAAACACAATATTAATGCCTACGCCAAATATAAGTTTGCCGACAGTATGTCGCTGCGCGTCGATTGGTTATTCGAAAAATATCAAGATGCTAACTGGCAAAACCAAGGCACAAGCTGGGACACGATTCCCAACGTACTCAGTTTTGGTGATATGGGCCACGATTACAACGCTCACTACTTAGGCTTGACCTTAAGCTACCAAATGTAACTTAGGCACTGACAGCGCATTCCAAGGATAGAAATATGAACAAGTTTGCAAAAATTCGCACTCAATTCAGTCTTATGCTGGCCTTAGTCTCGCTATTAAGCGCCTGTGGCGGTGATAACGGCCAAGATGGTAAACCCGGTGAGCCTGCGAAACCACCTGCATTAACGATAACTAGCCTTAACATCATGGTAGATAAAATCGCGATGACAGATGGCATTGCTCAAGTGGATTTTCAAGTGAGCAATCAAGATGATGAAGCCGTGATTGGTATCCCATCGGCGACATTTATTGCCGCGCAGCTTCTCCCCCAAGGTTATACAGGCGCGGGGAATAGCAGTGAATGGCAGCACTTTACCGCTGAAACCTGCGCGGCAACTTGTCCAGGCAGTCTCACAGATCATAAAAACGGTCACTACAGTTATACCTTCAGCGCCGCATTTAATGGCATGAATGGAGTGACGTTTATGCCCGAAGCGACCCAAAGAATGGTGGTCAAAATTGGCGGCGATAAACTTGCCGATAACACGCCCTTACCTATAACCAATCAGCATTATGACTGGCAATCTTCAGGTAGTAATGTCGCTTACACCCGCAACTTAGTCACAATAGAGACCTGTAATAGTTGCCACAGTAATCTTGCTTTCCATGGCAGTAGATATAATCAAATCGAAACCTGCGTCACCTGCCATAACAGCAAAAAAGTCAGTAACCCTGCGGATATTTTCCCACAAATGATCCACAGCAAACATTTAACCGGCTTCCCGCAACCCATTAGTGACTGCCAAACCTGTCACGTCGATAAGGCTGAGTTAACCGAACAGCAAAACTGGCGCAGAGTCCCGACCATGCAAGCCTGTGGTGCCTGTCATACACAGATCAATTTCCCCGCAGGCGAAGGACACCCAGTGCAAACAGATAACAGTAACTGCGTGGCGTGTCATAATGCCGACTGGACCGCAAGCGTACACAGTGATGAAGCTAAAACTGCGGCATTGATGCAATTTAGCCCAAGTATCACCAGCGCCAGTATGGATGCCAATGGTACGGTCACTGTTGCGGTTAAGCTGATGAATCCAGCCACAGGAACTGTGTATAGCGAAAGTGCCGATAAGCTAAAATTTATCAATGATTTAAGGGTATATGCCAACTGGGGAACCAGTTTTGATTATGCGACCCGTTCAGCTCGCTCGATTAAACTGCCGGAATCCACACCCATATCAGGCTCTAATGGCATTTATACCTATACGATAGCGGGCCTTACCGTGCCAGCAGGCACTGAAACGGATCATGGTGGACTTGCGATTCAAGGCAGAGTCTGTGCCAAAGATAAAGTACTGGTTGATTGCACGACTGAACTGGCGGAAGTGTTAGTGATTAAATCCAGCCACAGTTATTTTGATATGGCAGCATTGAGCAATGAAGGTCGTCGTAGCGTTGTGAGTAATGCAAGCTGCGGTAATTGCCATGGCGATCAAAAACTGAATATTCACGGCTCACGTAACGATCTCGATGGTCAATGCCAGCTATGCCATAACGCCAATATGCTGGCCGATGCGACGGCAGCCAATCCTTCAATCACATCATTTGACTTTAAGCAGCTGATCCACGGTATTCACACCAGTCAATTCACGGGGTTTGAAAGCCTAAACTACCCAGGAAAAATCGGTAACTGTGCCCAATGCCATGTTAACGATACTGCGGGAATTTCTACCGTCGCCCTCCCCTTAAATTCATCGGTGCAACCCCTTGCCCTCAATAACGGCACTTTTACCAGTCCAATTGCCGCTGTGTGTAGCAACTGCCATTCAGATACCAGCACTCATAACCACATGGCGCAGCAAGGTGCTGTTTTTGCAGGTACAAAATCCGATGCAACCGCAGGAACTGAAACATGTGCTTTCTGTCATGGACAGGGTGGAGTCGCGGACGTGTTGAAAGTGCATCCAATAAACTAACCCTATGATGCTGGCCTAAAAAGGCCAGCAACTGCAGATATAAAAGGAACTCATACGATGCAGTCATCTACTCCTAAAGAAATAGTCAGATCTCAGTCACATTACCCGCCTAAAGTGACTGATAAATACCAGTGACTTAGTTAGCCTTACAGATGGAAAACTAATTCCACACATCCTATGCGGGTAATGAGATTTATTCTTATTTGCCAAGCGTTTGATGATGATTACAACTATTGCAGGGAAATATCATGATGAAACGGTTCAATTTCAATACCGCAACAAAAGCGATGTTGGGTGCCGGTTTACTCTCTCTACTACTCGCCGGTTGCGGTGGTAGTGACGGTAAAGATGGTGAAGACGGAAAACCTGGCGTTATCGGTGTTAACATCGATTCAACTTCAACACTCAAAGCAAACTTTACTGATGCCACTATTGATGCAGGTAAAGTCACAGTCAACTTCACCTTAGAAAATGCGAATGGTGTGGCTGTACTTGGCTTGAATAAAGATCACGACATTCGCTTTGGTATTGCGCAACTTAGCCACGTAACAGTAGCAACAGAAGATCCAGCAAAACCCGCTGACCGCGGTTACCAATGGCAAGCCTATATCAATACGAAAAAAGAACCTGGCACAGTGCCTTCTGGCGTGGATAACCTCAATCCATCCGCTCAATATCAAGCCAACGTTGAAGCTGCAGCCAAGTGTGATACATGTTTAGTCGATCATGGTGATGGCAACTACAGTTATACCTATCAAGCCAATATCGCCAATGTCACTGAGCCCTTAGCCATCACTTACAGCGCTGAAGCGACTCAACGTGCAACCTTAGAGCTTGAGTTACCACAACTTTCAGCAAACGCACATTTTGACTGGCAACCTTCAACAGGTAAAACAGAAGGAATCCAAACACGTAACGTTGTTTCAATAACAGCCTGTTACACCTGTCACCAACCAGAAAGTTTAGAGTTACACGGCGGCCGCAGAGTTGATATTGAGAACTGTGCATCTTGCCATACGGCAACCTCTGGTGACCCTGAATCAGGCAATAGCATTGAATTTACTTACATGATTCATGCTATCCATAAAGGTGGCGAACGTCATACCTATGATGAAACTGGAGCGGAAGTTCCTGCACCATATAAAATTGTGGGGTATGGCGGTAAAGTCATTGACTATGGCAAGGTTGGTTTCCCATTAAAACCTGCCGCTGATTGTGCAGCCTGTCACGTAGAAGGAACGAACGCGCCAGCTAATGCCGATCTATTTAAGGCTGATTTAAGTAATCAAGCCTGTATTGGTTGTCACACTGAAAAACCATCTGCTCACCACAGCAGCAATGACTGTGTTGCCTGTCATAATGCAACTCAACCCTATGGTGGAACAGGCAGTGCGGCTAAACGTCATGGCGATGTGCTGAAAGCTTACTCTGACACTAAAACTATGGGTATTAAGTTCAGCAATGTAGGTGTCAATGCCACAGGCAAAATCACTTTCGATGTTCAAGTTATTGATAAGGATGGCAATGCGATTGACAAAGCCTTCGTGAACCAGGGCTCGCGTGTTGTAGTTGCATGGGATTCTGATAAAGACTTCCCGAGTTCTGCTACGGCTTCTTACAGTAACCGTCGCATTGCTCTAAGTGAAGGTACCTATAACGAAGCCAATAAAACCTACTCATTGACTGGCACTAAGTTCAATTTACCCGCAGATGCAAATGGTAAAACATTCGAACTATGGTCAACATTGGAAGTATGTTTCAACAATGGTGGCTATGGCGTTGCGGATGTTGTGATGACAGATTGTGCGACAGCTAACACACACAAAGTCCCTGTCAAAGAAGCTCCTTATCACTTCGTTTGGAAAGATAATGCTGTGGATAGCACAGCTAAAGCAGCTACTCGTCGTGATATTATTGACCCAACAAAATGTCAAGGTTGTCACAATCAAGAAATTCACCACTATGACAATGGTGTAAACTGCCAAACTTGTCATACATCAGACAAAACCCTTAAAGCCGATTCAAGCTATCCTGGTGGCAAAATCCCAACTAGCTTTGCTTGGAAAGCTCACGAACGTGAAGGCCATTATCTAAAATATGCAGGCGTACAATCGGGCACTGTGCTTAAAACTGATTGTGCTACATGTCATACTGTAGATAAATCAAACGTCATTACAGGTATTACCTTAGGCCGTGCACCTGAACGCACATGGCGTTTTGGTGACATCAACAATAACGGTACCGATATTTGGGTCTCTTCTGATGCAGGCGCATGTTTAAGCTGTCACCAGAAATATCTCTCTGATGCCGCTAAATCTCATATTGAGGCTAACGGTGGTATCTTAAACGGTACTAGCGCAGCCGATGTGCAAACCCGTGCATCTGAAAGCTGTGCGACTTGCCATACACCAGCTCAATTGAGTGAAGTCCACGGTAACTAAACAGAGATAACGCTCTCATTCAGAGCAATGTTTTTATTGTTATTAAAGAGAGAGGTTGTTACCTCTCTCTTTATATTCTTCCCTTTCAAAACCCCGCTGTTTTTTTGTTCTAAAATCATTTTTACCTCTCGCTTTAAATACCTCTTTAGAAATAGAAAGATCCAAGTCACACATTAGCAAAGGCCTTGGAGATTTTAAGGTCATGTTAGGTTAGCCTTTCCTTGGGGAATTCTATTTCCAGCATCCACTTAAGTCGCTTCTAGTGACCAAAAACACAGACATAGAATCTGTTGGCTCTAGAACATAGCGTTTAAGCAATGCCAAACCTATGCAGGGAAAAAAATGATGAACGCACAAACAACTAAAATCGCACTGCTGTTAGCAGCAAGTGCAGTCACTATGGCCTTAGCGGGCTGTGGTGGCAGCGATGGTAATGATGGTAATCCCGGTGAACCTGGTGGCGAACCTGCTCCAGCGATTCAAACCCTTAATTTCGCCTTTGACAAATCTGTCGTCACTAACGGTATTCCGAGTGTTGAGTTTACCGTCACTAACGAAAATGATTTACCCGTTGTTGGCCTACAAAAAATGCGTTTTGCCGCAGCACAATTAATCCCACAAGGCGCAACTGGTGCAGGTAATGCGTCACAATGGCAATACTTTGGTGATGAAACCTGTGATGTCGCTGCAACATGCCCAGGGACTTTCGTTGACAAGAAAAACGGTCACTACAGTTATACTTTTAGTATGAACCTGACCGCTAACACTAAAGTCACTTATAACGAACAGTTAGCTCAACGAGTATTAATCCGCGCTTATAACACTCCGCTTCCCGATGGTACTCAAGTACCAAACAGTAACGCCTTTGTCGACTTCACTGCCGATACTGGCGCACTGCCAACATATAGTCGCAAAATTGTCGCCACAGAAAGCTGTAATACTTGTCACCAAGATTTAGCCAATGTTAAACATGGCGGCGCGTATTCTGACGTTAATTACTGTGCAACTTGCCACACAGCCGGAAAAGTTGGCGTAGGTAAAGAGTTTAATGTTCTCGTTCACGCTAAGCACAAAGACCTCACCTTAGGCTCATTAGAAAGCTGTCAAAGCTGTCACGCAGCAAATGAGGCTACGCCTGATTGGAGTAATTGGTCACGTATCCCAACTGCCGCCTCATGTGGAAGCTGCCATAGCACAGTGGACTTTGCTGCCGGTAAAGGTCACTCACAACAGCTAGATAACTCTAACTGTATCGCCTGTCATAACAGCGATTGGACTGCAGAACTGCACACAGGTAAGACTGCAGACAAAAAAGCCGTTATCGCTCAGTTAGGTATGTCAGCAGCACTTGCTGGTCAAGCTGATGATACTGCAGTATTAACCGTGTCTATCTTAGACAAAGATGGTAACGCAATTGATGCGGCAACCGTTCAAGATAAGATTAAACGTTTAGAGTCCGTTACCAACGTTGGCCCTAACTTCCCGATCATGGGCTACAACCCAAGTCCAGGTAGCGGTAAAGCGAAAATAGCGAAAGACTTAGTCAAAGATGGTGCACTGCAAGAAGGTGTAACCTTAGTTGACGGTAAATTGATCTTTACAACACCCGCTCTACCTTTCGGTGCAGGCGATACTGATACCGCCTTTACCATTATCGGTTTAGAAGTGTGTAGCACTGGTACAAGCTTAACCGCATGTACCGCAGACAGCGCAACAACGAGCATGAAAGCCGAACTAGCTTTTGGCACTAAGTCTGGTAAAGCACCGAGCATGCGTCATGTTAACTCAGTTGAGTTTGGTACCTGTCAAGGTTGTCACGGTGATAGCTTCGAAATTCACAAAGGCCACCATGCGGGTTTTGTGATGACAGAACAGCTATCACATGCAAAAGATGCCAGCGGTAAGCCAATCGTAGGTGTGGATGCGTGTGTCGCTTGTCATACCCCAGATGGTACCTATGCAAATGGTGCTAACAAAGGTGCGTTGGAAATGAAATTACACGTTGTTCATGGTAAACAAGGTGTCATCAAAGAATGTACCCAATGTCATAACGACTTCAACCTAGATGCATTCAAGGTCAAAGGCGCTCTGGCAACAACTGCGGGTAAATACACCACGCCAATCACTGCCACTTGTACTTCATGCCACGCGCCAGAATCTATTGGCCACGGCTTAGAAAATATGGGCGCGATTGTGAACGGTGATTATGTTCAAGCCAATCAAGCGGCGCAGTCAGAAACCTGTTTCTACTGTCACAAACCCACACCAACAGATCACACTCAGGTGAAGATGTAATTTGCCCAAGCAGGGGGAGTTCGCTCCCCCTTTCTTGAATTTTGTTGGGACAAATTGGGAAGCCTATTATGAAGAACAGCCTAAAAATGAAAAACCTACTGCCGGCACTTGTCATCTCCATGGCAATGTCTGCAGTGATGTCTTTATGCATCACACCGAGTGCACACGCCTCAAAGTGGGATGACAAAATGACTCCAGAACAAGTCGAAGCCACCTTAGATAAGAAGTTTGCCGAAGGCAGCTACTCCCCTAAAGGTGCTGATTCTTGTTTGATGTGCCACAAAAAATCTGAAAAAGTGATGGACCTCTTCAAAGGTGTTCATGGCGCCATTGATTCATCAAAGAGCCCAATGGCTGGCCTGCAATGTGAAGCCTGTCATGGTCCTATGGGTCAACACAATAAAGGCGGCAACGAGCCGATGATCACTTTTGGTAAGCAATCGACCTTAAGTGCAGAAAAACAAAACAGTGTCTGTATGAGCTGCCACCAAGATGATAAACGCGTATCTTGGAACGGTAGTCACCATGACAATGCCGATGTCGCTTGTGCCTCATGCCACCAAGTGCATGTCGCAAAAGATCCTGTGTTATCAAAAAACACCGAAATGGAAGTCTGTACTAGCTGTCATACTAAGCAAAAAGCAGATATGAATAAACGCTCAAGTCACCCACTAAAATGGGCTCAAATGACCTGTAGCGATTGTCATAATCCCCATGGGAGCATGACAGATTCCGATCTAAACAAGCCTAGCATTAACGAAACCTGTTACTCCTGCCACGCCGAGAAACGCGGCCCAAAACTGTGGGAACATGCACCCGTCACTGAGAACTGTGTGACTTGCCACAATCCTCACGGCAGTGTGAATGATGCCATGTTGAAAACCCGCGCACCGCAGCTGTGTCAGCAATGTCACGCTAGCGATGGCCACGCCAGCAATGCTTACTTAGGTAACACTGGTTTAGGTTCAAACGTCGGCGACAATGCCTTTACGGGTGGAAGAAGCTGTTTAAATTGCCACAGTCAGGTCCATGGTTCAAACCATCCATCTGGCAAGCTATTACAGCGCTAAGGAGACGAGAAAATGAAATTTAAACTCAATTTGATCACTCTGGCGTTACTAGCAAACACAGGTTTTGCAATAGCGGCCGACGGGTATGGCCTAGCCAATGCCAATACAGAAAAAGTCAAAATGTCCGCTTGGAGCTGTAAAGGCTGCGTTGTTGAAACGGGTACGTCTGGCACTGTGGGTGTGGGCGTGGGTTACAACAGCGAAGAGGATATTCGCTCGGCTAATGCCTTTGGGACTTCAAACGAAGTTGCGGGTAAATTTGATGCCGATGTCACCTTCCGTGGTGAGAAAGGCTATCAAGCCAGCGTTGAAGCTTATCAACTGGGCATGGATGGTGGCCGTTTAGATGTCAATGCGGGCAAACAGGGCCAGTATAATGTCAATGTAAACTATCGCCAAATCGCCACTTACAACAGTAATAGCGCCTTAACGCCCTACTCTGGTGTCGGCAGCGATAATTTAACCTTGCCAGACAACTGGGTAACTGCGGGTTCAAGCAACCAGATGCCGTTACTGATGGACAACCTAAATGCCTTAGAACTGTCGCTCAAACGTGAGCGCACAGGGTTAGGTTTTGACTATCAAGGTGAATCGCTGTGGAGTACGCATGTGAGCTACATGCGTGAAGAAAAAACCGGCTTGAAAAAAACATCAGGTGGATTCTTTAACCAATCCATGATGTTAGCTGAGCCAGTTGATTACACCACTGACTCCATTGAAGCTGGCATTAAACTAAAAGGCGATCGTTGGTTCACTGCACTTAACTACAATGGCTCAATTTTTAAGAACGAGTACAACCAGTTAAACTTCGACAGTGCCTTCAATCCGACCTTTGGTGCTCAAACCTCTGGCACACTCGCCCTTGACCCTGACAACCAGTCACACACAGTGTCGCTCATGGGCCAATACAACGACAATACCAATGTGTTAACAGGTCGTGTGCTTGCGGGACAAATGAGTCAAGACCAAGCATTAGTCACTTCAGGCTATGGCTATCAAGTGCCGACAGAGGCCGTTGATGCCAAAGTTGACCTCACTGGGTTGAACTTAAAAGTCGTCAGTAAAGTAACTAACTCACTGCGCTTAAGTGGTAGCTACGACTATAGCGACCGTGATAACAATACTCAAATTGAAGAGTGGACCCAAGTCAGCATCAACAATGTCAATGGTAAGGTGGCCTATAACACCCCTTACGATAACACTAGCCAACGCTTCAAAGTGGCGGCGGATTATCGTATTACCCATGGACTGAAGCTTGATGGCGGCTATGACTTCAAACGTGATGACCGTAATTATCAAGACCGTGAAACCACGGATGAAAATACTGTTTGGGCACGTTTGCGCGTTAACAGCTTTGAAACTTGGGATATGTGGGTTAAGGGCAGTTACGGTCAGCGTGATGGCTCGCAATATCAAGCTTCTGAATGGACATCTTCTGAAACCAACAGCCTGTTACGTAAGTACAATCTGGCTAACCGCGACAGAACCCAGATTGAAGCTCGAGTCACCCACTCGCCAATCGACAGCTTGACCATAGATTTCGGTGCCCGTTACGCATTAGATGACTACTCTGACACAGTTATTGGCTTAACGGAGTCAAAAGACACCAGTTATGATGCCAACATCAGCTACATGATCACCGATGATTTACTGGCGACAGCCTTCTACAACTACCAAATCATTGAGTCAGAACAAGCGGGAAGCAGTAATTACAGCACCCCGACATGGACAGGATTCATTGAAGACAATGTAGATGTGATCGGGGCAGGCCTGAGCTACAACAACTTGCTTGAGAACAAGTTACGCATGGGATTGGATTACACTTATTCAAACTCCGACAGTAACACTCAAGTCAGACAAGGTATCACAGGCGACTATGGCGATTATTTTGCCAAAGTGCACAACATTAACTTATATGCTCAATATCAAGCCACCGAGAAAATGGCGCTGCGCTTGGATTATAAAATTGAGAATTATAAAGACAATGATGCCGCCAATGATATCGCCGTCGATGGGATCTGGAACGTCGTAGGCTTTGGCAGCAATAGCCATGACTACACAGCGCAAATGATCATGCTGAGCATGAGTTACAAACTCTAATCGATACTCTTCATAACACGAAAAGCCCGCATGTTGCGGGCTTTTGTTTAAGCGCAGCATTATCTTTTAAAGCGATAACATCATGGCAGATAACAGTAAAAATCTTGAATAAGATCAGAATCTGGCGCGAAAGTCCGCCCATAAAAAGCTTAATCCTTGAGTTTTGGCTCACTTTAGCGGATCTTAATTCAATCTTTTAGTTAATCCTCTGAGCCCATGCGTATTTATTCTTCACTCTCCCAATCTCAGTGGTTGTTATCAATTCCCGCACTAGTGGGGCTAAGCCTATTACCCTTACCCGCCATGGCGTTCGACCCATCGGGTGGCGCAGCGAGCCTATTTATCATTTTAGGCCTAGGTGGTTTTACCTTAATCAATCTGTTTCTACAGGGCTTATTCTTTTTTGCGGGTCAGTATCGCAGCGCCACTTTTGCTAGACGCCATGTATTAAGCGCACTAATAGTGCCATTAATTGCCATTGCGTTAGCCATTTATGATCATAGAGGTTGGAGTGATTTCGCCCTTAACTTAGGTATTATCTGTGTCGGTATTGGACTGATTTTATTGCCACTACAGCTTTGCCAAATCGATAAACCCACCAATCGCAATGCAGATTGGATCATCAGCCTAGGGGCATTATTCATCTTAGCTTTGAGCTATGTGATTGCGCCATTAGCCCTCTTTACGATTGTGCTGGCCCACATTTGTTTGGCTTCAAGCAGAAATCAAATTCCTAAGATATTAAGTTATATCAGTTTAATCCTTGGCTATTCTCTTTTTGGCTACTGGGTATATCAAACAGTGATGATGCTCCAATCCTGATTGAAAATGAATGAGCAACGATAAAATTAGCGATTAAATTGACTAAGATGAATCTCACTAAAGCGCCATCGCCACTTTGCGTAACTGTATCGCCATCATGCTCAGCATCAATGGCCAAACTGCTGGCCAAAATCAGCGCCTGTACTTTATGTCAGGCCCATTTACCCTTAGCGCCCAAGCCGATATTACAGGCCAGTACCCAAGCACGAATTTTGATTGCAGGCCAAGCTCCGGGCGTGAAAACCCACCATAAAGGCATACCTTTTGACGATGCCAGCGGTGAACGGCTGCGCACTTGGTTGAATGTCACGCGGGAGCAATTCTACGACCCCAATCTTTTTGCCATTATCCCTATGGGATTTTGTTTTCCGGGCAGTATCGAAAAAAACGGTAAAAAGCAGGGTGATAAACCACCGCGCTCCGAATGTGCTGCCACTTGGCATCAGGCTTTGCTCGCCCTAATGCCGCAAATAGAGCTAATTGTGATCCTCGGCCAATATGCCATCGACTATCATCTACCGCGCGAATCGTCCGAGGCCGTAAACCCTACTTCGCCGATCACTAAGCATCAAACAACCGGCACTAACGTAACAGTCATCCCCAAACTGAAACCAATAACTGTGACCCAAGCATGCGCGCAATGGCAGCTATATTGGCCTAAGTATCTTGTCTTGCCGCACCCAAGCCCGCGTAATAATCTTTGGCTTAAGCAGCATCCTGAGTTTGAACGCGATATGCTACCCAGATTAAGAATGCGTATTGCATCCCTATTAAACCTTCAACCCCACTAGGCGCCTGTATGTATCTACTTGATTCTGCCATCGCTAAGCAAATTGTGAGCCGCACAATGAAAATCATTGGCCACAATATCAATGTGATGAACGGCCAAGGGGTGATTTTAGGCTCAGGCGACCCTAAGCGTATAGGGTCAACCCACGAAGGCGCGCTGCTGGCGATTGCCCAAAATCGCAATGTGGAGATCAGTCAAGAAGTCGCCTCAGGGCTGCATGGCGTTAAGCCAGGTATCAATTTACCCTTACATTATCAAGGACAAATTATCGGCGTTGTCGGCATTACCGGTGATCCACGTGAGCTCACCCATTATGGTGAGTTACTCAAAATGACCGCCGAAATGATTGTTGAACAAGCCAACCTGCAGGATAAATTGCAATGGGAGAATCGCCAGCGTGAAGAGTTTATTCTGCAACTGATCAAAGCTGAAACCGATGATGCACAGTTGCACCGCTGGGCAAAACAGCTCGACATTGATATCAGCCTGCCAAGAGTCGCGGCCATTATTGAGATCAGCGAGAAAAACATCCAGAAACAGCATTTAAAAACCGACACCACCCCATCGGCCTTGTACTTAGCTGAGGCATCCACTCAGCCCGCCGATGAACGTAGCCCCAGAGTCAGTGAAACCCTCAAGCAAGTGCTGCATCTATTGCAATATCCTGACCGTGGTAACTTGATTGCCATGACCTCAATGTCGCAGTTGGTGATCCTAAAGCCTGCTTTTTTAGATGGAAAACAATGGGATCCTGAGCTTGAAAATCAGCGTATCGATAAGCTATTGCAGCGCTTACCCGCCCAAATGGATTTAAACTTTAAAATTGCTCTAGGCCATTTCTTCCCGGAAAAAGGTGGGATAGCGCGCTCCTATCACACGGCTCAAGAAACCTTAGCACTCGGTAAGCAGCTCAATGCAGAAGGGAATAAATACCTGTTTGAAGATTATTCCCTACAAGTGTTACTTGCAGGGCTAAAACATGACTGGCGCGGTCAGGCGCTGGCAACGCCCTACCAGCAACTCGCCAAGGCGGACAAAAACGGCCAATTACGCAAAACCTTAGCGGCATACATCACCCACTTTGGCGATGCACAGCAATGCGCGAATGCCCTGTTTATTCATCGCAATACACTCAGATATCGCCTTGATAAAATTCAGCAAATCACCCAAGCCGACATTCAATCCCTGCATGGATTATTAAGCCTGTATCTTGGGCAATTAATTGATACTTCGACTCGCTTAACTTAACGCTCAAATGACTTAGCAACTCAACAGATTAGCCAGAAAAAGCCCGCAGATGACGGCGCAAACCTTATAACCAGATCAATTGAGTAAAACTTGGCCTGTACTAAAAAATTAATTGAAAGATTTATACCGTATCCCCTTTCCTATCCTTTCATATAGTATCGCGTCGATATGCTAGCGCTCTCTACTTAGTCCATTGAAAGGAATGATAATGACCTCAATCAAACTGACTTTACTCGCCAAAGCTTGTCTCATTAGCGGCTTAGCGCTGACTTCACCTTCGTTAATCGCGGCCGAGAAAACCATTCCCGAACTGGTCGATGCCGTGAACGGCACACCCGATGCGGTAAGTCGCGAGGCGGGTAAAAAAGTCAAACTGCGTAATCACACTAAGGGATTTTGTACCTCAGGCAGTTTTAAACCGAATCCACAATTACAACAAACGTTGGCAATTCCATTTTTTAATCAAGATAGTATCAAGGTCACAGCCCGCTTTTCCCTCGGCGGTACAAATCCGCAGATCTCAGATAAAACCGCTGGGCGCTTTATGTCACTCAAAATTGACGGCGATAAAGAAAACCTTAACTTTGTCACCACTAACGTTCCCGTTTTCTTTGCCAAAAATCTCGAAGAGTTTTTTAACTTTCAGACCAAAGTGAAACAAGGCCCTGAAGGTAAACAGTGGCTTATTGATAATCAACCCAGCGCCAAAGCTTTTTTCGACTATGTTAAACAGTTGCCTCCTAGCCCAAGTTTTGCCAACAGCCGCTACTTTGGTGTAAATAGTTTCCTGTTCAGCACGCAAAAAAACAGTGTTCAACAAGGTGAAACGGTCGCGGGTAAATGGATTTTTGAACCTGTCGCAGGTACTGCCGCGCTGTCAGCCAGTGAACTTGCCAGTCTCAGTGATGATTTTTTAAAGGCAGAATTACTCGAGCGCATTAAAACCCAGCCAGCACAATGGAACCTCTATATTCAACTCGCCGAAATGGGGGATGAGATTAATGACCCAACCGTGATCTGGCCTGAAACTCGCCAGCGTTTACTGGTAGGCCAAGTGATGATTAACGGTGAGCGAGATAGCGATCCCCTAGTTCAACAGTGTGATAAAGGCATATTTAACCCACTGTTATTACCTAAGGGCATTACTGCATCTGCCGATCCGATACTCAATGCCCGCACCGCAGCTTATGTAGAATCCTTTATTCGTCGTCAATAAAGATGTCGAGTTAAGTCCCTCCTGTTTAGGATTGGCAAATAGCCCTATTTGCCAATCCTTATCGACAAGCGCCTCCCTTACCGACAAAACGCCTCCTCCTGCATTCGAATTCACCTAAGC
This sequence comes from Shewanella sp. NKUCC05_KAH, assembly GCF_019345585.1. Classification (NCBI taxonomy): domain Bacteria; kingdom Pseudomonadati; phylum Pseudomonadota; class Gammaproteobacteria; order Alteromonadales; family Shewanellaceae; genus Shewanella; species Shewanella sp. NKUCC05_KAH. The sequence continues at coordinate 405,931 of NZ_JAHKQZ010000002.1, forward strand.
ATTTTTGTGCATGAGCACAAAAATGGCGAAACATAACGCGGTAATTCCGTGGATTTAGCCAAAGCTATTCAAACATACCTGCACAATAATAGGATGACCTTAAAGCAGCCCTCATTTGGACTCAGGCCCAAATAAGCACTGCGCCCTACACTATAAGTCAAAAAACTTACTCAAAAACTTCAGCCAAGAACTGAACGGGACAAACTATGAACTTAGTGCTTATTCTCATCGGCGTGATTGCATTTATTGTTATCGCGACCTCAAAATTTAAACTCCACCCCTTTTTAACCTTAATTCTGGCCGCCTTTATCGCGGCCTTCGCCTATGGTCTGCCAAGCGGAGAAATCGCTAAAACCATTACCACAGGGTTTGGCAATATTTTAGGCTATATCGGCTTAGTGATCGTCTTAGGCACTATCATAGGGATTATTCTGGAAAAAAGCGGCGCCGCCATCACCATGGCCGATGTGGTGATCAAGATATTAGGTAAACGCTTCCCGACACTCACTATGTCAATTATCGGTTATCTCGTGTCTATTCCGGTCTTTTGTGACTCGGGTTTTGTGATCTTAAACTCACTGAAACAATCGATGGCGAACCGCATGAAGGTCTCTAGTGTCTCCATGAGCGTTGCCTTAGCCACAGGTCTGTACGCCACTCACACCTTTGTACCGCCAACGCCAGGCCCTATCGCCGCCGCAGGCAACTTAGGCTTAGAGTCCAACTTAGGTTTAGTGATCGGTGTGGGTCTCTTTGTGGCCGCCGTTGCGGCACTCGCGGGTATGTTATGGGCAAACCGCTTTGCCGATGTTGAGCCCGATGGTGAAGGCGCAGAAGAACTTAAAGCGCAGGCCAGTGACTATGAAACGCTGAAAAAAAGCTATGGCACGCTACCAAGTCCATTAAAAGCTTTCGCACCAATTTTTGTGCCTATCGTATTAATTTGTTTAGGTTCTATCGCTAACCTCCCTTCAGCGCCTTTGGGTAAAGAAGGTGTGTTTGATGCGCTCGTGTTCCTCGGTCAGCCCGTTAATGCCCTGATGATTGGCCTGTTTTTATCCCTGCTGCTGTTAAAGGGTGAGAATAAGATCAGCGAATTTAGCGAACGCATCAGCCAAGGGCTCGTCACTGCCGCGCCGATTATTTTAATCACAGGTGCAGGTGGTGCCTTTGGTGCGGTATTAAAAGCCACGCCTATCGGTGACTTTTTGGGCACATCACTGTCGGCACTGGGTATCGGTATCTTCATGCCATTTATCGTCGCTGCCGCGCTTAAGTCAGCGCAGGGTTCATCGACAGTCGCGTTAGTCGCAACCTCTGCACTGGTTGCGCCTATGCTTGGCGATATTGGTCTTGGTAGCGATATGGGCCGAGTGTTAACAGTAATGGCCATTGGCGCAGGTGCAATGACAGTTTCCCACGCCAATGACAGCTTCTTTTGGGTCGTCACCCAGTTTAGCCGCATGAGCGTCAAACAAGCCTATAAAGCCCAAACTATGGCGACCCTAATCCAAGGTGTAACATCCATGGTAACTGTGTATGTGCTAAGCCTAGTGTTGCTCTAATATTAATGAGTTCTTGATTCAATATTGTCCCTTGGGCACATGCCGTGCCCAAGATATATCTCTGTTATACGCCCTAATAATTGCAACAGATTAATGTGCCAGTGATGGATATAAATGCCTTTATATCACCTCAGTTTTAGCACAGGGATGTTGTTGCGCCCAACGTAAGTGGCCTTGGGTTTAGTGTTCAACATTGAGCCCTGTTTTATCCCATTTAGCTGTAGGATTTTTAATGAAAATAGTTATCGCCCCCGACTCATTTAAAGAAAGCTTAAGCGCGCTCGAAGTGGCCAACGCCATCGAACAAGGCTTAAAACAAGTGATACCCGACTGCGACATAATCAAAATACCCGTTGCCGATGGTGGCGAAGGCACAGTGCAATCTATGGTGGACGCCACGGGCGGCAGTATTGTCAGCTTAGAGGTCATGGGGCCACTGGGGCATAGAGTGCAAGCGCACTATGGCATCCTTGGGGAAGGCATTCTGGGCGCGGCTATGAATACAAGTTCTGCTTCAGTTTCACGTGCAGATCCAACGAGCAAATCGCCACATAAAGGCGCGATTGCCGTGATTGAAATGGCCTCAGCCTCAGGTTTGCACCATGTGCCGAGGGAGCAACGTAATCCGCTGCTTACCACAAGTTATGGCACGGGCGAGCTGATTTGTGATGCGCTTAATCGGGGGATAAAGCACATCATTTTGGGGCTAGGCGGCAGTGCCACCAACGATGGCGGCGCGGGTATGGCCCAAGCGCTGGATATTTTATTGCTCGATGGCCAAGGTAAAACGCTACCTTCTGGCGGCGCAGCGCTGGCGAACCTTGCTCAAATCGATGTATCAAACGCTCATCCACTTTTACGTGAGTGCAGCTTCGAAGTTGCCTGCGATGTTGATAATCCACTGTGCGGTGAACGCGGTGCATCGGCAATTTTTGGTCCGCAAAAAGGTGCGACGCCTGAGATGGTTAAGCAGCTAGATGCCGCTCTTGCCCATTATGCCGATGTGATTGCCCGCAATGGCATTAGCGATCACCGCGATCATGCGGGGGCTGGCGCTGCTGGCGGTATGGGTCTTGGCGTGATGGCTTTTTTAAATGCCGAGCTTAAACCCGGGGTTGAGATTGTGATGCAAACCGTTGGCCTTGCGGACAAAATCCGTGGCGCCGATTTAGTGATCACAGGTGAAGGCCGCATCGATGGTCAAACCGTGTTTGGTAAAACCCCAATGGGCGTGTTAAAGCAAGCCAAATTGCAGGGCATTCCCACTATCGGTATCTCGGGCTGCCTCGGTGAAAACGCCAATGCCATATTGGATCACGGTATGACGGCTATCTTCCCTATCATCCCGCACTTAAGTCCACTTGATGATGTGCTAGCCAATGCCAAGCTAAACCTTTGCAATACCGCTCGAAATATCGGCGCGGTACTCATGTTAGGCCAGCGCTAATTTTTAGGGCCAACATGAGTTTTGAGGGCTAATGCTCAGGCTTGATGAGTGGCCCGTCGAGTTAAACATAAAGGCGCCATAACGGCGCCTTTGCTTATTTAGGCCGCAACGCTTTGGCAATACAAAATTTTAGTGCTTGATGCCTAAAAGGCCTTGCAGTAAAGTGAGCTCCCTTTTTGGTATTCCGCTGATTGAACATTTGAGAGTCACTAGTCGAGAATCACTGGTACGTTATACTCTTCGAGCCAATTTGCGGTTTCACTATAAAAATTAATAGACGGCAAGCCCCATGACCCAGAAACTCCCTCGCCAAGCCACCGCATCCGAAGCAAGTTTGCTGCGCATTTTTACTGCACCGGAAGATGCAAGCTCAACGCTGAGTATTATTGAGCAAAAGCTCTCCGAGGACTTAGCAGGCTTTTTGGGTGACAGTATCGCCGCGCTCGAAAAACCCTTGTCTGAAATCGAAACCGATTTTCAAGCCTTTGAGATCCCAACTCAGCCGCGTTTTGTCTCCGATTACACAGACGAAATTATGCAAAATCTGGTGGCGCATTCGGTACACACAGCGGCACCGAGTTTTATCGGCCACATGACTTCGGCACTGCCCTACTTTGTGTTGCCACTGTCGAAGATGATGGTGGGACTCAATCAAAATCTGGTCAAAATCGAAACCTCTAAGGCATTTACGCCGCTTGAGCGCCAAGTGCTCGGCATGATGCACCATTTGATTTACGCCCAAGATACGGATTTTTATCAAAGCTGGATGCACAGCGCCAATCATTCCCTCGGCGCATTTTGCTCCGGCGGCACGGTCGCCAACATCACGGCGCTGTGGATTGCCCGTAACCAATTATTAAAAGCCGATGGCGAGTTTAAAGGCGTCAGCCGCGAAGGCTTACTCAAGGCGCTGCGCCACTATGGCCATGATGATTTAGCGATTTTAGTGTCGGAGCGCGGTCACTATTCGCTGGGCAAAGCCGTCGATCTGCTTGGCATCGGTCGCGACAATATCATCAGCATTCCCACGGGCAGCGATAACAAGGTCGATGTCGCGAAAATGCGCCAAGCCGCCCTTGAACTTGCCCGTAAAAACATCAAGGTATTAGCGATTGTTGGCGTGGCCGGCACCACTGAAACCGGTAATGTTGACCCACTGACAGAGTTAGCGGCGCTCGCAAAAGAGTTAAATTGCCATTTCCATGTGGATGCAGCGTGGGGCGGCGCAAGTTTATTATCCAATAAATACCGCCACTTACTCGCAGGTATCGAACTTGCGGACTCAGTCACTATCGATGCCCACAAACAAATGTATGTGCCCATGGGCGCGGGCATGGTGTTATTTAAAGACCCAGAGTTCGCCCACGCCATTGCCCATCACGCCGAGTATATTCTGCGCCGTGGTTCAAAGGATCTCGGCAGCCAAACGCTGGAAGGTTCACGCCCCGGCATGGCGATGTTAGTGCATGCTTGCTTACAGATCATAGGCCGCGATGGTTATGAAATCTTAATCAATAACAGCCTTGAAAAAGCCCGCTATTTTGCCGAACAAATCAAAACCCATGTGGATTTTGAGCTAATCACTGAGCCAGAACTGTGTCTGCTGACTTACCGTTATGTGCCCGCCAGCATCCAAGCCGCCATGCAACTTGCCTGTGAGCAAGCAGACACAGTAAAACTCGCCCGCTTTAACGAGCTGCTCGATGGCCTCACCCAGTTTATTCAAAAGCACCAACGCGAACAGGGTAAATCCTTCGTCTCCCGCACCCGCATTCAACCCGCGCGCTACTTTAGACAACCCACAGTGGTTTTTCGAGTGGTATTAGCTAATCCTTTGACTAGCCATGAGATCCTTAATCAAGTGCTTATCGAGCAAGGTGAAATTGCCACATTAGATAAAGAGTTCTTACCTGCGCTATTAGCTATGGTCAATGAATAGCGAGCGAGTTGGCATAAGCTTTAAATCTTATTTAAATCCAGAGTGTTAATCAAAAACAGCCGCAAATATTTGCGGCTGTTTTTGTTTGTAGAGCTGGGATGAAGGAAGGTGAGGTTAAAAAATATAAGGCTTTTCCAAGCACTTCTGATCTCGTTGCGGATACGCCGAATTCCATTGCTTCCGTGACACGCCGTGAAGCCATCCATGGCGGCTCTACGCTGTAGGATCCCCTCATAATTCATAACCCCAACAACCATGAATTAATGAGAGTTCAGCTAGTTTCTTCGCAGCACAAAGCAAATTATCTGCTGATATGGGGTAATCATGCCGTCGCCGCAGCAGTTCTTTGCCCATCCTGATTGTTGATAGCACATTCCTTTTCTTTATCGTGTTTGCTTGGAAGTGCCGCTGTAATTGCTGTGTTTCCCCATATAATCCTACCCACCAAAATGCCAGTTGCACCAATAATGCTATCAATAGCAGTATATCCATCCTCGCCGCGTAACGTGTTCTGCTATGACGTAAACCAAAGCCATAAGCGGGACTTTTTAAATCTCTAAAGGTTTCTTCTATTTGCATCCGCTTTTGGTAAATATTAACCAGTTTTTGAGGCGACATGGCTTCCATGGTCAAGTTAGTCACCAGTGCCCAAGGCTCTTTGGCGGTCAACTCATACGTCCATTGCGCAGTATGGTGACAGTCTGTTGTCGTACTTCGCTGACCTTTTCTGCCTTTACTTGGGGCCCTGAACAATACCATCTCACATAACAAAGGTTTCTTTACCGATAACGCCACCCGCCCAACATGTTTTGCGCGACGACGGGCTTGGGGATAAAGCGCTTTTAGTGAAAATTGGCGACCGAAAGGATGCGGCCGATAGACACTCAATCCTCTAACGCGACCCAGCCAATACCAACCGAGCTGCTCGACTTTTCGAAACCATGGATTA